>JBBQRA010000017.1:0-41934 GCA_038215275.1 Bryobacterales bacterium | reverse complement strand
GAGCGCGTCTGTGCCATCTGGGAGCAGCCGCGGTCGAGCTTCTATGCCTGGCGGCGCATCAACAATACTGCCAGCCCTGAGCCGGTCCCACCGGCTCAGAAGCGAGGCCCGAAGACGGGGCTGACCGATACCGAACTGCTGCCTAGTCGAGCTTCCCGAACATGACCTTCTCTTTGCGGCTCGGCGACGAATCGCCTTGCGTCACCGTAAAGTAGATCGTCCCCTCGTGGAGGTGGAAAGAGGCGTATTGAAACGACCGGTCCGTCGCGAAGCGGTACTTGCGCTTCCACTGCACGCCGTCCGGCGACACATCCACGTTGAAGACCGAACGCGAGACTCCGTTGACTCGGGTCGATTCCTGCCAGCCGAGGTAGTACGTGCCGTTGAATTTTTCGAAATTCGGTTTTGAACTTCCTCCGTTCGGCACGATGTCGCGGTACGCCGGGGCGGACCAGGTCTTTCCGTCGGGACTCGTCGTAAACATGTAGTTGGCCGTTCCTCCATCCTGCCGGCAGATCGCCAACCACGTGCCGTCCGGCAGCCGATTCACCGCCGACTCCGTCAGACGCTCGGACCCCGCGGGGTTGTAGTGGCCCACCACGGTGAAGGTATCGCGCTTCTTGTTCAGGATGGCCAGGCCGTTCTGCCCACCGGGATAGTTATTCATCACCACGTAGGTTTTACCGTCGAACTCCTTAAACGAGTCGATGGTGTAGAGACCGAAATCCTTCGGCTCGCGGCGGAAACCCTGCGCGGCCACCGCATCCTCATAAAACCGCTTCGGCTGCATCGGGAAGACGCCGACGCGCGTCCGGAGCTTCAGCTTCTCCAGGCGGTTTGAAAAGGCCATCTTCCGGATGTCGAAATCTAAATAGTAAGACTGCGCCTCGCGCTTGCCCGGCGCTTCGCTCGCGAAGAACGTTCGCACGGTGTGCCGGTCCTTCTGAATGATGCGGGGGACGAAGCAGGCTCCGTCCGGCAACGTTGCGTTCTGGAACGCCTGGCCTCCCTTGGCCATCGGGACGCGCTTGACGACCTGCATCGTCTTGAGGTCGACGATGGAGAGGGTGCAGTAGACGAATGGCCACTCGGCGTTTTCGCCGGGCTGTACGTCGTTGGCCATGGCGACGATGTAGGCGCGGTCTCCGATGAGGACGAACTCGGCGTCGTGGGCACCTTTCACCTCAGGACCCGTGACAGGGATGAGCCCGCGCATCACGCGGTTGGCTTCCTGGGAAGGGTCCCATTCGGCGGCGGACAGGGGAAGACGGAGAGCGAACGCGAGGAGCAGGAGTCTGGCAAGCACGGGACTATGCTATCCCAGGCGGGGCGGGTTGCTAGAATGCTTATCCATGTGCGACCAAGATCATTTCGAAGAAGACCGTCTGGCGTTTGAAGCCCGTGGGCTGGTGACGCGGATTCAATTCGGCGTCCTGCTCGGCGCGGGCGTTTCGATGCTGCTGCCGCAGGTGGCCAATGCGGCCGCGGTGGCCGAATCCGACGTGACGGTGACCACTCCGGACGGAGTGGCCGACGCCTATTTCGTCCACCCGGCGAGCGGTACGGCGCCGGGGGTGCTGATTTGGCCGGACATCTTTGGGCTTCGCCCGGCGTTCCGGCAGATGGGCAAGCGGCTGGCGGAGTCCGGCTACTCGGTGTTGGTGGTGAATCCGTTCTATCGCAGCGGGAAAGCCCCGGCGCCGGAGGCGTACACGCCGAAGACGATTGATCAGATGCGGCCGATGGCGTCGGCGCTGAACGAAACGACACACATGACGGATGCGAAGGCCTTCATCGGCTGGCTGGATAAACAGGCTTCCGTGGCGAAGAATCGGAAGATGGGGACGCAGGGCTACTGCATGGGAGGGCCGATGGCGTTCCGGACTGCAGCGGCCGTGCCGGATCGCGTCGGGGCGGTGGCGTCCTTCCATGGCGGCGGACTGGTGCGCGCGGATTCGCCGACGAGTCCGCATTTGCAGGCGGCGAAGACGAAGGCGCAGTTTCTGGTGGCCATTGCGGCGAATGACGATGCGCGTGCGCCGACAGACAAAGATGTGTTGAAGGCGACGTTTGCCGAAGCCAAGCTGGCGGCCGAGATCGAGGTGTATCCCGACTCGGCCCATGGGTGGTGCCCGCCGGATTCGCGGGTTTATAACGAGCCGAATGCGGAGAAGGCTTGGTCGCGGTTGCTGGCGCTGTACGGCAAGCTGTAGTCCGATTCTTCAGATCGCCCGCATGCGGTTGTTGCGCGGATGTTCTTCCACTTCGGCTAATCCGAGCAGCTTCAGCACCGGCGGAACGTACATGCCGAAGCGGCCTCGAAAGCCCTTCTTGAGGCCGTACCACCCGCCGGCCGGGTTCTCCGGTGAGCGGCCCCATGCTTCTACCGTTCCTTCGGCGGCAGGCTTTTGCTCGTCCACGCTCCCGAGCAGCATCCAGTCGCCGTGCGCCTTCAGCATGGCATGCAGGTCTTCAATGCATCGCAAGTGGTAGCGCAGTTGGGTGGCGCCAACTTGGACGACTAAGGCAAGAGGGTTGGCGGCCTCATCCCGATAGGCTTCGAACTCGGATGTACCGGGAGGCGTGCTTAGTTTCCAGGGAGCATCTTTCGTCCCGGCCTGCTGGTCCATGGTGATCTCCTTAATGCGGATAGCCATGCCATTCCCAAGGGCTGACCGTGTTGCCGAATAATGTTTCGAGGAGGCGCCGGTAGGTGCGTTCGCCGTTGTCGTCGTTCGTGAGTAGGATCATACACGACTGGCCGCGCTCAAAGCAGATCATGAACGTTTGGGCGCCATCTCCGTGGCCTTCCTTGAAGAACGCCTTGCCGTACTTCGTTTTGGTCAGCAGTCCCCAGCCCATGCCGTAAGCTAGGCCGAGTTGCTTGGCGGGTAGCCCCTCGGGTTGGAGGCCGGCTTGGAATTGGCGGACGGTGCGGATCTGGACGGAGGGCGCCAGGAGCCGTGCCTTTGCCGCTGGTTCCAGGAGCTTGTTTTGGAAGAGGCCTGTGGCGAAGCGCGCCAGGTCCTCCGCGGTGGAGGTCATCGACCCGGCCGCCCTGGTATTGCGGCGTGTTTTGGCGTGGAAGACTCCCTTCTCGTCGAAACGGTCTGCGATGTTGCTTTCGAACTCCGGGCGAAAGCGCATGCCGGTGCGCGTCATCTGGAGCGGCGCGAAGATCGACTCCTGCATCAGTTCATCGAGCGGGCGGCGTTTCTGCTCCTCGATGAGCATCTGCAGCAGGTTGAATGCCTCACCCGAGTAGCTGTAGCGCGCGCCGGGTTTAAGCAGCAGCCGGATCTTCTTGTCCGGCGCGAACACGGCGAAATTATTGAGGCCGGTGGTGTGGTTCAAGACCATCCGCGGCGTGATGAGCGGCCAGTAGCGCTCCTTCACCAGGTTGCTCGCAGTTTCCTTGTATTCGGGGTAATCGGTGAGCGGTTGCTTCAATTGCTTCGCGATCGGGATGTCGAGGTCGAACTCGCCCCGTTCGACCAGTTGCATGACGTACGTCCCGAAAATGGCCTTGGTGATGGACGCGGCCCAGGTGGTGGTTTCGGGTGTCATCGGCAGGGAGGGGTTGAGTTGGCGGACGCCGTGGGCCATGCTCCAGACGAGGCGACCGTCGTTGACGATGGCGAGTTGGGCGCCGGCAACGTTGGCGTCCGCGAGGGTCTTGCGGGCGAAGGTCTCCGCGAACTCGGCCGTGATGGTGCTGCCATCCAGACGGCGAATGGTCTGCGCCGGAGCACAGAGGCAACAGAGAACGAATAGAGCGCATAGCTGCATGACCCTCTAATACGCATTCGGATCGATTTTGTTCCGGTGGGATGGCTATTCGGCGCAGACCGCCACCGGCCGTACCTCTACCGACCCGGTGCGAACGGCATGGAAGCGTTTGCCGACGGCGATGGCTTCTTCAAGGTCATCCGCATGGAAGAGGATGTAGCCGGCCAGATGCTCCTTCGTTTCGGCGAATGGACCATCCGTGACGAGGAACTGGCCGTCGCGGGAGTGAATCGATTGCGCCCGGCTGGCCTTGACGAGCGGTGCTCCGGAGATCCAGCGGCCGGCTTCGGACATCTCTTTGGCAAAGACGGGGGCGTCGGCGGAGAGCCGCTGTTTCTCCGCAGCCGGGGAGGACTCCCATTGCTCCTCGTTGTGGTAGCAGAGGAGCATGTACAGCTTGCGACCGGGCGTGGGTTCGACGCAGGGCTGTGGGAAGGGCGCGACTTGACGGACTTCAATGATCCCCGGGTTGCCGCGGCTTCCGTCGAGCCACATGTTGACGGCCTCCTCCTGGCTCTCCGCGTCGACCAGGATGTAGCTGCCGAGTTGTTCGCGGGTTTCGGCGAAGGGTCCGTCGGTGACGACATGCTTGCAGCTTTCGGCGCGGATGGTGGTGGCGCTGTTGGCCGAGTGGAGCGGCGCGCCGCCAAGATGCTTGCCTTGCTCCTTCCACCGGGAGACCATCTTGTCGCCTTGGGCGATGAGCTGGTCGCGCTCGGGCGGTGGGAGTTCGTTCCACTTCTGTTCGTTCAAGTAAATGAGGTAGATGTATTGAATAAGTTTCTCCTTCTGCTTCTGAATCGCAGGAGGAGCGGGGAAATCGACAGGCGCGTCCAGTATTTTTTAGAATTGGACAGCCTTGATTTCAGCATCGCAAGTCGTGGACGAACTTTTCCGGTCGGAGTGGGGGAAGCTGGTGGCCATTCTCGTCCGGCAGACGAATGATCTGGACGTGGCGGAGGAGTCGGCGCAGGAGGCCTTTGCGGCGGCGTTGGCGCAGTGGCCGCGAGACGGGGTGCCGGAGTTTCCGCGGGCGTGGATCCTGCAGACGGCTCGGCATAAGGCGCTGGACCGGATGCGCCGGTCGCAGCGAATGGCTCCGCTGCTGGAGACGGCGGGGCCGGCGATGGAGGCGCCGGACCAGATTCCAGATGAGCGGCTGCGGCTTTCGTCAAGAGCCGGGCGAACTGGCTTTACACCTGGAATTTGAAGCACTTTCGGCGGTTGGAGTTTGGGATCGGGGCTATGGCACGGCTACCTTGAGTTTGGGGCGGCGAGGACGGCCGTAGTGAATTCGAAGAGGGCCTTGGTGGCGAGGTCGGTGGGCAAGCCGATGTCGGCGTCGAGTTTGACGTGGTCGGTGGCTTCGGCGGCGAAGCGGGTGGCGGGGATGCCGGCTTGGTCGAGTGCGGCCCAGAGGCGATAGGCTTGGGCGGTGGTATCGGTATGGTCGGCGACGTGGAGCAGGAGGAAGGGGGCGATGCCACGGTTGGGGGCGACGTGGTTGACGGCGGAGAGTTCGCGCTGATCGGCGAAGTTGCCGAACTTATCGGCGTAGCCCATGCGGGGCGGAGGTTGTTTCAAGCTGAGGCGGCGGGCGGTGGACGTGGCGATTTGGAGGGGGACGTCGTAGGTGTCGCCATCGACGGGGACGCAGCCGCGAATGACGTGATGGGGAACGCGTTCGGCTTCGAGGTAACGGGTGTCGGTGCAGAGGAGGGCGGCGAGTTGGGCGCCGGCGGAGTGGCCCATGAGGAAGATGCGGGTGGGATCGCCGCCGTGTTTGGCGATATTAAAGTGAACCCAGGCGACGGCGCGGGCGGCATCGCGGACGATGTCGTGCATGGTGACGTGGGGGACGAAGCGGTAGTTGATGGGGACGAAGACGAGGCTTTTTTCAGTGAAGGCGGTTGGCTTGTGGCCGACTTCTTCCTTGCTGCCGCGCATCCAGCCGCCGCCGTGGATCCAGACGACGACGGGGTGGCCGGAGCCGGTGGCTGGGGCGAAGATGTCGAGGAGTTGGCGCTCGTTTTGGGGTTGGGCGTAGGGGATGTTGGGCTGGGCGTGGAGGGGGAGGAGGGCGCCCAGGAGAAGGAATAGCCGGATGAGCATATGGGGCTATGTTACAGGCAATTTCTGGCAGGACTTACACTAGAAGAAATGACCCGGCGGAACTTCTTTTTGGGCACGGCTGGTATTGGCGTGGGCTCGTATTCTTATGCCTACTATTTCGAACCGTCGTGGCTCGAAGCGACGGAGAAGCGGGTGGCCATCGCGCGGGGGCGTTTGCGCCGGCGTCTGCGGATTCTACATCTCTCCGATCTTCACGCTTCCGAGTACATTCCCATGCGGTATCTGGTGGAAGCCTTTGAAAAAGGCTTGGCGGCGAAGCCGGACCTGATCTGCCTAACTGGCGACTACATTACCAGCGATCGCGACTACGACGCGGCCGCGTATGTGCAGGCTCTGAAAGTTTTGACATCGGCCGCGCCCACCTACGCGGCTCTCGGCAATCACGACGGTGGCGACTGGGCCGCGCGGGCGGGCTGGTTTCCAACGCCGGACGCCGTGATCGAGATCCTGGAGAAGGCTGGCGTCCATGTGTTGCGGAACCGGAACGAACTGGTCGCGACCGCCGCCGGAGCGGTCCACCTCGTTGGCCTCGGAGATTGGTGGAGTAACGACTGCCTGGGCGAGACCGCCTTCGCGGGCGTGCCGCCGGACGAGGCTCCGGTGATCTGTTTGAACCATAACCCGGACGGAAAAAAAGAGTGCCGCCGCGCTCCCTGGGAACTGATGCTATGCGGTCACACGCACGGGGGCCAGGTGATGGTCCCGTTCTACGGGCCTCCGCGAGTGCCGGTGATCGATAAGCGCTACGCCGTGGGACTGAATCCGTTCGATGGCGGCCGGTGGATCCATACGACGCGGGGCGTGGGAAACATTCTCGGCTTTCGGGTCAACTGCCGGCCGGAGCTGAGCACGCTGGTGCTGGCGTGACGCGGCGGCAGTGGATCGGCGCGGGCGCCGCGGCAGGAGTCGGCGCCGTTTATACCGGTGCGGCGCTGTGGCGCGCCAAACAGAGTGAGGATCGGGCGGCCCGCGCGGTTGCGCTGAGTCAATCGGTAGGCGCCACCGATGGCTGGAGGGACGCTCCGCCTCCTGCCGGCTTCGAACCGATGGCAACGCCGGCCGACTTCCGTGCCGCCGCCGGACGCTATATCGCTGCCGCGAACGGGCTACTGGCGTGGAACCCGGACGGCACCATCGCTCAGCAGTGGCGCTGCGGGTGGGAACTGCCACCGGCGCCGCTGACCGCTCTGGTCGAAGTCGGCGACGTCCTCTGGCTGGCGACCGAAGGCGAAGGCGTCCTGGCGCTCGAAGGCGGGCGGGTTCGACAGATCCGGCCGGTAGAAGCCGGCTACGCTACCGTGCGGGCCCTGCTGCCGGTTGCCTCCGGCGGGATGATGTGGGGGACTGACGGCGGTGTGGTCCGTTATGACGGAAGGGGCCTGGGCCTGGCTCATCCGGCGCTGGGCCGGATCGCCGTGACGGCGCTGGCGGGCAAGGAGGAGGACCTGTATATCGGCACCCGGAACGCCGGCCTCTGGCGGCTGCACGCGGGACAGCTTGACCAGTTCCGCGAGGCCGAGGGGTTGCCGGATCCGCATGTGGAGGCGGTGGCCGTATCGGGGGACCTGGCAGTGGCCGGGACGCCGATCGGCGCGGCCTTGTTCCGGGCGGGTACGTTTGACCGCAAACTGGCCGAGGGCTTCTTCGTGCGATCGGTGCTGCTCGCGGGCGAGACGCTCCATGCCGGGACCCTCGAAGACGGATTGGTGACGACGCCGCTGGGAGCGCGGGGGCGGGCAGTCTTGAGCGGGAAGCAGGAGATCCGCCAAGTGGTCTCGCCGACCAGGCTGCTGACGCGGCGGGCGCTGGTTTCGACCGAGAACGGCCGGGAGGAGACGCTCGTGGCGGCTCCGGCCGGGCTCCTTACTGATGGAAACGTTTCCGCGCTGGCGATGGACGGAGCGGGCCGGCTGTGGGTGGGCTACTTCGACCGGGGGCTCGACATTGTCAGGACGGACGGGAAGGTGACACACCTTGAAAACGACCGGCTCTTTTGCGTGAACCGGATCGTCCACTCGGCGGACCGGACGGCGGTGGCGACGGCGAACGGGTTGATTTATTTCGACGCGGCGGGGCGGCAACGGCAGGTATTGACGAGGGAAGACGGGTTGATCGCCACGCACGTGACGGATGTGCTGCTGGCGGAGGCGGCCGTGCTGGCGGCGACGCCGGCGGGGCTCACGATCTTCGACAAATCCGGAGCGCGGTCGTTGAACGCGTTTCATGGATTAGGGAACAACCACCTCTATAGTCTGGCGCTGCGCGGCGAGGAGATATTTTGCGGGACTCTAGGCGGGATTACGCGTGTCCGGCAGGGGGTCGTACGCATGAGCCATTCCACGGCCAATTCGGGGTTGAAGGCAAACTGGGTGACGGCGATGGCCGTGACCGGCGGGGACGTGTATGTGGGCACTTACGGCGGCGGGGTGCAACGGCTGGACGCGAATAACGCTTGGCACAGCTTCAAGGATCTGCCGGGGGATGCGGTCGTGAACCCCGGGGCGATGGTGGCGACGGCGGTGGGAGTCTACGTGGGGACGCTGAAGCACGGGTTGCTGTGTTACGACTTCGCGAGGCTGCGGTGGCGACGGATTACCGACGGGTTACCTTCCGCTAATGTTACGGCCCTTGCCTGGGCTAGCGGGGCCCTTTACGCTGGTACGGATAACGGTCTCGTGAAAATCGCCGAGGGAGTGTTGCAGGTCTGATGCGGTATAGCTTGTTTTTGCTGGCGGCGACTTTGTTTGCGGATGCGGGGGCGTTGATTCCGACGAATAAGCAGGCCCCTGATCCGGCAGTGCTCTCGATGGAAGAAATGGCAATCGACGTCGAGATCGACGGGTCTTCCGTAAAGGTGTTGACGCGGCAGATCTTCGCCAACAAGACGGCGGGCGTACTCGAAGGCAACTACGTTTTTGCGCTGCCGGGGAACGCGCTGCTGAGTGATTTCGCGGTTTGGGACGGGGCGACGCGTATTCCGGGGGTGATCCTGGAACGGCGGCGGGCTGAGGAGCTGTATAACGACATCCGGCTGCAGGCGATCGATCCGGGGCTGCTGCAACTCGGCGAGCGCGACGTGGACGAGGCCCGGCGGACGAGCGTGTTCAGCGCGCGGGTGGCGCCGATCCCAGGATACGGGACCAAGCGGATGGAGATGGAATACCACCAGCGGTTGGCGGTAGAGAATTTGAGTTCGGTGTTGTCGCTGCCGTTGAAGCCGGATGCCTATAAGGAGCAGACCGTGGGGCGGCTCTGGATTACTGTGACGGTGACGGCGCCGCACGCGATCAAACAGTTCGAGCAGATTTCGACCGTGTATCCATTGCAGATTATCGAGCGGACGCCGAATAAGATTCGGGCGACGTTGGAGGCGCGGAACGTTGCTCTAACGCAGGACTTTGCTATCCGGATCGACCGGGAGGACCCGAAGGGCGACCGGCTGCTGGTAACGGCGCAGCGGGAATCGGCCGAAGGGCCGGGGTACTTTGAAGCTACGGCAATAATTGCACCGCAAGCCACGGCGGAGGGCACGCCGAAGACGGTGGTCGCTCTGTTTGACGCCTCGCTTTCGATGCAGTGGGAGAAGCTGGAACGGAGCATGCGGGCGTTGACGGCGCTGCTAACCGGTTTAGGAGCGGAGGACAAGTTCCACTTGCTGGCGTATAACTCGCAGGTGGCGGCGTTTGCGCCGGGGCCGGCGGCGGGCGGGTCGGCGAATGCTGAGCAGGCGTTGAACTGGTTAAAGACGCAGCCGTTGCGCGGGGCGACGAATTTGGGTGCGGCACTGCAGAAGGGGCTGGCGTTGGCGGATGACGAGACGGTGTTGGTTGTGTTCACCGACGGCGGGGCGACCGAGGGGCAGGTGCGGACGGGGCACCTGCTGGCCGAGTACGGCAAGGCGTGGGCTGCGCGAAAGCCGCGAACGTTCGTTTATGCCGTGGGCGACGATGCGAACGCGAACCTGTTGAAGGGATTGGCGCGCCAAAACGGCGTTTTCGAATGGGTGCGGTCGACGGAGCCGGAAGAGTTCAAATTGAATGGTTTCCTTTCGAAGTTGAACCGGAAGGCGGCCGAAGGCGTGGCGTTGACCGTGCAGCCGGCGGCGGCTGTTTCGCTCGTATACCCCCTGCATGAAGCCGTGTATCCAGGGAGCGAGGCCACTTGGGTGGGGCAGTACGGGCAGCCGGGTTTGGCTACGTTCAAAGTTCGCGGGGCGACGGCGACTGTGAACTTGCCGGCTACGGAGACGGCGCATCCGCAACTGCCGCGGAACTGGGCGAAGGCGCGGGTGGATGCGCTGCTTGAAAAGATTGACCGCGATGGCGAGGACAAGGCGACGATTGACGAGATCATACGCCTGTCGAAGAAGTACAAATTCGTGACGCCCTACACGAGCTTTCTGGCAGCGCCGCGGAGCCTGCTGCGGCCGCGGCTGATCCGGCCCGGGGATCCGGTGCTGCGCGTGCGGACCGATTCGGCAATTGCGAGCGTCGTGGCCGTATTCCCGTTCGGGTTGACGAAGCCTTTGAAGTATCTGGCGGAAGAGGGCGTGTGGCAGACGCGCTTTCTGGCTCCGGCGAGCATGGCGGACGGTACGCACACGGTGCAAATGGTGCTGCGGGACAAGAACGGGCGGACGTACCGGGAAGGGAAGACCTTCATTATTGCGAGCAAGCAGCCGCTGGTTAGCGTGAAGCTCGAAGCGAATTCGGTGCGGGCGGGTTCGACGTTGACCGTGAGCGCAAAGGCGACCGAATTGACACGCACGATTACGGCGAAGTTGGTCGGCGTGGCGCCGGCGCGGTTGCGGTGGGATGAGCGAAAGCGTGTGAACATCGGCGAGCTGAGGATTCCGAAGACACTGCCACCGGGGCGGTACATGGTGAAGGTAACCGCGGAAGATGTGGCGCACAACGTGGCGAGCCAGGAGGTGGCCCTTGAAGTACTTCCTTAGCTTGGTCGCGTTGGCCGCGGCGGCGTGGGCGACGGATCTGCCGGCCTACGTCTCGACGATTGAAGCGGGGAACGCCTTTGAGCAGGTGTTCTACCGGATGACGACCTTTGCCGGCAATACGCTGGCGTGGCGGAAGTCGCCGGCGGAGACGCGGGCGGCGTTGACAGCGCAAATTCAGGCCCAAGCCACCGAGGCCCGGCTCTATTATCTGCGGGCGCGCGAAGCGGAGTTGCAACTCGACTTCGCCGCGGCCGAGGCGGACTTGGCGAAGTACGTTGAGATGGTTCCGAACAAGCAACCGGCTTGGGTGGAGAAGGCGAACTATCATCATCGGCGCTTGGAACCGGCGAAAGAAATCGCCGCGCTGCTGCAGGCCAAGCTCTTCGCCCGGGCGCTGACCGAGGCGCAGGAGCAGTTGCTGGATGCGATGCCGATCTACCAGGCCTGGGAGACGGCGGAACCGGATAGCACCAAGCTCTACGACGAATTTCTGCCGTATCTGCTGAGCCAGAAGAAGTACGCTGAGTACGAGGCCGTGCTGGGGCGGCGGACGGTGGCGAATCCGCTCGAGCGGCGCGCGGCGTTGGAACTGGCGCGAAGCGGAGCGGCGGCGGCGTTGGCCGTCTATGACCGGGAAGCGCCCGAGTCCGTGAAGCACTATGAACTACTCGTGCAGACGAAGCAATTGCGGCCGTACTTGACGGCGCAGCGGCAGCGGGCGCTGGCGGAACCGCGGAGTTTGGAACCGGTACGGCGGATGTTCTGGGTGCATCTGAATGCGGGCCGCGCGGACGCGGCACAACGGGTGCTCTATGAGTTCCGACAGGGGGGCGGCGCGGCGCCACTCGAACTGGCCAAGTTGTATGAAGCGGCGCGCAACGTTGACGAAGCGGCGCACTGGTATAGCCAAGTGGATAGCGAAGAGTCGTTGGCCGGGCTGGCGATGCTGCTGCTGAATCATGCGGGGCAGCCGATGCGGTACGGGTCGACGGACCTGGGTTCGTTTTCTGATATTGGGTCGATGGACCGCGGACCGGGTCTGTTGAACGGCGTGCTCTCGCTCGTGTTCAACACGACGTATCCGGCGTCGGAACTGGCGACGGAGGAGAACCGCGCGCGGCCATACTTCCATCGGGCGAAGGCGGCGGAGTTGGTGACGCTGTTCGACAGCCGATTCCCGAACTCGACGCTGCGGCCGACGCTGCGGGCGAAGGTGGTGGAGGCTTTCTCCATCCATGGCGTCCATGGGGCCGTTATCCGCGAGGGACGGCAGTTTCTAACGGCGTATCCGAAGGCGCCGGAACGGGTGACGGTTTCGTTGCTGATGGCCGGGGCGTATGCCGCGCAGGGCAACACGGCCGAAGAGTTTAAGGTCTATGACGCCGTGCTCGCGGATTTAGGATCGAAGCATCCGCAGCACCGGGCGATTCTGGACCGGGCGATTGCCCGGTATGTGGCGATGAAGCGCGTGGCGGACGCGTTGGCGCTGCAGCGGAAGGAGCTCGATCGGAACCCGGCGGATCCGTTGCTGTATGAGCGGCTGGCAGCGTTCCTCGAACAGAACCGGATGGGCGCGGAGATTGAGGCCGTCTACCGTCGGGCGATGGCGCAGTTTCCGGACAAGTCGTGGTCCCACAAGTTGGCGCGTTGGTATCTGCGAGGAAAAATGAACGCGAAGTACGACGCGCTCTCGAAGGAAGTGGCGGCCGTGTTCTCGGGGACCGACCTCGAAGAGTACCTGAAGGTGACCGCGGTGAAGGGGCAACTCGACGCCGTTCTTTACCGGAACGTGAACACCTATGCGCTGACGCGGTTCCCGCACCACATCCCGTTCGTGAAGAACCTGGTGGACGCGCACAGCACGCGGGCGACGGCGAACCCGGCCGAGCACGAGCGGCTGCTCCGGAGCTACTGGATCTATGACGAGACGTTGCGGCAACAGTTCTTCGCGCTGCTCTCGCGGACGAACCGGTTGGAAGCGGAGTTGACGGCGGTGAAGGCGGCCCTGCCGCGCGGTGACGCGGCGGCGCAAACGCGGGCAAACCCGGCGGCGGCGACCTGGGTGGCCGAGGCCGAGGCGTGGCAGAACCATTGGGAGACGGCGGCGCCGTACTTGCGGGCGGTGTCGGCATCCTACCCGGCGGACATCTCGCTGCTGGCGCGGACGGCGGCAGTGCATCGTAGTTTAGGCAACGCACCCGTGGCGCTGGAGTTGGAAGGCGCGCTGGCCAAGGCGTGGCCGCGGCAATCGGAGTTCCTGACGCGGATGGGCGAGATCCATGCGGACCGGGAGCAGTTCGCGGCGGCCAAGCCATTGTTTGACCGTGTGGCGCAGATTGCGCCCGGCAAGCCCGAAGCCTGGCTGGAATCGGCGACTTTGCACTGGGACTACTACCAATACGATGAAGCGATCCGGCAATTGACAGCGGGACGGCAGCGGCTGAATCAGCCGGCGGCGTTCGCGTTTGAGATGGGCGCGATCTATGAGAACAAGGGCCAGCCCGCCGCTGCGTTGAAGGAGTATCTGGCCGGGGCGCTGGGGAGTGAAGGCGATTCGCTCGCTCGCGGGCGGCTGATTCGACTGGCGCGGCGGCAACCCGTGGAGTCGTTGATTGCGAGCTTGCCGGTGAGCGGGCTTTCGGTGAGCCTGCGAGTGGCGTTGCTCGAATCGCAGGGCCGGCGCGACGATCTGGAAAAGTTCCTGACGTCCGCGGCTGGGCAGTCGACGGATCGGGATGTGTTGACGCAGTTCGCATCGGTGGCCGAGCGGAACGCGTTGCCTTCAGCCCAGCGGGCTGTGATGGCCCGGGAGATCGCGTTGGCGGGCGATCCGCTGGAGGCGCTGAGCTTGCGGATGGCGCGGGCGAAGTGGGAAGAGAGTCAAGGGAACGCGGCAGCGGCGCGCAGCGAGATGGACGCGCTGCTGGGCGAGCATTCGAAACGCTTGGCGGTCGTGAAAGCGGCGTCGGAACTGCATCGCAGGACGGGCAACGGCGGACGGGCGATCGCGATTCTGCGGGCGGCGGCTGATGCGGCCCATCCGGCGCTGCAGCGGAGCCTGCGGCTGGATGCCGGAAGGCAGGCCGATCCGGCGACCGCGCTGGGGTTGGCCGATCAGGTGTTGGCGAAGGATCCGTCGGATGGCGAGGCGATTGCGCTGAAGGCGTTGGCGTTTGCCAAGGCGAACGACGACCGGGGGCTGGCGGCGTTCTACCAGGCGAAACTCGCCGAGTTGAAGGATCCGGCGCAGGTAGCCGCCTTGCGTGTGGCGGCGATTCCGGCGTTGACCCGGCTCAAGGATTTCAATGGCGCCGTGGACCAGTACATCGAACTGGCCAAGCGGAGTCCGGAAGACGAAGGCCTGCTGCGGGAAGCGGCGCGATATGCGGCGGACAACGGCGGCAAGGACCGATTGCTGGCTTACTTCGTGAAGGCCGAAAGCGATTCACCGCGCGATGCCCGGTGGGCGCTGGTCCGGGCTCGGCTGGAAGGCGAGTTTGGCAACTACGCCGGAGCGCTCCAGGCGTGGGGCCGGGCGGTGGCGTTGCGGCCGGAGCGGACGGATCTGCTGGCTGCGCGCGGCGATTTGGAAACGCGGTTGGCGCGATGGGACGAGGCCGCGGCGACCTATCAGAAGCTGTATGAGTTGAGCTACCGGAACCCGCTGTGGCTGGTGCAGACCGCTGAGACCCGGGCGCGGCAGGGCCGGATGCAGGAAGCCACGACCATGTTGAAGCAGGCCTATGCGACCGGCCGGCCGAACGCTCCGGCGATGGCGGAGAAGCTCGAAAGCTGGGGGCTGCTTGAAGAGGCATTGGCCGCGGGGCCGGAGCCGGCGATGCGAGCGCGGCTGCTGACGCGGTTGCGGCGCTATGAGCAGATTGCGGTGCGTGCGCCAGAGGTGGTGAACGCTTCGGCGCAGGCCGCGGCGACCGAGTTCACGCCGGCGGAGAAGACGAAGTACGCCGTATGGCTGGAGGCGCAAGGCAATGCGGATGTGGCCCTGGCCGCGGGTTTCCTCGAAGTGGCGGCGAAGCTCCACTACCGGCAGATGATGGCGCAGCCGGGAGCGGAGGAGAGCTCCGGACGGATGCATCAATTGTTCGATCTGCAAATTCGGCGGGGCCGCTTTGCGGAGCTGGGTCAGCAGTTGGAGGCCTATTGGAAAGTGCATCCGGCGACCGAAAACAAGGAGCAAGTGCTGCGCCTGGCAGGCATGGCGTATCGCCGGGCAGGCGACGCGGCGGGTGAACTGCGGACGTTGGCAGGAGCGCCGTTAGAAGGCGAGAACCTGGAACGGTATCTACAACTGCGGCCGGCGGCGGAGGCGGCTCGGGCCGAGGCGCTGGCAAACTATGGCCTTCGGACTGAGAACGCGGCGCTGGCGCTGCGCGGCATTCTGGCCGCACCCCGGCCTCCGGCTTGGAAGAACGCTTACCGGGCCTTGACCGGCCTGTACTTCGGCCAGACGACGCCCGAAGTGAGGAAGGCCTTTGCCGACACACTGGGGCCGGAGACGATCGGGGCCAAGCTGGCGGCGCCGAAGACGGGGCTCGCCGGCGACACGTGGTTCTACTACGCGGCGCGCTATGCCGACTACCTGGGTCTGACGAAGGACCCGGCCGAAGCGGCCTATAGACCGGCCATGGTGGAGAACCGGCCAGCGAGCGCGAAGGCGTTTTTCGCGGCGGGCGACTATCAGAACGCGATCGCGCTGGACCCGCACTACGGAGCGGCGTACGCGCGGCTGGGCAGCCATGCGAAGGCGCTCGAAGAGTACCGCTGGATGATGGACAACGGGCGCTACGGCGAGACGTGGTGGGAGGATGTACGGGCATCGTTGCAGGCGGCGCCGACGGCTCCGGCGGGCGAGGCCTTGTTGACCACCTACGTGCGGCGAAGCGGGGCATACCGGGTAAAGGAGATGGTGCAGGGCATGAGCGTGGACCGGCTGGTGCGGCTGGCGCAGTTTGCCGCCGAGCCGGCGGAGTTCCTGCTGGAGTTTGCGGCGACGGAGCCGGCGCTGTTGGCGCAGGCGGAGGCGTTGGCGGAGCAACGCTTGGCGCGGTCCGTGGGAGAGACGCGAGAGGTGGCCATGGGGTCGCTGCAGCGGATCCGGACACGGCGGCTGGAGGAGTTGGTGAAGGCCGGGCAGTGGGCGGCGGCTGAGCAGGTGCTCGCGAAGTTCACGCCGGACCAATTGGAAATGGAGTCTTACACGCTACTGCCGCTGCGGCTGCGCGTGGCGGCGAAGACGGGCCAATTGGCGAAGTTGCTAGAAACTGTTACGGACACGGAGCAGCTCCGCAGCGCTGCGGCACGATTGAAAGAGGAAGGCGATGTGGAGTCTGCCCGGCAGATTCTGACGCTGGCCTATGAGCGGGAGTTAGCGGGGCCGTACCCGACGGCGGCGAGCTATCTGGGCCTGGCCGAAGTGCAGCCGGCGCGGGCGGTGGCGCTGCTCGACCGGCTCGTGATGGCGGTGGGTGAACCGTTTGCGAATCACGCCGCGGCGGCAAGTCTGTTGCTCGAACAGAAGCGTCCGGCCGAGGCGCTGCGCTATGCCGAGCCGTTGGCGGCGGCGATGCCGTGGAGCGCAGAAGCCAAGCTGCTGCTGGCGCGGGCCAAGGGCGACGAGGCGACGCTGGTAACCGTGGCGATGGACCGGAACGCGGCTTATGCCAGTCGCCTGCAGGCGGCCGAAGCGTTGAACCGGACGGTGACGACCGGGGCGCGCGAGTTGGACTTGCTGGCGGCGAAGGTGACCTCGGCCACCGAAGCCGAGCAGCCCTACGTGGTGACGGCGCGGCTGCGGGCGGCGGAGAAGGCAACCGATGCGGCGGTGAAAGTGAGGCTGCTGCGCGGCGCCTTGGCGATTGAGCCGAGCCAGCGATTGCCGCTGTTCCGCGCCTTACAGGGGGCGCCGCTGTTGGCCTTGGCGGAGGATGGCAACGTACCGCCGGAGATGCGCGAGGCGGTGGGCGACGCCTATTTGAAGGCCGGACAAGCGGAGCGGGCGGCGATGTACTTCGAAGGGATCCCCGCGAAGCAGAAGCTGGCCCAAGCGGAAGTAGCGCGGCGGGCGAAGAACGAAAGCCGCAGGCCGATTGTGAATCAGGGGTTGGAGCAGCCGCACGATGTGCGGGTGCGGTTGCTGGCAGGTGCTCAATGAAAACGAAGATGATGGGATTGGCGGTGGTGGTGGCGGCGGCGGGTGTGTACTTTGCGCAGCAGGCCGCGGGCGTCGAGCCGTTGCCGCGGTGGGTGCCGGCCGGCGCGCAGGTGTATTTAGAGGCTAAGGACTTCGGGTCGTTGCTGCGGGAATGGAACGCTTCGCCTGAGAAGCGGCAATGGGTGGGCAGCTCGAACTACAACGTCTTCTCAAAATCGCGGCTGTTTCTGCGGTTGGGCGAGGCGCAGGGCGAGTTCGCCGCGGTGAGCGGATTAGGGCTCGACAACGCACTGCTGGAGCAGTTGGCCGGGGGGGCTTCGGCGATGGCGATCTACGATATCGGCAAGCTGGAGTTTCTGTACCTGACCAAGCTTTCGGCGGCGCCGGCGCTGCAGGCCGTGGCGGGGCAGTTTGCCGCGCGGACCGTGGCCGGGACGACCTACTACGTAAAGACCGACCGGGGCACGGACCGTACCGCCGTGTTCGCCTCCAAGGACGGCTGGTTGCTGCTGGGCACAAGCGAAAACTACGTGGCCCGGGCGCTGGAATTGATGGCCGGGCAGGGCGGCGGGGCGCTGGCGAACGAGAACTGGTTCCAGCGCACCGCGCAGACGCAGGGCGAGCTCCGCATGGCGGCGAATGTGGAGCAACTCGTAAAGAGTCCCCACTTCCGGAGCTACTGGGTGCAGCGGAATGTTTCGGAGCTGGCCGAGATTGAAGGGGCGATGGCGGACCTGACGCGGAACGCCGGAGGGTGGGTGGAGACTCGGACGATGGTGCGGAAGCAGGCTGCTTCGCCCGGCAGCGCAACGGCGTTGCGGAACGTGGCGCGGGCCGTGCCGAACGATGCGGGCTTCTACCGATTGGCGTTGGGCGCCCCGGTTGCGCGCTTGCTGGCGACCCCGGCCGCGGCGACGTTCGTCGAAGGGCAGGACGCCGAAGACTTGGAGACGCTGATTGATGTCGCGCCATTTGCGGCGGCTGGATCGTCGAACGAAGCCGCCGTGACGGCGCTGCTGCGAAACGCGACGGCGCACGCCTTGGTGCGCGGGACGCGCATGCAACAGGACCAGGTATTCGTGGCGCAGACGTTGGGTGTCGCCATCGCCGGAGCTTCGAACTGGGACGTCGCCGCGGCGCGGGCGCAGTTGCCGGGGTACGCGGTGGCAGCGGCTGGGCCGATGCTTTATGTGGCGAACCATGAGCCCTTGCTGCGAGCGATGCAGGCGGGCGGGACCATTGCCGCGGGTGGGGCAGTGGCCGGAGACCGGACGGTGTATTTGGCTTCGTTTCGTCATGGCGCTGAGCGGCAACGGTTGTTCCAGATGACCGGATTGATCGACCGCGCCGGAGCGACCCCGGCCGAGCAACCGGACCAGCGGACCCCGGAGTTCTTCTCTGAAAACGTGGCCAGCTTCTCAGGCGTGCTGCAACGGTTTGGCGCGGCGACCGTGGCGCGACGGGACGAAGGAGATAAGCTGACGGAGACGGTGACCTACTCGCGGCAGCCATGAACATAATGCTCTATAGCATTCCCGACCGGCGCGTATTGCGGGCGGAATGGCCTGAGCAGGATGCGCCGGTGAGCCCGGGGAGCATAGTGAAGCCGTTTACGGCGCTGGCCTATGCGCAGGCGCACCACTACTTCTATCCCGACCACTTTTGCCGGGGAGCGGCGGACCGCTGCTGGTGGGGCCGCGGGCACAAAAAGATCGGGATCCGCGATGCCGTGGCGCATTCGTGCAACCACTATTTCCGGGAGCTAGCCCGGGCTCTGCCGCCTCATGCGACCCCGGCGGTGCTGGCGCAGTTCGGCGTGGAGGTTCCCGAGGGTTCGCCGGATACGCAGATCGGGTTGGGTGCGGAATGGAAGGTGAAGCCGGAGGCGCTGGCGAAGGCGTTTGCTGAACTGTTGAGCCGGCCGGCCGATCCGGGGATTTTCCCTTTGATTGACGGGATGCGGCGGGCCGCGCGCTACGGTACGGCGCGGGCGTTGGGGCCGGGCTATCTGGCGAAGACGGGTACGGGGCCGAACGCCAAGCTCGATGGGGACGGCTATGCCGTGATCGCCTATCCGGAGGCCGCGCCGCGGGAACTCGTCCTGTTGCAGGCGCCGGGCGTGACAGGGGCGAAGGCTGTCGAGATGTTTACGCGATGATTGAGATCGCAATTTTCGTCCTGTTCCATCCGCAGACGCTGACAGTGAAGCCCGCGCCGGGCCACATTCTGACGGTGAACGGCGAAAGTCTTGTGGGGGACCGGGCGGTGGGGGTGCGGCGGGAAGGCCGGGAGGTGGATTGGTTTATGAACCGGCAGACGCATACGGGGAAGACTGTCCGGTTTGGCGGCGAGATGCTGGTGAGCGTACCGGGGAAGATTGAACGGCGATATCGCGGGAAGCTGACTGTGACGGAAGCGACGGGGGAGTTGCGGGCCGTATTGACGGCGGACTTGGAAGACGCCGTGGCGGCGGTGACGGAGGCGGAATCGGCGTCAGAGGCGGGGCTGGAGGCGCGAAAGGCACAGGCCGTTATTGCACGAAGTTGGCTGGTGGCGAACCGTCGGCGGCATGGGGCCTACGATTTTTGCGACACGACGCATTGCCAGGTATGGAAGGATCCGCGCCCTTCGCCGGCGACGGTCGCGACGCGCGGGATGGTGGTGACGTATCTCGGGAAGGTCTTCGCACCGGCCTACAGCGGGAGCTGCGGGGGAAGGACGAAGACGGCGGGGGAGGTAGGTTGGAGCCCGGAGCCATATCCTTACTTCGCCGTGGATTGCGAGGTGTGCCGGAGGGAGGAGCCCGAGTGGGAGCGAATACTGCCGGAGTTGCCTCGGCGTGTCGGCGAGGAGGCTGCGCGGCTTCTGCTGGGGCGGAAATTCGGTTGGGACACGCTGCCTTCGAACAACTACACGCTGACCGGGAACGTGGCGCGAGGCCGGGGCCGCGGGCACGGCGTGGGGTTCTGTCAACGTGGAGCGGCGGGGCTGCAGGAGGCGTTCGACCAGCTGCTGCGGAGGTATCTGCCGAACACGCGGGTGCAAACGGCTCCTGCCCTGCCGTAGCGATGTTGTTCCCGGATTCGGCACATTCGAAGAGCGGAATTGCAGCGGAAGCTTTTCACGGACCTGCTACAATTACAGCGAACATAAGGCGAATTTGAGTTCCCTCGGCTCCCAACTCGATCTCCTGCGCCAGCGCATCGCCGCCGTCGACCGCAAGTACGCCGCTGCGCCGCCTTCCCAGGCCAAGCCCCGGATTGAAGACTGGATCTCCGGCGCCGAGGTGCAGACTTCGGCGGGCGCCCATTTTGAATGCACTCGGCTCTGGGGACGCCATCAACGCCACGGCAGCATGCACATTTCCGAGCTCGAGGAGTGGCCGGCCGACCTCCTGCACGCCATCTCCGATGGCGCAATTCCGCAGACACTGCCACAGCGCCTCGCTTTTCTCGATACTGAGACGACGGGCTTGGCGGGCGGGACGGGCACCTACCCGTTTCTGGTTGGCGTTGGCGGCATTACCGAGCGCGGCTTCGAAGTCCGGCAGTTCTTCATGCGGGACTACGCCGAAGAGCCGAGCCAGTTGACAGCCCTCAGCGAGTTCCTCGAGCAGTTCGATGTCCTGGTGACTTACAACGGCCGCTCGTATGACCAGCCGCTGCTCGAAACCCGGTTTCGTCTCGCCCGCATGAAGCCGCCGTTCGGGCGGATGGAGCATCTCGACCTGCTCTACGGCGCGCGCCGCCTGTGGAAGCTGCATTTTGAAAGTTGCCGTCTGGTGGAACTCGAAACCCAGATTCTGGGTTACGAGCGGGAGGGCGACGTACCCGGGTCGATGATTCCGTACCTCTACTTTGAGTATCTGCGGACGTGCCACGCCGGTCGCCTCGCCGGGATTTTTGAACACAACGCGCTTGATATTGTGACGCTCGCCTGCCTCACGGGCATTGTGCCGCGGGCGTTCGCCGAGCCGCTTTCGGTGAAGCTGCACCGAGGCGCCGAGATGGTCGGCCTCGGCCGCTGGCTGCGTAAGGCTGAGCGGCTGGACGACGCGGCGGTGCTGTTCCGCCGGGCGATCGAGAAGGGTCTGCCGGATGAACTGCTCTGGCGGACGATGTGGGATAGCGCGCTGCTTGAAAAGAAGCAGGGTAGGGAAGCCGCGGCGACGGCGCTCTTCTCCGAACTGTCGACGGTGCGGAATCCGCACCAGTGCGGGGCGCTGGAGGAGTTGGCGAAGTTCTTCGAACACAAGGAGAAGAACATCGCGATGGCATTGGATATGACGGATGCGGCAATGCGGCTGGGCCGGACGGAGTCGCTAGCGAAGCGCCGCGAGCGCCTCGCCAAGAAGCAATCGCCCGTGCGCCGGCTGCTTTAGCACGGGCGCTTCTCCTTGTCGCGGACGGCGAGAGAAACCGGTCGCCCCGCGCGCTGTTGCCGAGAGCCGCGGGCGGATCATCGCCGTAAACCCCGATACACGACTGCCAGGATCAATCCCGCCACTGGCCCCGCGAACCCCGGTAGATACGGTCGCGCAAAGATCGCCTTGCCGAGTGCCGACGTCCGCTCCCCGAACACCATGTGCGAAATGCCCCACCATGCGAGCAGCGCCCCGGCCACGAGTCCGCCAATCAGCCCGGCCAACCACCATCTGCGCTGACGGTTCCAGCCCAACGCCAGTACCCCGGCGAGCACCAGCGGCGTCACCACGAACATCATGGCAGAAGTCTACGCCATGCGGTATCGAGCCGACCCGTCGCCGCTGCCACCGCCGCAGATGTCACGGGACCGGCGTACGGATTCCCACCCTGGGTCATGGCCATGCCCTCCTCGCCGCCCGCCCCGGTCCTCGTTCGCCCCAAGCTTAGGGCTTCGCAACCGCCGTCGCCACCGAACTTGAGTCGCGCTTCGGGCCCAAGCCAAGGGCGATGAGGCTCAAAGACGTGATTTTGCCGTTGGGCGGCAGGTTCTGATCTTTCTGGAACCGCTTCAGCGCTTCGGCGCAATCGGGAGTCCAAGCGTTGGACGGCTCCCGCTCCAGGTATCCCCGGCTAGCTAACGCCTGCTCGATCTCCAGGTACCGGCCCTCGGTCGGCTTGGGCTGGCCATAGCCGCGCCGTTGCACGGCCACGGGTTGGGGCGAACGTCCCCGTCCACGAGCAACCGCTCGCTTCTTCCTGTATCGAGAGCTCGCCGCCGAGTAGTTCTGCTTAGCTGAGTGCTTCGAAGCACTCACGACCGGTCTCGTCGCAGGCGCCGACTTCTTCTTCGGAGGAGGAGCGGCGCCTGCGGTTAACCCAAAGGTGACCAAAGCCACCAGTAGCAGTAACCAGTTCTTCATGAACCACTATCGTAACAGAGACTAGTTCCCTTCCGGCAACGTCCCCGCAGCGAAGAAGGCCACGTAGGCCGGAGCACCCTGCTGCCGTCCCGGCGTCGACCGCATTACCCGGAAGGCCACAGCGTCGCCCGGTTTCATCGTCCCTTGCAGCTTTCGCAGATCATCGGGAGTCGCCACCGGCTGCCGGTTGACACTGATGATGACATCGCGTTCCTTCAGGCCGATTTCAGCGGCGAACGAACCCTCTTCCACCTTGGTGACGTAGATTCCTCGCTGGTCGCCTTCACCAAGCTTCAAGCCGTCTTTCTCGGCTTCCGACATGGGGCGGATCATGATACCGAACTTGGCCGAAGTGCCTTCCGCCTTCTCGGGTGCCGGAATTTCGTTCCGGCGGCGGGCGAAGCGCGGGTCGTCCTTGAAGACTTCCTCGCGATCGAGAACTGTGACCACGAGATCGAGCTTCTTCCCAGCGCGGTCGACGGTCACGTTTAGCTTGCTGTCGATGGGCATATCGCTAACCTTTGAGACAAGCTCTTCACCGTCTTTGATTGTTTTGCCGTCGATAGCGACGATGATGTCTTCTGCCTTGATCCCCGCTTTGTCGGCCGGCGCTCCGGGCGTTACACTCGTCACCAGCACGCCGTGAACATAGCCGGAAGCCTTCAGTACCTCAGGCTTCTGATTCCGGTCCCAGCTCACGCCGATGGATCCGCGCTTCACGCGGCCATACTGAATGATACTGTTATACGACCGCACCATCTGGTTTGAAGGCAGCGCGAAGCCGATGCCCTGATATCCTCCGCTCTGCGTTGCGATGGCGGTATTGACGCCGATCACCTCGCCGTTGATATTCAGCAGCGGACCGCCCGAGTTGCCGGGGTTGATGGCCGCGTCGGTCTGGATGAAGTGCTGGAACTGCTCGGCGCTGGGCAGATCGCGCGCTGTGGCACTGATTATACCGGCCGTCACGGTGGCGGCCAAGCCGAAGGGAGAGCCGATTGCGACGGCCCAGTCGCCCACCTGGACGCCGTCCGAGTTGGCTACTTTAATGAACTGTAGCGGCCGCTTAGCATCAATCTTAATCACGGCGATATCGCTTTCAAAGTCCGTGCCGATCACCTTTGCCTTGTATTCGGTGGTATCGCCGGTGAACTTCACCCTAATGTTATCGGCCTTCTCAACCACGTGCAGGTTGGTGATAATGTATCCATTCTTGTCGACCACGAAGCCGGAGCCGGTGGCCTCGCGCGGCGTGGGCCGCTGCGGCGTCGCCTCCGCGCCACCGGGTCCGCGGAAAAAGCGACGGAACATCTCCATTCCGTCCTCCTCTCCCTCCTCGGCATCCGGCGCGGGAGCGCCGCGGCGCCGGGCTTGGGCAGGCTTCGGGACGTAGTCAGTGGTGATATTCACGACGGCCGTTTCCACTGCATTGGCAATCTTCGTAAACTCGTTGGGGAGCGCCGCTTTGGCTGGGATCACAATGGGCGTAGCGTCCGGCGCTACAGCTTGGCCCTTGGCCGCCGTCGCTGTCGAAGTGACCAGCGTACCGATGAGAATGCAGAATGACAGGCTAAAAACCGCCAGACTGGAAGAAAGCAGCTTCTGCTGCCGGATGTTCGCGAATAGTTTCATACGGAAACCTGCCTTGAATTAACTTTACTCACTTTACTTCTTTATGGATGTGCTGGCTTGCGGTTTGGTTTCAATTCGACGAGGAGCACCCCCGCCAGAATCAGGGCGGCGCCGGCCGCGGCGCGCCCGGTAAGCACTTCTCCGGTCCACCACCACGCAACGAGCCAAGCGAAGACCGGTTCGAGCATAAAGATCAGGGCCGCGCGCGTGGGGCTGATGTACTGCTGGGCCCAGGTTTGGGCAAGAAACGCAAACGCCGTGGCGAGCAGCCCTCCGCCGAGGATGGCCAGAACGACTGCTGGCCGCCAGCGGATCGCCGGGATCTCTGCCAGAGGCAGTAGCAGCCAGGCGACCAACGCCGCGCTGGCGACCTGCAGAAACGCGAGATTGCCAGACGCTTCCCGCGTCGCCAGATGGCCGAGCAGAACAATGTGTATCGCAAACGCCATGGCGGCGGCGATGGTCAGCGCGTCGCCGCGTTCAACCGACAATCTCTCCCCTTGCAATGACAGTAGTGCCATCCCAATGGTGGCCGCCAGCACTCCTGCAATCTCCGCCGCGCGCGCCTTGGTCCGATAGACGAGCCAACTCAAAAAAGGTACCAGGACAATATAGCCGCCGGTGAGGAACGCGCTCTTTGAAGACGTCGTGGTCTGGAGGCCGATCGTCTGCAGGACATAGCCGGCCATCAGAATGACGCCCAAGCCAACAGCGGGCCAGGAAAAAAGCAGGCTGCGGCGGTAGAGGAGACCGAGCACGGCCGCCGCGAGCGTGAAGCGAAGGGCGAGGTAAAGAATGCTCGAAACGTCGTCAAGCGCCGCCTTGGCGACGACGAACATGCCCCCCCAAATGAGTGAGGTGGAGGCCAGAACCAGATCAGCGAAGCGCTTCATTCCGACAGCAGCAGAGCGAGTGTGAGCAGAATCCGCTTCAAGCCAGAGTCGCGGCCTTCGGGCCGGAACCACTCGCCGGGCGTGTGGGCGCCGCCGCCCGTGCCGCCGGCCCCGATGGAAACCGCCGGAATGCCCATGCTGAGCGGGATGTTCGCGTCGGTGGAAGAACAATCGATCCGCGAGCGGATGCCGAGCCACTCATCGACTGCGGCGATGTAACGCAGCAGAGGGGCGTCGGTGGCGAGTCCGCCGCCGGGCCGGGCGCCGGTCTCGCGCAGCTTGGCGGTGACGCGAGCCATGGTGGCCTGGGCGTTTTCCATCTCGGCGGCCTTGGCGACGCAGGTGCTGAGCAAGTCGCCAAGCAGTTCCAGTTGCGACGGCGATTCCGAGCGGACATCGAGTTTGGCGCGCGCCGCGTTGGGAATGGAATTGACGCTGACGCCGCCGTCGATGACACCGAAATTGAACGAGGAGCGGATGCCGGGCAATGGCTCCGGCTGGTTTTCGGCGAACAGAGTAATGACGCGGCTGAGCGCGTGGACCGGATTCCCGACGCCGTAGTCGCTCCAACTGTGGCCGCCGGGGCCGGCGAAGGTGATCTCAAAGCGGCGGCTGGCGAGGGCCTGGCAGGTGACGTGGTCGGTGGAGGGGCCGTCGAGGACGAGGTAAGAACGGATCTTGCTCGCCAGCGGCGACTGGCGGCAAAGATAGCGCATCCCGCTCAGGTTGCCTTCGCCCTCTTCGCCGACATTGGCGATGAAAACAGGGGCGGCGGTGACGCCGGCGAGCTCCGGGATCATCTTCAAGACGCGGACCACAGCGAGCAGTCCAGCCAGGCCCGCGCCGTTGTCCGAGACGCCGGGACCGTGAAAGGAGCCATCCGGCTGCGTGTAAACCTCTTCCGGCGTTCGCGGGGCCAGGACGGTATCGAGATGCGCCGTAACGGCGACGTAGGGGCCGGTCGGATTCGGCGTCAGGAAGGCGATCACGTTGCCCGCCGGGTCGATGGTGGCCTCGCAGCCGAGAGCGCGGAACTGCTGCTGCATCCATTCGGCGCGCTTCTGTTCAAAGAATGTCGGCGAGGGGATGCGGCAAAGGGCCAAATGCTTTTCGTTCACCCACTGCTTGTCCTTGCTGAGCAGCAGCAGGGCTTCCTTAATGCCACGGGCAGCGGCCAGCGCGGAGACGCTGGGCACACCGGGGGCTAATGAAGGAGGCATGAATCCGAGTGTAACAGGCGGCCTTCGCTACTCCGGTTTGCGGAGCCAAATATAGCAGTGGTTGCCGAGAACGTAGGCGCGGGGGGAGCGCCGGAGCGGCACGTCGAGATAGCGCAGCGGAAACAAGACCCAACCCAGGACGCCGTGGACAACGGCCCGAAGCGGGCGCCACGGGCACCAGAGCTTGGCATATTCGAGGAGGAACACCAGCAGCGTGGCCGTGGGTCCAGTGCGCCAGCCTTCGGCGACGACTTCGAGGTTGCCCGCCAACAGGCGCAGCCCCTGCGGCGTGAAACGGCGGTAATCGTGAGGGTAGGCGTGGAACGGGTGGCAGAACGGCACAACGAGATGGGCGTAGCCGCCGGGGGATAGGACTCGTTCGATTTCGCGAACGATCCGCTCCGGGTGCGGCGTGTGTTCGAGGACGGCGTCGCATTCGACACGGGTGAAGACAGCGTCAGGGAAGGGAAGTTGTTCGGCATTGCAGGCGACATCGACCCCGGGCATAATGGCGAGATCGACATTCACATAGCCGGGGGCGTAGGTGCCCGCCGAGCCAATATATAGGTTCCAGCGGCCAAGCGGCGCATCCACGGCGAGTTCGCGAGGATCGTGGAGGAGGGGGGCGGGCGGCGTCAGCCACCGCCGCCAACGATTTCTACGGCGGCGGTAGACTTCCTCCATCGCTGCGGTTCCATTGGCGATATAATTAAGGCGGAGAGGTGCGGAAGTGAACACAACGGTTAAATTCGGTTTAGTGATCGCGGTGGTGGTAGGCACTCTCGGATGGGTCGCCGCCAGCGGCGTCAACGAGGATACGGCCTCCTACTATAAGACCATCAGCGAGATTGAGAAGATGGACGCCAACGCGAAGATGAAACGTCTGCGCGTGGGAGGGGACATCGAGAAAGGCTCAATCAAACGCGATGGGAAACTGGTTTCCTTCGTGCTGGTGGAAGAGTCACGCAAGATGAACGTGCGCTACGACGGCAATGAGCCGCTGCCCGATACGTTCCGCGACGGCGCGCAAGCGTTGGTGGACGGACGCATCGAACCAGACGGAACGTTCCACGCGGCGAAGATCTCGGCTAAGTGCGCTTCGAAGTATGAAGCCAAGCCCGGCGGCAACTACAAGAAAGAGAACTCAATCAACGAACGGGCTTCGTAATCTAGTTACATAGAGGTTCCACTCATGGAAAATATCGGCGCCTTGGCGATCCTGCTCGCCTTCTGCCTGACGATCTTTTCGATCGCCGCTTCGCTCATTGGAGCTTGGAAGAAGAAACCGTTTCTGATCGTCAGCGCTGAGCGCGCCGTGATCTGCGTGTGGGGCTTGGTGACGCTCGCCTCTGGCTTGTTGATCTATGCGTTGATGACCGGCGACTTCCGGCTTGCCTACGTCGCCGCGCATTCGAACAAGGCCATGCCGATGATCTACAAGTTCTCGGCGTGGTGGGGCGGCCAGGAAGGTTCGCTGTTGATGTGGAACTTCATCCTGGCGACCTACGCGCTAGTCGTCGTACTGCAGAACCGCCGGAAACACCGCGAGATCATGCCGTACGTCACGACGACGATGATGGTGACGCAAGCGTTCTTCCTAATGTTGATCGCCTTCCTCGTGCCGCCTTTTCAAGTGCTGTCGACGGGCGGCAAGGCCATTGTCGACGTCGGCGACGGCCAAGGGTTGAACCCGCTTCTGCAGTACTGGACGATGGTCATCCATCCGCCGACCCTCTATCTCGGTTATGTCGGCTACATCGTTCCATTCGCCTTCGCGCTCGGTTCGCTGATCACACGGCAGCCGGGCGATTCGTGGATCTTTACGACGCGCCGCTGGGCGATCGTCACTTGGCTGTTCCAAAGCACTGGTATTCTGCTCGGCGCCGGCTGGGCGTATTCAGTTCTCGGGTGGGGCGGCTACTGGGGTTGGGATCCGGTCGAAAACGCGAGCTTCCTGCCGTGGTTGACCTCGACTGCGTTCCTGCACTCGGTAACGATGCAGGAGAAGAAAGGCATGATGAAGGTGTGGAATCTGGTGCTGGTGGCCGCCACCTTCTTCCTCTGCATCTTCGGCACTTTCCTGACGCGATCTGGCATTGTGAGCTCGGTGCATGCGTTTGCCCAGTCTCCTATCGGCCCGTACTTCGTGGCCTTCCTTACGGTGACTATCGCGATCACGGTTCTGCTCATCCTCAGCCGGCTCGATTACCTGAAGAGCGAGGCTCCCCTCGAAAGCGTCGTCAGCCGCGAATCGAGCTTTCTGTTCAACAACCTCATACTGCTGGCAAGCTGCTTTGCGATCCTTTGGGGCACCCTGTTCCCGGTCATCAGCGAAGCGATCGCGGGCGAAAAGATCAGCGTGGACGCCCCGTGGTTCAACCGCGTGAACGTCCCCATTGGCTTGGCTCTGCTGTTCCTGACGGGCGTCGGCCCGCTGCTCGCCTGGCGCCGTAGCACGCCGGATAACTTAAAGCGGAACTTCATGTGGCCGGCCCTCGGCATGGTGGCGACCATCGCCATCCTCGCCGGTTTCGGCATCTCCCATTTCTACGCGCTGCTCTCGTTCGGCCTCTGCACCTTCGTCACCTGGACCATCGTCTCCGAGTTCTTTAAGGGCACAATGGCCATCCGTCAGAAGGACGGTCTATCGTTCGTGCCGGCCGTAATTGAGCTCACCCACCGCAACACGCGCCGTTATGGCGGCTACATCGTCCACATGGGCATCGTGATGATGTTCATCGGTTTCACTGGAGCGGCGTTCAATCAGGACACGACCGTCGAAGTGAAAGTAGGCGACAAGTTCCCGCTCGGCCGCTACGAACTGAAGGTCACCGACATCAAGATGGGCCAGAACGAAAACTTCATCTGGCAAAACGCTGTGGTGGAAGCAACCGTCGATGGTAAGCCCTACGCCACTCTGACGCCAGAACGCCGGATCTATGAGAAGAGCCAGCAACCGGTCTCGATGGTCGACATCAAACGGCGGTTGAACGAGGATCTCTATATCAACTTCGCCGGCATGGGCAGCGAGTCGCAGTTGCCGACCATACAGGCGTATGTGTTCCCGCTCGTCACCTGGATCTGGGCCGGCTATTGGGTTCTGCTCTTCGGCTCGTTGATCTGCCTGGTCCCGGCTAAAATCAAGATGCAGTACGCCCGGACGGAAGTGGTAGGAGTATCGACAAAGAATGTTCCGGCTACGAAATAGTGCGCTCGCCGTTCTGCTGACTGGCTACTGCCTTGCGCAGAGCTCGTCCCAATACGTGACGCCGGAGATCCGCCGCGTCGGCGACAAACTCGCCTGCCTGTGCGGCTCCTGCAAGAACACCGTGGCCACCTGCCAGATGCTGGAGTGCCACTACTCGCTGCCCGCCCGCCAGCGTATCGCAAAGATGCAGAAAGAAGGGGCGGTCGACGCGGTGATCATCGACGACTTCGTCAAACGCGAAGGCAAGAAGGCGCTGGCCGAACCGCCGAACGAAGGGTTCGGTATCATGGCGTTGGCCACACCCGTCCTGGCCATCGGCGCGGGCCTGGCGCTGATCGGCTGGTTCCTCCGCCGGTACCGCAAGCCGAACGCCGTGCCGGTGATGACCGACGAAGAGGTCCGGAAGTATCAGGACCAGATTGACAAGGAATTCTCAAAGCTCGACTGATGACTATCGCGATCGCGGCGCTCCTGGTTCTGGGCGTCCTTATCTATACCCTGATTGTGCGCCCAGGCAGCCTTCCAGAGCCGGAGCCGTTGTCTCCTTTCCGCCACGTCGACGAGGCCAAAGCTCGCATTTACGAGAACCTGCGCGACCTGCAATTTGAATTGCGACTCGGTAAGCTTTCGGACGAAGATTACGCCCGCACCAAGCTCGACCTGCAGAAGGAACTCGCCAAGGTGCTCGCCGACGCCGACACGTTGAAAGCGGAACTCGGAGTGCAGACGACAGTCAAGGCGGCGAAACCGAAAGTTGCCGTTGAGTACGCCTGCCCCCATTGCGGAAAAAAATTCAAGGAAGCGATGAAATTCTGCGGTTCCTGCGGTAAGCCCATGGAGGCCGACGCATGAGATTGCTCTATAGCATTGTACTGGTCCTGCCGCTGCTCGCCGTCGACGGCCAAGTGCTCAATCAGACCACTGGCAAGCCCCAGGCCGGCGCCACTGTCACCCTCTTCAAGCTCGGCGGCCAGGCCGGCCCCGAAGTCGTCGAAAGCGTGAAGTCCGGCGCCGACGGCAAGTTCGCGATCGATAAACCCCTCGCCCCCGGCCCCTCGATGATCCAGACGGCCTTCGACGGCGTCACCTACAACCTGATGCTGCCCCCGGGCCGCCCCACCACCGGCATCCAGGTGGAAGTCTTCAACACCAGCACCAAGCCCGGCGCCGCCCGCGTCGCCAACCACATGCTGCTGCTTGAACCGCAGAACGGCAAGCTCTCGGTCCGCGAGTCGTACTTCTTCCTGAACGACGGCAAGACCACATGGAACGACGAGAAGAACGGCACGCTTCGGTTTCAACTGCCGTCGAAGCCGGAAGGGCAGATCGAAATCAATTGCACCTCCCCGCAGGGTGTCCCCATACGCCGCGCGGCCACCGAAGCCGGCCCCCCGAATACGTGGAAGCTCGATTTCCCCATCAAACCGGGCGAAACGCGGATCGACCTCGCATACACCCTCTCGGATGCCACCAGCTACAAGACCCGCCTTTTGACCAAGGCGGAACAGAGCATGATCGCCGCGCCGAATGGCGTCACGGTTACCGGCGCGGGCCTCGTCGACAAGGGTAAGGAGCCCCGCACCCAGGCAAGCATTTTCGAGTTGTCGACGACGGATCTCGACCTGAAGATCGAGGGCCAAGGGGAACTCTCGAGCGGGCGCGGCGGCGGTGGCGGCGGCGGCGGCGAAGAGGCCGAATCCCGCGGCCCGAGTATCTCACAGGTAAACCCGCGGATCCACGACCGCCTATATTGGGTGCTCGGCCTGACGTTTGCGATCCTGGGAATTGGGTTCGTTTTGCTCTACCGGACCCAGGAGCCCAAGCGCTAAATGTCCGTTCCGGTCCTCGCCGTTGAACACGTTTACAAATATTTTGGCGATTACCCGGCGTTGCGCGATGTCTCATTCTCGTTGCACGGCGGCGAATGTCTCGCGCTGCTCGGCCGCAACGGCGCGGGCAAAACGACGATGCTGAAGATCCTCGCCGGTCTGTCCGGCGCAGCGCAGGGCGAAGTGAAGCTCTTCGGCGATTCCCCGCGGAAGCCCGCCGCCCGCCGCCGCATCGGCCTGCTTGGGCACGGCATCGGAGTCTACGACGAACTGACGGCCATCGAAAACCTGACTATCTTCGCCCAGCTCTACGGCGTCTCGAAAACCGTCGCCCGCGAGTGGCTCGAACGAACCCAACTCGCGCACGTCGCTGATTCGCCCGTCCGCGAATTCTCCCGCGGCATGCGCCAACGTCTTGCCGTCGCCCGCGCGTTCCTCCACAATCCCGCCCTGCTGATTCTCGACGAACCGTTCACCGCCCTCGACGATCGCGCCATCGCTCTCCTGCAAGGTCTCCTCGCCGACGCCAAGGCCGCGGGCCGAACGATCATCATGTCGACCCATCAGCTTCGCGAAGCGATGGAACTCGCCACCCATGTCGCTCTCATCGAGCGCGGCAAACTGGTTCACTTCGGCCCTCGCACGCCCGAGATGTTGATGGACCCCGGCTACGTCTACCGGACCTTTGGAGCCGTCTAGATGATCTTTTTCCAAATCGCCGCCAAGGACCTGCGCAGCGAACTCCGCACCAAGGAATCGCTGAACGCTTCGCTCTCGTTCGCCGTGGTCATCCTGCTGCTGTTCAGCTTCGCTTTTGACCCTTCCGGCGAAGCGGTCGCCGAATTCTCCGGCGGCCTGCTCTGGCTCGTTTTCGCCTTCGCCGGGGCGCTGATTCTGAACCGCAGCTTCGCGCGCGAACTGCCCAACGACTGCCTCGAAGTTCTCATCGCGAGCCCTGTCTCCGGCGCGCAACTCTTCCTCGGCAAGTCCGTAGCCAGCTTCGTGCTCCTGCTCTGCATCGAACTGATCTGCCTGCCCATTTTCGGCATCTTCTATAACATCACCTGGACCCCGAAGTTCTGGCCCCTGCTCGGCGTCTTCCTGCTCGGCACCTGGGGGATGACCATCCTCGGCACCCTCTTCAGCGCGTTAACGGTCAACCTCAGCCTCCGCGAACTGATGCTGCCGATGCTGCTCTACCCGATGATGATCCCTGCTCTGATGTCGGCCATGCGGCTTACCACGATTCTGCTTTCCGGCAACGACATCGGAGGCGACGACCTCGTGTGGCTCCGGTTGTTGATCGGCTTCGACGTCGTGTTTACAACCTTGGCCCTCGCGTTAGTAGAGACGATTCTTGTAAGGTGAACTTCATGGAGAAAAATATTCGCATCGGGATTGGCGCGGTGGCTGGATTGCTCTTGCTCCGCAATCTATATGTGATCCTGTTTAACCTGCCGGACGAGATGGAGCAGGGGCCGATCTACCGGATCTTCTACTACCACTTGCCCGCCTACTTCACGGCGATGTGCTGCTACATGACCGCGCTGGTGACCAGCGTGCTCTATCTGACGAAGCGGAATCTCCGCTACGACGCCATCGCCATGTCGGCGACCGAAGTCGGCCTCGCCTTCGCCGCCGTCAACCTGATTACCGGCATGATCTGGGGCCGCGTCATCTGGGGCATATGGTGGGCCTGGGACGCGCGCCTGACGTGGGCCCTCATCTGCTGGCTCGTCTACTTCGGCTACCTCATGCTGCGCCAGGCGATTGACGATCCCACTGAGCGGGCCAAGAACTCGGCCGTGCTTTCGATCTTCTCCTTCGTCTCGGTGGCCATCACGTACAAAGCCATCGAATGGTGGCGCACGCAGCATCCCGGCCCCGTGCTGAGCTTCCGCACCGGCCAGCAGTTGATTGATCCGGAGATGGAGCGCATGGTCTACACGAACTTCCTCGCCCTACTCCTGCTGGCGTTCGTAATGGTGACGGTGCGGCTGAATCAGGAAAACTTACAACGGCAGATCGACGGTCTGCGCCGCCGCGCGCACGCCCTCTAAGGAAATCTCATGGACTCACGCAATATTCAATTCATGTTCTGGGGCTTGGCGGTGGCTTGGGGCCTCCTTGCAATTTATGTTGTAATGCTTGCTGCGCGCGAGAACCGGTTGCAGAAGCAACTGGATAGTTTGAAGCGCATGCTTGAGGAGAAACAATGAATCGCCGTCAATTGCTCGGCCTCGCTGCCGTCGCACTGCCTGCCCGTCACCTAGCTGCTCAGGAGCGCGCCGCCCGCGCTGTCCGCGGCATGGCGTCCCCAAAGATTAAAGACGTCAGCTTCATCGCCACCGCCCCCGGCGGGCTGCGGCTCGGCGTCGTCAAAATCACGACTGACCAGGATGGCCTCTACGGCTATGGCTGCGCGACCTACACGCAACGCGCCGATCTCGTCGTTGAAGCGGTCAACCGCTATCTAAAGCCGTTCCTGGTCGGCAAGCCAGCCGACCGCATCGAAGACACTTGGCACGCCTGCTACAACTCGTCCTATTGGCGCAACGGCCCCGTGCTGAACAACGCCATCAGCGGCGTCGACCAAGCCCTTTGGGATATCAAAGGCCGCCAAGCCGGCATGCCCGTTTATCAACTTCTCGGGGGCAAACTTCGCGAAGCAGCCGATTGCTACGGCCACGCCAGCGGCGCTGAAATCCCCGAGGTTATCGACAACGTTCGCAAGTACACGGCCCAGGGCTTCCGTCACGTCCGCATCCAGGTGGGTATCCCCGGCATGGCGGCCTACGGATCCGGTGGTAACGTGGATACGAAAGTGCAGGCGCTGCACTCTGGCCCGGTCTACGAACCGGCCGCCTATATCCGCCGCACACTCAAACTGTTCGAAGCCTGCCGCAAAGAGCTGCCCGAAGACCTCGAACTCTGCCACGATACGCACGAGCGCATCAGCCCCACCCAGGCTCTCCAGTTCGCCCGCGATGTCGAGAAGTTCAAACTCTTCTTTCTCGAAGATCCGCTCAGCCCCGAAGACCTTGGCTGGTTCCGCATCATGCGGCAACAGACCTCCACGCCTATCGCGATGGGTGAGCTGTTTAACAGTCCGCACGAATGGACCCCGCTCATCGCCGAACGGCTCATCGACTTCATCCGCGTCCACGTCTCGCAAGCCGGCGGCCTTACCCCGTGCCGCAAGATCGCCATCCTCGGCGAACACTTCGGCGTGAAGACCGCCTGGCACGGCCCTGGCGACGTCAGCCCCATCGGCCACGCCGCCAACGTGGCGCTCGATCTCACGAGCTACAACTTCGGCATCCAGGAGTATAGCGCCTTCAGCGAACGGCTCCGCGAGATTTTCATCGGCTGCCCCGAGATGAAAAACGGCTACCTCTATGCCAACGAGAAGCCCGGCTGGGGTATCGAAGTCAACGAAGAGCTCGCCAAGAAGTTCCCTTACGGCCAGAACGAGCGAGGCGACCGCGCCCTCTACAACGGCGGCTGGGGCGAAGTCCGGCGCCGCGACGGCACCATCATCAAACAGTAATCCGGCGGAGCCCCTCGGCAAATGTACCTGGTTCCGTGAGCAGACTCACCACCAGGTACGGGCCACCCTCTAAGTCAAAGAAGTAACCGGGCTGGGTCAAAACTCGCTGCTCCTCGAGTAAGTACCCAGCCCATTCTTCGTCTGTCCGATACGCAGGCATCCGAAGGATCGCGCACCATCCGCCTTCGACGCGCAGAGCCTGCGGCGCCAGTTTAAGGTTGCCCCGCACCCGCACCAAGATCTGATCGTGCACGCTCGTTCGCAGCAGCGCCGGCAGCGCCCACTGCACCGGCGTCGAAACCGAAAGATACGTATCGGCGATCAGTTCCAGCCGATGCCGCGCCTCCTCCGCTCCCGGCCCGGAGACGCGAATCCACCCGGCCTTCATCTGCGGAAGCCCTGCCGATTTCGACAAGCCGTCCAACACAAACGTAAGAACCCGCCCGTTCTCGCCCAACGTCGGCAACACCCCTTCGGCATGCGCATACGACGCAAACACCTCGTCTGAAATCAACGGCAGCCCGTAGTTCGTCAACCGCTCCAGTTCGAACCGATGCAGGTACGAACCCGTCGGATTGTTCGGATGCACTGCCAGGATCGCCTTTGTCCGTGGACTCAACTCCTTCTCCAGCGCCGGAAAATCCACGAACCATCCCTCGGCGTAACGCAGCGGATACTGCTTCACCCGCACGCCCTCCAGCCCCGCCAGAAACTCGAACAATGGATACGAGGGCCGCGGCGCCAGAATCTCATCACCAGGGTCGCACAGCAGCTTGAACAGCCACGAGTAACTTTCGCTCGTTGAAGCCGTCAGAAAATCGGCGTTCACCGCCGCCCGCGCCTCCGGCAAGCCGCGCGGGTCCGGCGCATACGTCAACATCTCAGGCCGAGCAAAGGCAGCCAGAATTTCGCGCTCCGGATACGCCAAACCGGCCCGCGTCGGGTTCGATTCCGTTAAGTCGAGATATTGGCCGCGCAGCGCCGCGGCACGCCCGGAAAGCGCATTGGCGGGGGTGCCCCAGGGCAGCCGGGAAGAGAACATGCTTGTTATGATCGCACTATGCGTTTGCTTGGCCTGCTCTTCCTCAGTAGTGTGTTGTGGGCCCAGCCCGTCACCAATGCGGCGGTGCACAGCCCCGGCTCCGGACCCGCCAGAGGCCGCCTGATCGTCATCGGCGGCGGCGCCCTCGGCAAAGAGATTCTCGACCGTTTCGCCACGCTCGCCGGCGGTCTGGATGCGCCCATCGTCGTCATCCCCACGGCCGGCGAAGGTGTCCCCCCGCTCGGCCGCCACCCCCTCATCCGCCACGGCTTCACCAACGTCGTCCAACTCCACACCAAGGACCGTGCCGAAGCGAACTCCGACGAATTCCTCGCCCCCCTGCGAGGCGCCAAGGGAGTCTTCCTCGATGGCGGCCGCCAGTGGCGCCTCGTCGACAGCTACCTCGGCACCAAGACGCAGAAGGAACTCGACAACCTGCTCGCCCGCGGTGGCGTCATCGCCGGCACCAGCGCCGGAGCCACCATCCAGGGCAGCTACCTCGTCCGCGGAGCCCGCGAAGGCAACACCATCATGATGGCCAAGGGTTACGAGGAAGGCTTTGGCTTTCTGCGCAACGTCGCCATCGACCAGCACCTCATCGCCCGCAAACGCGAGAATGATCTCGTCCCCGTCATCGCCCTGAAGCCGGAACTGCTCGGCATCGGCATCGATGAAGGCACGGCAATCGTCGTGGCTGGCAACAACTTCGAAGTCATCGGCGCAAGCAAAGTCGCGATCTACGATAGCAATTATGGCGTCGGCCCCGACGGCAAGCAATATTACTGGCTCGAACGCGGCGACTGCTTCGCCATCACCGCAAGAACGAAGCAATCGTGCGCGCCGCCAACGCCGTCCCGTCAATCGGCTCAATAAAAAAGCCCCGCAGCCGCGCCGCCTGGTCGTCGTAACGCCGGGGGAAGGGAAGCGCCGTGTGGTTCTCGCGACCCAACATATCGGCCATAATGTTGTACCCCGCGCCGCTATAAACATGCGCGGCCCGGCTCATTACGTTACACGCTGGATAGTAATTGAGGTTCACCACCGTCCGCGGCTCCGGCGCCAATGCCGCCAACTGGGCCACCTCCGCCGCAGGCCCGGAGTGCACCACCAGATGCAACCCGTCGCGTTCCAACTCCGGCGGCACCGGCGTCGCCACCCGGCCCGGCGTCAACCGGATCGGCCCCGGTAACCGCACCGCACCCGCCAACAGAGCCTCATGCTCCGCCGCCAGCGGCTCGGCCTGAATCACCGCGTCAAAACCTTCCACCGCCACCGGCCGCAACAACCGCCGAGCCACATGCACCCTCGCCCGCGCCCGTGGCCGCTCTCCCCGCAGCCCTTGCGCGAACGTATCCATCACCAGCACCGCAGGCTTATTCTGGGCCAGATAGGCCTCCACCTCTTCCGGCGCCACGCCCACAATCGGACACTGCGCCAACCCGGCCACCGCCCGCGCAAACGGCGAGTTCGAAAGCAGGCGCGCGTCGTGCCCCGCATCCCGCAGCGCCAAACACACCGCCAGCCCCCGGTTCAAGTGGCCCAAGCCCGACCCCGGCGCATAGTAAGCGATCCAACTCACAGTGCCGCAAGCCGCACCAGATCCAGCAGCCCTTCCCGTTCCCGCTCGGCTGAAAACGTCTCCCGCACAAATCGCTGCGCCGCCGCCGAAGCCGCCGGCCAGTCCGGATGCGCCAGCGCCCGCGCGGTCACCTCTCCGGCGGCCTCCCGATCCTCGGCCGGAAAGACGAACCCGGCATCCCCAATCGGAATCGCCGCGTCCGACAGAATCGGCACCACCCCGCACGCCATCGCCTCCAGCAGCACGTTCGGCATGCCTTCGAATAGGGAAGGAATCGCCACGAAATCACAAGCCCGGTACAGCCCCGGCAATTCCTCCGGTCCCGCAAAGGGTAGCCGCAAACTCCGCGGCGCAATCGCCGGATCTTCCAAAATCATCGCCGTCGGCAGATCCACCGTGCCCACAATCAACAGCCGGATTTGATCTAGCAACCCGCGATCCCGAATCGCTTCGAGCCACCACGGAATACGCTTCTTCGCCTTCAACTCACCGAACAATCCGATCACCTTCGAACCGTCCGCCCGCAGGAGCCCCCGGATCTCATCCCGCCGCCGCAGGTCCGGCGGCAGCGCTTCCCACCGCGCCACGTCCACGGAGTTCGGCGTCCATTCCACCGGCTTGCCCGGATACAGCCGTCGAATCCGCTCTACCTTCTGCGGGGTCACCGCGCCGATGGCCGACGCGCGAGCGAAGGCCTCATGCAGCCAGGCGCTCTTCGCCGGATGGAACCAGTCGCGGTCAAGATCGTTCCCGCGCACCAGCACGACGCTCGGACACCCCAACCACGCAGCAAACGTCACCGCGTAGTATCCAGCCCCCGATGCCCCAAACCCCACCGATGCCTCATACGGCGGCCGCAATTGCGCAAATGCCAGATTCACCGCCAGCCCGTCTTCGTTGTCCGGCGGAATCAGAAAGTCGCAGCCGTTATCCCGCGGTACCGTCTCCATCGCGGCCGCGCCAAGCACCACGACGTCCACCAACCGTCCCGACTGCCGCAACTCCCGCACCTGCCGCGCGCAACTCGTCGCCATGCCTCCGCGCCCCGGAGGATAGTGCTCGGTGATCCAAAGTAGCCGCCTGCTCACGTCTCGAACTCGTCGTATCCTTCCACTTCCTCGCGCTCCACGGACTGCCGGTCCCGTTTCGTGAAATACTGCGTCCCGCCATATTGCGTGTAGTACGAACTCCGGGACGATTCCAGCTCCGTCTCCTCATTTTGTTCGTAGCCCTGGTTCGAGTTGGCGCAAGTCGGACAGGCTGGCCCATTCGGACCAGACACCGTATGCATCATGCAAAGCGACCGCCCGCACAAGCTGCAGCCCCCCATGGCCGGCGAGTCACACGGCTGCGGCACCAGCAGCCCAGTCTGCCATTGACAGTTCATTTCGCCTCCGCCGGCCGCATCGAGCAAAGCCGGTACAACATACCCACGGCGTCAGCGCCACTCGGGTTCTGTTTTGGTCGTTCCAGCTTTTCTTTGTACAGGAACCACCGGTCAAGCACCGCCACGTCCAGCCCCTTCTTCTTCGCAACGCGCAGGCGTTCCCACGTTGGATCCACTCTTGGCTGTCCCGCCCACTGCACCGGGGCCGGAGGCACAATCGTCGCCGTCAACCGGCACAATTTCTTGTATTTCGTTTTTGTCTTGTACTTCCCACGCGCCGTGCGCCTAGTCCGTTCCAGTTCGGTTAGCTGATCCACCTGCCGCAGAGACAATTTGTATCCGTCCCGCAATTGAAAGCGAAGCTGACACCACGGGTCGGCGTATACCCGTTGGCTGAGGCTATGGGCGCCCTTCGGGGGAAGCACCTGCTTGGGGCCGCACTTCGCCTTCGTCGGTCCGGAAAGGTCCACGTTCACTCGAATCTTCGCCTTGGTGTCCAAGTCCTGACGCACTTGCCGGAACATCTGCTGCAGCATCGCGAGCGCGTTCTCGGGAAGAGCCATCTTCCTGGCCTTCTTCCACAGCACAATGGCGGTGATCAAATGCACAATTCCGCCCACGAATATGGCGGCTCCGGCCCCTGCGTCTTCGTTATTAATCACAAGAATCGCCACAAACAGGCCCACAAACGCAACGATGATCGCCACAATCATCCACTTCTTGCGGAAGGCGACCCGGGCATCCATGGCGGCGTCGTACGCAATCAGATCCTTCAGCAACTGGTCATAAGCCGCATACTCCCATTCGCCGCGGATGGCCTGCGTTTCAGCGGCAGTGCGGGCCTCGGGCGAAAGATCTCTCAGTTTCATAAGGTCCGGTCAAAGTGAATCAGAAATTAGCGATGCCCACGAGGATAACTGAATTCGTGGTACGTGCGCAGCCGAAGTCACGATTGCGGCGCCGGCCGCACTGAACAAAGCCGCATCAACACCCCGGCAAGCTCCGCCCCTGTCGGCGTCTGCTTTGGCTCATCCTGCTTCTGCTTATACAAGAACCATCGATCCCACACGGCCACCGTCCGGCCCTTCTTGTTCCCCGCGCGCACCCGCTCCCAGGCAGGGTCAATCGGTGGTGGCGCTACGAACTGTACCGGCTCCGGAGGAATCAGCGTCGCCGTCACCCGGCACAGCTTTGAATACTTTGTCTTTGTCTTCTGCTTGCCCCGCGAATTCCGACGGGTCCGCAGCAACTCGGTAACCCGGTCGGTCTGCCGCAAGCTCACGACATAGCCATCGCGAAGGCGAAAGCGGATAAGGCACCAAGGGTCAACGTAGATCGCCTGATTTCTGCTGATATAGCCCGCCTGCGGTAGAGCCAGCATCGGCCCGCGCTTGGCGGGAGTAAGCCCGGTCAGATCGATACGAGCCTGAATCTTCCCGTTCGGATGCAGGTCCCGGTAGATCATTCGAAACAACTGCAACAGCACCGCCAAGTTGTCTTCAGGCAAAGACATCTTCTTCGCCTTGCGCCACTGCATGCCGAAAACGATCGCGCCAACGATGCAAGACAATCCAACAAACAGAATGATTCCACCGAATGTCTCCAGGTCGTTGTCGATCAGGATCATCCCAGCAATGGTGCCAATGAACGCCACGATAATGCACGCGACCATCGCGCTGAGCCGGAACTTGGCGCGTTTGTCGATCAGCGTATCGAACGCCAGCAACTGCTGTAGTAATTGGCCAAACGACGCGTAGTCCCACTCACCGGTAATCGAATGGCTTTGTGCGGCGGCACGGGCTGCGGGGGAGAGTTCTTTCAGTTCCATAGGACACGACGGAAGACGGTCTGCAACCGCTGATGCACGTGAGGATAACTGAAATCGCGTTGCGCCCGCAGCCCCGCCGGGCCGGCGTACCGGGGCGCATCGGTCAACATGCTATAGAGCGCTTGCATCCACGCCCGCCGGTCGCCCGGCGTCACCAGCAGGCCCTCGTGCCCATCCTCGAGCCACTCCCGGCACACCGCCAGGTTCGATGCCGCCACCGGCACCCCCGCCGCCATGCTCTCAATCATCTTCACCGGGCAACAGCCCTGCACCGTATTCCGCGACGTCTCCATCAGCGGCGCCACGGTAAATTCCAGCCGCCGCAACGCCGCCGGCAGCGCTGGATGCGGCAACGGCCCGAAGAAATGGATTCCCTCCGGTAGCCGCCGAGGCGCCCGCCGCTCAGAGAACACGGCCATCCGAACCCCTGGCAAATCCGGCGCCAGCCGCCGGAACGCGTCGAACACAACGTCTACCCCTTGCCACGGCTGCATTCCGCCCACATAGCCAAACCAGCGGCCCTGCTCCAACTCCGGCACCGGGCAAGGCCCCGCAGGATCCGCAAAGAAATACGGCGCCGCGGCATTCGGAATCACCGTCGTCCGCGGCCTCCCCAACGCCCGCGCCGTCACCGACGACACACACAAAACTTCATCAGAATGTTTAAAACAGAAACGCTCCAAATCGGCAACCTTGGCTTGTAGCGCCGCATTGGCCGCAAACCCCGGCCGCGAATACGCCAGTTCCCAACTCGGCAACGCATTCACCTCAAAAATTGACGGCGCCCCCGGGCAGGCTCGCAGCAGCGGCGCCCCGCCCCACGGGTCCCGGTACACCGCCAACTCCGCTCCCGCCCGCGCATGGTGCGCCACGAACTGCGCAAACGCCGTCGCGCGCAGCAGCAGGTCCGGATATCGCGCCGGCAATCGATATATAGCAATCCCGTCCTCCGCCTGATGATCCGGCAGCCCCGGCCCACCCAGGCACAACACGGTCACCTGGTCGCAAACGCCTCGCAGCGCCGTCACCATCGACGCAATATGGCTCGATGAGCCCTTGCCGCGCGGAAACACGTCAAAGGCCGCGTAGATCGCTCGCGTCACGGCAGCGTGAAAACCAGCAGCGCGGAGTCATTCGAAATCGCGACGTGCTGCTTGCCATCCACCGAATACGCCATCGGCGAACTCCGCATGGTTGCGCCCGTCTGGTGATGCCACAGAATCTTGCCGCTCCCGGCGTCCAGCGCCATCAGGTTCCCGTCTTTTGACGCCGCAAACACCAACCCGCCAGCTGTCGCGAGCACCCCCGCCGCATGGGACCCAACCTGGATCGGCGTGCTCCATTTCAGATCCCCCGTCGCCGGATCCAGCGCCC
>JBBQRA010000016.1:0-42198 GCA_038215275.1 Bryobacterales bacterium | reverse complement strand
ATTCTCACGGGCGAGCTTGGAAAGGCCCGGGCCACTATCCTCAATCGCGATCGCCGCCCGGTCGTTCTCGATGTAGGTGCGTCCGCGGACCCGGCCTCCCTGCCCCGCGGCCTGCGCGGCGTTTTCGAGCAGATTGGTCAGAACGCCTTTGAGCAGATCGGGGTCGGCGCTCGCGCGGAGTTGGCCGGGCGCAAGCGCGAGGTCGTATGTGATTTCAGGGTGCGCCGGCTGATGCAGCGCGATGCGCTCGGCCAGTAGCGAGTTCACATCGAGGGGCTGCGGGTGGGCGCTGGGTTCTGTCGCAAAGTCACCAAAGGCCCGGACACGGCGTTCGAGTGTCGCCACTTCATCGCTGACAATTTGGGCCGCCTGCTGCAGGAACTCCGGGTCGTGCCGATCGCCCAGCTCTTCCATGATGAGGCGAATGGGCGTCAACGAATTGCGAACTTCGTGCGCCATCTTGCGGGCGAGGGTCTGCCAACTGGCGACGCGAGTGAGGTGAACCAGCTTGTCGCGATTCTCTTCCAGTTGCGCGGCCGTGCGATTGAAAGCCGCCACCGTCTGGGCGGATTCATCGCCACCGGAGCGGTGGGGCAGCCGGAAGGTCAAATTGCCGTCGGCGAGTTCGGCCAACCCCTGCTGCAGTTCCCGCATGGGACGCGTAATCTGGATCGCCATCCAGACGAGAAATGCCAGCGAAGCCAGGAAAACCGCCGCCGCCGAGGCGAGTAGCGTCAAAACAAAGCCCCGGCGCAGATTGAACACGCGGGCTCTATCCACCACCTCGCGGGCGCTGGCGATCTGCTGCTGCAGGCGGGTCATGCCGGGCCCGCCCAGCTTGCGGGCATAGGCCCAGATGTCGCCGTCGGGCTGGCGGACCAAGTAGTTCAGCCGGTCTCCGGCATCGCCCGATAGGAAATAGCGCTCCGCGTCGCTGCTCGAGTTGAAGGTTCTGATCTGCACGGGCCATAGCTCGCGGTCGCCGCGAGAGAAGCGCTGAGGACTCAGCTTGCCGTTGGCGACATCCTGCTTGATCGATTCTTTCGCCCGCTGATAAAATTCGCGGCCCGTGGCTTCGAGCGACTTGGAGATACTGTCGAGTTCATCCGTCGAAGCATAGGTCAATGAGGTTTCGAGCAGATTGATCGTCACCCACAGCATTGCCCCGAGCGGGGCGAGCGTCGCCAGAAGAAAGACCGCGATGAGCTTGGTGCGGAGACTCACGGTTCTGAGCTTAGCGCCGAAGCTCGGCGAGATGGAAGGGGCCCTTGTCCAGGGCCCAGCGGTTGTCGGCGCCGCGCTGCGACCGGCCGAACCATTCGATGAGGCGCGCGAGGTTGACAGTGGGGTCGAGCAATAGGGCCGCCGATTCGCGGCTGTCGTCGGCGCGAAGGTCCATGCGAAGCCACAGCGGTTTGTTATCGGCCAAGCCGCCGACGCTGAGGCTGGTATGGTCGAACAACCAGCGTTCGGCCGCCTCGCGGCTCAGGTGCGACGCCTGATGTTTGCCCGGTCCCAGCCGCGTGATGGCGAACTTTTCCTCCCACAGGTCGAAGCTGACGACGAAACGGTCGACGTTGCGGCGGACGACGGTGGTGAACTTATCGGCGGAGAGCGAAAGTTGCAGCGAAAACACCAAAGCGGCTCCGCTGTGAAGCCGCTCCAGGGACTTGCCGCCCAGAAAATGCAGGTAGGGCGCCTGGACCCGGAGCAACTGATCGTCCCAACGCAGCTGGAGCATCTCCGGCGCCATGGCACGGACAAGCGGCACTGCGGACTGGGCGAACAGCAGGCGTCGGGTCATCAGAAATAGGCGCCGGTGATGAGGACTACCTCCACCGGATTACTGCGCAAAGGAACTGCCAGATACAGGAAGAAGCCGTTTTTAGCTCGAATTCCTAAACCGGTTGAGTTTCGGACGGCTCCGCCGCCGTTTTGGTTCCAAACGGCTCCGGAATCGAAGAACGTGGTCAGCATGGTCTGCCGCCAGACGCGGGTACCCACTTCGGCCGTGCTCGCGATCGCTTTGTTCGCGCCGAGGGGGGCGAGCCGATACTTGTTCCAACCGCGCAGGGTCAGCGTGTTGCCGTAAGCGAAACGATCGTAGAGCGGCGCGTCACCGTTGACAGAACCGCCTTGTACGTTCAGGCGCACCAGGTTACGGCCGCGACGCCAGTCGAGGCCGGCGTCGGCCTCGTGGCGGGTGAAACGATAGTCCGAACCCAGGCCGGCTAAGCCAGCCCGCAGCCGGTATTCGGCGTGAGTCGACGACTCACCCGTAGATTCCTCACCCCACACGCGCCGGTATCGCAGAGTATTTACTAGCGCGTGCGAGGCTTCGCGGTTCACTCCAGGGGACGGAATGGTGAACCGTTGGAGGCGAAGGCCGGAGGAGATGGAAACTTCCTCCCGATCGGATCCTCGCCAAGGCGTAAAAGTCACTTCAGGTTGAAAACTGGTGAACCCACGATAGGGTTCGGCGGTGCGGGCGAGTGTCGAATTGTGGAACTGCGACCGCATGGATTGAAAATGGAACCCAGGCCGGACCCGGTCCTGCCAGAAACCACGGCTGTAGCCAGCCTTGATCCCGGCCACCCGTTCCACGTATTCGTCACCATCGGAAACGGCTCCCACGTAGGCCCGGCCAAGCCGCATGGTGACATCGCCGGACCAGCCCTGCATGCCGTGATAGATCACCCGCGAAGGGCTGGCCGTCAGATCCAGGCGGCGGCCGGAGACTTCAAACACAACGCGAATCTGTTCGCTCGAAGAGCCGCGGAGCAGCTTGGGGGCAACAAGGCGCGCCCGGACTTCGTCCCGCACGCGGCCCGCTAGCTTCGCGAAAGCCTCCGGCGAGAACTTCTCGCCGACGCGCTGCTGCAGCTCCTTCCGGAGTCCGGCCGAGAGCTTGGATTCCGGAATGCCCGACAGGTCGATTCGTTCGACGGTGTAGCGCGAGTTGACGTTGGTGTCGTCGGGGACGTTCCAGGAAAAGGCGCTGGCGGTGAAGATGCCGAACGAGAGCCCGGCGAGGAAGACGAGACCGAACAGGCTGCGATAGGCGTTGCCACTCATGCGGCTTTCGAATGCACACCGAAAGCCATTTGCTAATCGATTGATTCCATTAGGCGGCACTCCCGAACTAGTGGGCCCCGCTAGGACGCCTGTGGCGCAGCGAGCACACTTTTGCGCCGCACCCCTTGATAGACGTGCAGAACTTCCACGACCCGGCCCGACCGGTTCAGGCGATAGAAGACGGCATAGGGCGAGTGATAAAGCTTATACACATTGGTTCGTTTCGCCATCGGCGTACCGATAATCGGCATCGCCGCCAGGCAGCGGATATGCGCCATGAGAGACTCTCCCACCAGACGGGCCAACTCCGGCGACTCGGCGGCGAAGTACTCCACGATGCGATTCAGGTCTCCGATCGCTTTGTCCGAGAAGAATATTTTGAAATCCAAAGCGGCACCATCGCTTCAACTTCCGCTAGTGGCGACACCAGACCGCTTTCGCAATCCTGCCAGCCGGCATCAATCGCCAGCAGCACTTGCGTCGAGTCGTGGCTCCACTCGGGCAGAGTGGGCGTGTTTTCGGCGGACATTGAAACTCCTCACGAGGCTTATCGGGAGAAGGTGCGCAAACTTGAGGAATCTTGCAACAAGTGCGTTTGACTAGAATCACATATAATGAGAACGCAATGAGTGCTACGGCAAGTGGTTTGGCGCGAGTTTCGCGCTTTTATGAAGCCCCCATCGGCAAAAAAGTAGTAATGGCCGTTACTGGGTTGATTATGGTTGGTTTTGTGCTTGGGCACATGACCGGCAACCTGCAGATCTTTCTGCCGGTAGGGGAGGACGGCGTATATCCGATCGACAAATACGGCGCCTTGCTCCATACCAGCGAGGAGTTGCTCTGGGGCGTTCGCCTCTTCCTGCTCGCCAGCATCGGCCTCCACATTTGGGCAGCGATTCAGCTTGCGACGGCCGCCAACGCCGCGCGGCCAGTTCGCTACGTGAAGCAAGACAACCTGAACAGCAGTTATGCTTCCCGGACCATGTATTGGAGTGGCCCCCTCGTCGGCTTGTTCATCATCTACCACCTTTTGCACTTCACGACCGGCACGGTGCATCCGGACTACAAGTATCTGAGTGTGCATGACAACGTCGTCAAGGGGTTCTCCGTCTGGTACGCCTCGGCGTTCTATATCGTGGCGATGGTGCTGCTATCCCTGCACCTGTATCACGGCGTGTGGAGCATGTTCCAATCGCTCGGGCTGAACCACCCGCGCTACACTCCACGCCTGCAGTTCGGGGCGAAAGCCTTCGCATTTTTGATTGCCGCCGGGAACATCTCGATTCCTGTGGCGGTCCTCACAGGATTGGTGAAGTAATTTATGGAACTTGACGCACGGAGCCCCACCGGCCCTATTGAAGGCCGGTGGGATCAGGCTCAGTTTGAGATGAAGCTGGTGAATCCAGCGAACAAACGGAAATACCATGTGATCGTCGTGGGCACCGGCTTGGCAGGCGGCGCGGCCGCGGCCACTTTGGCCGAACTCGGCTACAACGTAAAATGCTTCTGCTTCCAGGATTCGCCTCGCCGGGCGCATTCCATCGCCGCCCAAGGCGGGATCAATGCAGCGAAAAACTATCAGAATGACGGCGATTCCATCTTCCGTCTCTTCTATGACACGGTAAAGGGCGGCGACTTCCGCGCCCGCGAATCGAACGTCTATCGCTTGGCGCAGCTCTCGGTTAGCATCATCGACCAAGCTGTCGCCCAAGGCGTACCGTTCGCCCGCGAATATGGCGGCACGCTCGCCAACCGCTCCTTCGGCGGCGCGCAGGTCTCCCGGACGTTTTATGCCCGAGGCCAGACGGGACAGCAACTCCTCCTTGGCGCCTATCAAGCGCTCGAACGGCAGATCTCGCTCGGCAAGGTGGACATGTACCCGCGGACGGAGATGCTGGACCTGATCGTCATCGACGGCAAGGCTCGCGGCATCGTCAGCCGGAATCTCATCACCGGCCAGACGGACGTGCATATTGCCGACGCGGTCATCCTCGGCACCGGCGGCTACGGAAACGTTTTCTATCTTTCCACCAACGCCAAGGGATCGAACACTACCGCCATCTGGCGCGCCCACAAGCGCGGCGCGCTATTCGCCAACCCTTGTTTCACGCAGATTCATCCGACTTGTATTCCGGTGAGTGGAGACTATCAGTCGAAGCTGACCCTCATGTCGGAATCCCTCCGCAACGACGGCCGAATTTGGGTGCCGAAGAAGGCGGGCGACAACCGTTCGCCACGGTCGATTCCGGAAGACGAACGCGACTATTATCTCGAACGCGAATATCCGAGCTTTGGCAACCTGGTGCCACGCGACGTGGCCAGCCGTGCCGCCAAGCGGCTGTGCGACGCGGGGCGGGGCGTCGGCTCGACGGGCCTCGGCGTCTATCTCGACTTCGCCGAATCCATTCAGCGCCTCGGCAAGAACGCAGTGGCGGAACGGTACGGCAACCTGTTCGAAATGTACGAGCGGATCACGGGCGAGAACCCGTACGAAGTCCCGATGCGTATCTACCCGGCCATCCACTACACCATGGGCGGCCTATGGGTGGATTACCAACTGCAGTCGACCATCCCCGGCCTGTTCGTTCTCGGCGAAGCGAACTTCTCCGACCACGGCGCCAACCGCCTGGGCGCCAGCGCTCTGATGCAGGGCCTGGCCGACGGGTACTTTGTGATCCCGTATACTCTTGGCAACTACCTGGCTTCGACCAAGCTTGAGAAAGTAACCGCCGACCACGCCGAAGCCAAGGCCGCCAAGGCCGAGGTGACCGAGCGGGTGAGGAAGTTGCTTTCGATCAAGGGCAAGCGGACGGTGGACAGCTTCCATCGCGAACTCGGCAAGATCATCTGGGACTACTGCGGCATGGCCCGTAATGAAAAGGGCCTGACCGAAGCGATCAGCAAGGTTCGCGCGCTCAAGAAAGAATTCTGGGAAAACCTGAACGTACTCGGCAGTGGCGACGAACTGAATCAGTCGCTCGAAAAGGCCGGTCGCGTGGCGGACTTCATCGAACTCGGCGAGTTAATGTGCATCGATGCCCTCCACCGCAAGGAGAGCTGCGGCGGCCACTTCCGCGAGGAGTATCAGACTCCGGAAGGCGAAGCCCAGCGTGACGACGAAAACTACGCCTACGCCGCGGCGTGGGAGTATGCCGGCGAAGGCAAAGAGCCCATCCTCAATAAAGAGCAGTTGACGTTCGAGTACGTGCACCCCTCGCAGCGGTCGTACAAGTAAGGGATTAGAGACAGCCAATGAGTAGCATGAAGATTACCCTCAACATCTGGCGCCAGACGTCGCCCTCGGACGCCGGCAAGATGGTGAAGTACGAACTCGATAACGTTAGCGAGCACATGTCGTTTCTCGAGATGCTCGACGTGCTGAACGAGCAGTTGATCGGCAAAGGCGAGGTACCCGTTTCCTTCGACCACGACTGCCGCGAAGGCATCTGCGGTTCCTGCGGCTTCGTCATTAACGGCGTGCCGCACGGCCCGCGCCGCGGGACCACGGTGTGCCAATTGCACATGCGCGAGTTCAAGACCGGCGATGAGCTGTTCCTGGAACCGTGGCGAGCGGCGGCATTCCCGGTGATTAAGGATCTGGTGGTCAACCGCAGCGCCTTTGACCGGATTATCCAAGCCGGCGGCTTCGTCAGCATCCCGACCGGCAGCGCGCCGGACGGCAACGCCATTCTTGTGCCGAAGAAAGAATCGGACCGCGCCATGTCAGCGGCAACCTGCATCGGCTGCGGCGCTTGTGTCGCGGCGTGCCCGAACGCATCGGCTTCGCTGTTCACCTCCGCCAAACTCTCGCATCTGGGTTTGCTGCCGCAGGGGCAGCCCGAGCGGTACGATCGCGTGGTGAAGATGGTGAACCAATCCAAGGAAGAGGGCTTCGGCGGCTGCACGAACATCGGTTTGTGTGAAGCTGTCTGCCCGAAGAGCATTTCGCTTGAAAACATCGCGCGGATGAATCGGGACTTCACTTTGGGCGCTTGGACCTATCGCGAAGGAACCTCCGAGGGCGGCACGGCGTAAACTAGAGTGGTGAGACTTTTCCTGGTTTTAGTCAGCGGCGGGCTTCTTTTGGGGGCTGACTACTCCCAGGTAGAGCCAATTTTCCAGGCCAAGTGCTACGCCTGCCACGGACCGGGCAAGCAGACGAGCGGCTTTAGGCTGGACGACGCCGAGGCTGCCCGGGCCGGCGGCTACGGCGGTAAGGCGATCGTGCCCGGCAAGAGCGCCGAGAGTGAACTGTGGCTGCGCGTCTCCGGCAAGAGCGGGCACATGGCCATGCCGATGGGCTCGAAGGGATTGCCGGCGGAGGAAGCGGCCCGGATCGCGGCATGGATTAACGCGGGCGCCGAGTTCCCCACCACGCTGAAGGCGACTGCGAAACGAACCCAACCCCGCCACTGGGCCTATCAGTCGTTCACAAAGCCATCCGGGAACATCGATGGGTTCGTTTCGTCACGGCTGGCAAAGGAAAATTTGAAATTGTCCCCCGAAGCCGATCGCGCGACCCTGCTGCGCCGGCTTTCGTTCGATCTCATCGGCCTGCCCCCGGCTCCGGACGAGGTACGCGCCTTCGTCGCCGACCGCAGCCCGGATGCTTACGCCAAGCAGGTCGACCGCCTGCTGGCCTCGCCACACTTTGGCGAGAAATGGGCCCGCCACTGGCTCGACCAAGCCCGCTACGCCGACTCCGACGGCTATGAGAAGGACTGGGCCCGGCCTTGGGCCTGGCGCTGGCGCGAATGGGTGATCAACGCCATCAACCGCGACATGCCGTTCGACCAGTTCACGCGGGAGCAGATCGCCGGTGATCTTCTGGCCAACGCGACGACCGAGCAGCGCGTCGCCACCGGCTTCCACCGGAATACGTTGACCAATCGCGAAGGCGGCATCGACAACCAGCAGTTCCGATTTGAGAACATTGCCGACCGCGCCTCCACCGTTGGCTCCGTTTGGCTGGGCCTCACCATGGGCTGCGCTCAGTGCCACGACCATAAATACGACCCGATCCAGCAGAAGGATTTCTACTCAATGTACGCCTTCTTCGACAACGCCGAAGAAGAGGATATTGAAGCCCCCCTGCCAAGCGAGAAGGACGTGCGCGGCGCCGAGTATACCGCCAAGCGCGAGACGCTGATTGCCGAGTACAAGGTGCGCGATTTGCAGCCCGATTGGGAAAAGAACATGCTGCAAACCTCAGCCGAGCCGGGCAAGCGGACGGACTGGGACTTGGCTTGGGACTGCTTGCTGAAGCTGACCGAAGGCGGCGACGGCGAACGCATCATGCGGAAGCCTGTGACGAAACGAACCCAACGCGACAAGTTGGTTCTCGAAACGCACTTCGTCCGGAACTACCATTTCGCCATCGGCCAACCCGCCTACAAGAAGTTGAAGTTCGACGAACTCGACAAAAAGCTGCGGGCGCTCGACGAAGAGTATCCGCCGTTGAGCCAGGCTTACACCATCGCTGAAGAGCCAACGCCGAAGCAGAGCCACCTGCGCGTCCGCGGCGATTACAAGACCCTGGGTATTCCGGTAGAGCCCGGCGCGCCAAGCTTCCTGCCGCCGCTTGCAAAGCACGATGGTCAGGCTACGCGATCCGACTTGGCCAATTGGCTGGTCGCTCCCGAAAACCCGCTCGTCAGCCGCGTGGCGGTGAACCGGATCTGGCAGGAGCTTTTTGGAGCGGGCCTTGTGAAGACCTCCGAAGACTTCGGCGTGATGGGCTCGCGGCCTTCGCATCCGGAGCTATTGAATTGGCTGGCCGTGGAGTTCATTGAAAGTGGCTGGAGCCGGAAGGCGATCCTCCGCAAGATTGTACTGTCGGCCACCTACCGGCAAAGTTCGAACGCGCGGCCGGAGCTGAACGAACTCGACCCGGAGAACCGGCTGCTGGCCCGGCAATCGCGCCTGCGGCTGCCGGCGGAAGCCATCCGCGATGCGGCCCTGCGCGTGGCCGGCCTGCTCGACACGAAAATTGGCGGCCCCAGCGTGAAGCCACCGCAGCCGGATGGCGTTACGGCACTCGGGTATTCGTCGGGCACGAAGTGGCAAGTGAGCCCGGGGACGGAACGCTATCGCCGGGGCGTCTACATCCACTATCAGCGCACGACGCCGTATCCGCTGTTGTCGAATTTCGACGCGCCGCGGTCGACAGTCACGTCCTGCCGCCGGACGCGTTCAAACACCCCGCTGCAAGCACTGAACCTGTTGAACGACCCCGTCTTCATGGAAGCGGCCGAGCACCTCGGCAAGCGGGCGAAGACGATTGACGAAGCCTTTGAGCTGGCGCTGCTCCGCAAGCCAACGGCGGCCGAGCGCGCGCGCCTTGAACGCTTCGTGGCGGAGAACAACACGACGCTCATGGCGAGCGTTCTGTTAAACCTCGACGAATTTATTACCAGGGAGTAGCTCACGATGACGAACCGGCGAAAGTTTCTCGCAAGCTTAGGCAGCGGCTTCGGCATGGTCGCGCTGCAACATCTCCTGGCCCAGGATGGCTATAGCGCCGTAGGGAACCCTATGGCGCCGAAAGCGCCGCAGTTCCCCGGCAAGGCCAAGCGCGTCATCTTCCTCTTCATGGAAGGCGCGCCGAGCCAGATGGACCTGTTTGATCCCAAGCCGGCGCTGCAGCAGTGGCATGGCAAGAGCCTGCCGCCTTCGTTGACCAAGGATCTGAAGCTCGCCTTCATCAAGCCGACGGCGACAATTCTCGGCAGCCCACGGACGTTTCAGAAGTACGGCCCGCAGGGCATGGACATCTCGGACTTGCTACCGCACACGGCCTCGATTGCGGGCGATCTCTGTTTCGTCCGGTCGATGCATTCCGACCAGTTCAACCATCACCCCGGCCAGTTGAAGCTGTTCACGGGGCACAACCAGGTCGGCCGTCCGGCCATGGGCTCGTGGGTGACGTACGGCTTAGGATCGGAGTCCCAGAATCTGCCAGGGTTCGTCGTGTTGAGTTCCGGTTCAGGGACCAGCGGCGGGTCTGATAACTTTTCGAGCGGCTTCCTGCCGACGACCTACGCGGGTACCCCGTTCCGCAGCACGGGCGACCCGATTCTCTATTTGCAGAACCCGGAAGGTATCGACGCGGCGAAGCAGCGGGCGCGTCTGGACGCCCTGCGCGATTTGAACGAAATGCGGCAGACCGCGACCGGCGACGAAGAAATTTCCTCCCGCATTCACTCCTATGAACTGGCGTTCCGGATGCAAAGTTCGTCACCGGAACTGCTCGACTTTTCCGCCGAATCGCAGGCGACCAAGGACATGTATGGGATCGGCCAGGAGGCCACCAACGCCTACGGCACCAACTGCCTGCTGGCCCGCCGGATGATTGAGCGCGGCGTGCGCTTCGTGATGCTGATGCACGGTTCGTGGGATCATCACTCGTCCATCAACACAGGGTTGCCGAAGCAGTGCAAGACCACCGATCAGCCCGCCGCGGCGCTGATCCGCGACTTGAAACAGCGGGGTCTGCTCGAAGACACGTTGGTGGTGTGGGGTGGCGAATTCGGTCGTACGCCGATGTCGGAGTTCCGCCGTCCAGAAGACGCGAGCAACGCCGGCCGTGACCATAACCCCAATGGCTACACGATGTGGATGACCGGCGGGGGCATCAAGACCGGCCAAGTGATCGGGAAAACCGACGACTTCAGTTTGAATATTCTCGAGGACAAAGTCGACATCAACGACCTGCAGGCGACGATGCTGCACCTGCTCGGCTTCGACCATACCAAGCTCACCTACCGGTTCATGGGCCGTGAATTCCGGCTGACGGACGTGCATGGACACGTCGTCGAGAAGATGATTACGTAGACCTGCGATTTGCATGTCCGTAACCAATGTGAGAAACTTTCATAGCACTGCGGCGAAACTGTTGATTCCTCGACGTTTTAGCCGCTTTCCCGCAGTAGCGTTTTGAAAGTAGTATCCAGCATTAGGAGATCTAGTAGTGAGAGAAAAAGGTGTAGTGAAATGGTTTAACGCCGCCAAGGGCTATGGCTTTATCCAGCGGTCCAGCGGTGAGGATGTTTTCGTTCATTTCAGCGCAATCCAGATGAACGGATACAGAGCCCTTGATGAAGGATCGGAGGTTGAGTTCGAAGTCAAGACGGGTCCGAAGGGCCTGCAGGCCGAGAACGTCACGCGCGGTTAAGCCACGTCTGCACGCACGATTCTGTTTCAATGGCCGTCCTCTTCTGGGGACGGCCATTCGTGTTTTTGGTCGACAATGATTAGGTATGCGTTTCCTGATTCTTCTTCTTCCTTCGCTCCTATGCGCTCAGCTTGCCTTGCCGCCCGTTGTCCTGGTGAACGGGTATCAGGACCTGCCGTGTGAAAACAAACAGAGCCGCGAGACATTCGGCCAACTGGAAGAGAAACTCCAGGCCGCCGGGCGCACGGTGATCTGGTTCAATAACTGCTCGGTGCCGGCGGCAGGCGAACCGCGGCCCACGATCGAAGAGATGGGCGCGGCACTGGGCCGTAGGATCGAGACGAGCGGCGCACCGCAGGTGGACGTAGTGGTTCACAGCATGGGCGGGCTGATCCTGCGCAGCTATCTGGCGGGCAAGCAGAACGCACCGGGCACGTTTACCCCTCCAGTCAATCCGCGGGTGCGCAAGGCCGTATTTCTGGGGTCCCCGCATTTCGGCATCGGCTTCGCGCAGTTGTTTGGGAGCGTCGCGGCGGTGGACCCGCAGGTGCGGGCGCAGTTGCCGGGCAGCCGGTTCCTGTTCGACCTCGCTACTTGGAACCAGGGCGCCGACGACCTGCGCGGTGTGGATGCGATCGCGGTGGCCGGGGCAGCGAGCGCGACAGGGGACGGGCTCGTTTCGTTCACATCCGCTTCGCTCCGTTTTCAGGCCGGGGAGGATCGCTTACGGGTTGTGCCCTACTGCCACACCAACTCGCCGTTACTACGGCTGGCGGCCCCCGGATGCGCGAGGCCGCCGTTTCTGGCCGAAGTGAATTCTGACGAGCATCTCTCGTGGCGGATCATCCGGTCGTTCCTCGAAGGAACTAATGAGTGGAAGCAACTGGGATCGGAACCGGGCAGCACGTGGAACACGAGCGGGGGGCTGCTGCTGAGCTACCAGGATCGCGAAGGAAAGGCAGTGGAGGCGGTGACGAAGATCACCGCGGGGCCGGTGGATCTGGCTAAAGGCGCATTTGCCTGGTCGACTGACTTCGTCCCGGAGGGGCGGCAGGAGGTGAAGATTACGGCGACGCCGGAGGTGACGTCGGCGGTGACCATTACGCCGATCGGATTCAACGTGGCGGTGATCAAGACGGGGCCGCGGCTGGCGGCGGTGCTACCGGCGGCGGGCCGGGTGGCGACGTTGAGCCGGGCGCCGGGGATGTTCATTTCGATCTATGGGGCGGAGTTGTCCACGGGCTCTGCGCAGGCGGTGGCGCTGCCGCTGCCGACGGAACTGGCGGGCGTCCAGGTATTGGCCAACGGCACTCCGCTGGGGCTGCAGTTCGTCGGACCGGCGCAGATCAACGCGATCCTGCCGGAGACGGCACAAGGGCTGCTGAGGCTGGAGGTGCGGAATGCGGCCGGAGCACACCAGATGAACGTGTTGGTGGAACCAGCCTCGCCGGCGATCTTCACGCAGAATGGGACCGGGTTGGGTGCGGCGGCGGCCATTGACGCGATCAACGGGACGTTGAATACGCCGCAGAGCGCGGCGCGGGGCGGGAGCGTGGTGGCGGTGTTTGCAACCGGACTGGGGGCGACGGAGCAGCGGGACGGACTGGCGTGGGCGACGACGCCGGCGGTAGTGGAGATTGGCGGGGTGCAAGTGACGCCATTGTATGCAGGGCGGGCCCCGGGGTTTGCGGGGCTGGATCAAGTGAACTTCGTGGTGCCGGCCGATGCGCCACGGGGAGCGGCGGTAAGGCTGCGGCTGATCAGCAACGGACGGGCGAGCAACGAGACGACGTTGGCGATTGATTAACAGCTGAGACGCTGCCAGAACCGAAATCAAATCGCCTAGAGCGAGATCGAGCACGAGGTGCGCGGGTAGCGCCAGCGTACTGGGTACGATCAGATACCTTCGATCCGCCGGCGGCGGCTGCACGAGATGCGGCTCATCGGCAGACGCTCGCGAACGATCAGTAGCTGAGGCGCAGCGAGAACCGGGTTCGGATAGACCCGCGCGCGGCCGAGTTTGAGGTACGCGGGCGACGCCAGCGTAATGGGTGCGATCAGTAAAGCTTCGAGCCGCCGGCGGAGGCTGCACGAGAGCGGCTCATCGGCAGACGCTCGCTAACAATCAGTAGCTGAGACGTAGCGAGAACCGGGTTCGGATAGACCCGCGCGCGGCCGAGTTTGAGGTGCGCGATCAGATAACTTCGAGCCGCCGGCGGAGGCTGCACGAGAGCGGCTCATCGGCAGACGCTCGCGAACAATCAGTAGCTGAGGCGCAGCGAGAACCGGAAACTGCGCCCGTCGTTCAACGTGTTCGTGATGACGCCGAAGTTCGGATCGGTCAGGGCGAAGCCGGGTTCGGCGAACTGGGGCGAGTTGCTCAGGTTGTTGCTTTCGACGCGGAAAGCCAGCGTCCGTTCCTTGGCGAGCGGCCAATCGACACTGACGCCTGCGTTCATGTTGCGGACAGGGCCTCGGCGGAAGGTATGGCGGCCCAGGTTGCCGCGAATCGTCCCCGGAGTGATGAACTCGAACGCACTGCGGGGCAGGAGTTGGCGGGAGAGGTCGGGATGCGTGATCGCGCGGCCCAGCACCGAGGGGTCGACGACGTTGGGACGATCCATACTGACGCCGTCGACATTCCCATAGCCGGGAGCGTCGGAGCCGGCGGTGACCTGAAATGGAGTGCCCGACTTGGACAAGGCTACGGCGAACAGTCCCCAGCGCCCCATCCACGGGCGGCGCAAACGGGGGGCAGAATAGTCGCCGCGCAGGAGGAACGCGTGCGGCTGGTCAAAGCGGGAGCGGCCGCGGAGTTCGCTGTGGGCTTCGAATTCGTACTGGGAACGGCCGCGGAAGCTGTCGAGGTCGTGGGCGGTGCTGGTGTAGTCAGCGCCGAGGTCGATGGCTTTGCTGAACCAGTAAGAGGTTTCGAGCTGGAGGCCTCGCCAGCGGGGCACTGAGGCAGTGGTTTTGAAGGCATCGTAGAAACCGCGGGACATGTTTTCGACGCGGCGGATGTCGCTCTTGGTGGGGTCGGCGCGGCGCTCATCGATGGTGGCTACGGTGATGGGGACGCCGGGAACCGAGTGGCCGCGGTTGGCGTAGTGGTGATAGAGCAGTTTTTGGCTGCGGCTGCCGGTATACCCGATCTGCCAGCGGAGTTGGGTGAGGGGCTGGAACTCCCAGGTGAAGTTGTAGAGCTGGGAGTATGGGGAAACTAAGTCCGGAGAATATGCATATTGGACAGCGCGCACCTGACTGAGTTGGCTGAGGTCGATATCGATGTACGGGTTCGCCAGATTCGGCTGCTGGATGACGACCTTGGTATTGAGCGGCTGGTTGAAGCGGATCTGCTGAAAGGTGGCTGGGAAGATTTCGCCGTAATGAAATCCGTAGCCGGCACGGAGAACACCCCAGCCGGGGGCGAGGCGGTAGGCGAGGCCCAGGAACGGACCGAAGTTATTCCTGTCGTCGGCGTAAGGGAGCTGGTTCAGATTGTTGACTTCGATAGGCCGGGTACTGGGCCGGTAGCCAACGCCGAAGTTCACGCTCAGCTTGTTGGTGGCGCGCCAATTGTCAGTGAAGTAGAACCAGTTGTCCCAGTTCCGGAAGCCGCGGTGGATATAGCCGATGGCTTGATAGAACGTGATGGGCGTGCCTTGGCGCAGGTTGGTGATGGCGTCGGCGGTGGCCGAATTGTTGAACGACAAGGCGGCGATGTGAGAGTCCGAATCGGAGCCGTTGAGCTGGTGGCGATTAAACTGAGCGCCAATGGACCAGTTGTGCCGCCCGGCGGTGCGGCGAAGTTGGAGAGCGGTCTTAAAGGCGTTCTGCGCGCGGTTGATGGGGATGGTGCTGTTGGCGTTGATGGCCGTGAGGGCCGTCGAGGGATAGACGGCGTAGGGGACGGCGGCGGCTTCGGGCCCGATGACGGTACCGGCGCGGTCGAAGCGATAGGCGGCGGAGAAGACGGTAGTGGGAGAAATCGTCCGGTTCCAGGCAAGGCCGGCCTTGTGCGCGCGGGTGGTGGTGTTGGGGTTCTGGCCGCGGACGAGTTGGAAGGCCTGGACGTTCTGCGTGATCCAGTTGTAGCTGAAACTGAGTTGATCGCGGGTGCCGAGGCGCTGGTCGAGGCGGGTGGAGGTGTTGCGATTGTCTATGGTCTGGCGCGCGTTGAGATTGACCATGCGGGGGTCGATGTCGGTGCGGTTGGGCGGGATGTTGGGGTAGGAATCGAGGATACTGGCGACGATGGCGCGGAGGCGGGGTTCGGTAGCGAGGGGAGTGCGCTCACTGGGCAGAGGCGCGAGGATGTTGCCATTGACGACGCCGCGGAGGGCTTGGAGCGAACCGTCCCAAGTGAGCGAAGCGCCGCGCCAGAGCTTGCCGGAGAGGGCGGCGGAGAAGTTGTTATCGCGGGCGGGTTGGACGCCTCCGACCTGGAAGAAGGCACGGGCGGAGGTGAGGCTGTTCAGGTGGGACCAGTTGAGGTTGCCGTGCCAGGAGTCCTTGAACGACGGGGTTTGCAGGACGGACCACGGTGAGGTGGGGCCGAACTCGGCGCCGAAGTAGTTGCGATCCGCGGAAAACTCCTGGACGAATGAGGCCGTGACGCCGATACGTTGGTTCAGCTCTTTCTGGGCGTTGTTATCGACCAGATTGAATTGGACGTTTTCGTTCCGGCGGCTTTCGCCGGACTTATTGTCGGTCTGGCCGAGGAGATTGAGTTGGGTCCGCGTCTGGGCGACGGGTGGGTCTTCCAAGACGATAGGAGCGGGTGGTTTGGAGTCTATTTGCTTTTCGGGCCCCTGCGGGCAGGCTACGGCTACGAAAGCCAGCCAAAGCATCGATCGAAGTTGCATGGGTTACAAGATTGGGCCGTTTCCGGCAAGTTCGATCGCGGAAGAGACCTTAATCTTTATGATAATTCATCGCCTGTTACCCTGAGGAGAGTGCCCTCCCCTTCGCGTAGAACATTCTTGACTAATTCTGTTTTGACAGGAGCAGCCGTGGCGCAGACGAAGCCGATTCCAGACGTAGCCGTGATCGGATCCGGCGTGTTTGGCGCATGGACCGCGTTCATGCTCCGGAAGGCCGGGGCGCGGGTAACGTTGATCGACCAACATGGCCCCGCGAATAACCGGGCGAGTTCGGGCGGGGAATCCCGCATCACCCGGGCGGGGTACGGGCCGAAGGAGATCTACACGCGCTGGTCGATGGAATCGCTAGCGGTTTATAAGGACTTTTACGCGCAGACCGACCCGACGCTGTATCACGAGACCGGTTTCTTGTGGATGGGACGGCCGGACGATGCGTATATGAACGCCAATCTGACGGCATTTAAGAAGTTGGGTGTGAAACACGATGTGCTGTCGCGGGAAGAGATGGCGAAGCGGTTTCCGGCGCTTGGATTAGACGGGCTGACGTGGGGGATCTTTGAGTATCACGCGGGCGGTTTGATGGCGCGGCGGGGAGTGGCGACGGTGGTGCGGCACCTGGTGAAGAACGGGTTGCAGTACGAGCAAGCGCGGGTGACGCCACCGGCCAAGGGAGGGAAGATCGAAAGCGTGGCAGGAGTTAAGGCCGGGCAGTTTGTATTTGCCTGCGGGCCTTGGCTGCCACAGGTGTTTCCCGAGATTTTGAAGGGCCGGATCCGGCCGACGCGGCAGGAGGTCTTCTACTTCGGCGTGCCGGCGGGCGATTCGTCGTTCCGCGCTCCGCTGATGCCGGCGTGGGTGGACGCCGGGGACACCATCTACGGACTACCGGATCTGGAGAACCGGGGATTCAAAATTGCTCCGGATGAGCATGGGCGCGAGGTCGATCCGGAAACGCAGGAGCGCGTGGTGCCGCAAACCTCCGTCGACAAGGTGCGGGTGTACTTGCAGAAGCGCTTCCCGAAGCTGGCGCAGGCGCCGCTGACGCAGGCGGAGGTCTGCCAGTACGAGAACACGGTGAACGGGGACTACCTGATCGACCGGCATCCGGAGCAGGATAACGTTTGGCTGTTGGGCGGGGGGAGCGGCCACGGCTACAAGCATGGCCCGGCGGTGGGGAAGTACACAGCGAATCTGGTGTTGACTGGGGGCCGGACCGAGGAGATGTTCGCCTTGGGGACGAAGGCTCTCTACGATCCGGCCAATCGAAGTTCGACGATTCCCGGCAAGTAGCTACCTCGTAGCGACGCGCAGGTTGTTGGTGACAGCGAAGACATTGGAGACACCGTTGGCGCCCATGCCGGCAATGGTCTTGTCCATTTCGCGGTCGACGACACCTTCGAGGGTCACATTACCGTTCTTCACGATTATGCGGATCGAGGGGTTGGCGCCGAGGGCATAACGGTTGAGAGCGGGCTGGCCGTAAATGGTGCGGGCGAGGACAAAGCGAAGCCGGTCGTCGAAGGGCGAGAGCGGCAGAACCTCGATTTCATTGACCACCTTCGTGATGCCTTCAATGGTGCGGAGGCGATTGCCGGCGTCGCTCTTGAGCACCGGGCGGATCGTCTGACCGGAGATGTAGACGGTCTCGCCGTCGACCCGGTAGTTCAGGTTATCGAAGATGCTGAGGAAGGGGAGCGTAATGAGCTCTTTCCGCACCTCTTTCTCGAGGCGCTCCTGCGCCCGAGGGCTGTTCGCATTCGTGGTCGATGCGGAAAGGAGCGTGGCTCCGGCTACCGCGACCACCATCATCAACTTTCCAATCTGGCGTTTCATTTTAATTGTCTCCTGCCCTTAATACGCGGAGAAGAGACAATCGGTTTACGCAGGCAAAGTGGGTTTTACAAGACCTTTACATTTCCCGACGCGGGGTCCCTACGCGGTGGCCACGGGCTCTTCTTCGGTGGAGACGCCGATTTCTTCTGAAAGGACCTGGAGCGAACGAGGCGAGTTCTCCAGTTCGAGCACGACGGGGATCTCATCGCCCGAACCGGCGCCGAGCTCTTTGAAGCGGCGGGCCGAGGGCATGACCCGGGATTCGAGGGTGCCAACCGCCTTGTTGAAGGATTGATTGGTGCGGTCGAGGTTCCTACGGAGTTCTGTGAAATGCTCGGCTACGGTGCGCATGCGATCGTAGAGAGTCTTTCCGAGGTCCCGAATCTCGCGAGCATTCGCAGAGAGCTTCTCCTGCTTCCAGCCATAGGCGATCGCCTTGAGCAAGGCGATTAGCGTAGTGGGGGTGGCCAGAATCACGCGGCGTTCGACACCGTATTCGACGAGGGAAGGATCTTGTTCGAGCGCAGCGCTGAAGAACGTTTCCCCGGGCAGGAAGGCCACGACAAACTCCGGCGACTGAGGAAACTGATCCCAATACTGTTTGGCGCTGAGGCGGAGCAGATGAGCACGGACCTGATCGGCGTGCTGCTTGAGTTTCGCGACACGGACAGTTTCGTCGGAGGCATCGAGCGACTCCAGATACGCCGAGAGCGAGACTTTGGAATCGATCACGATCTTGCGCTGGTTCGGGAGTTGGACGATGAGATCCGGGCGGAGGGAGCCGTCCGTGGTTTCGACGTGGGGCTGCTCTTCGAAATCGCAGTACTCCACCATGCCGGCCATTTCGACCACCCGACGGAGTTGCACTTCGCCCCAACGGCCACGAGCGGCCGGGGTGCGGAGGGCATGGACCAGGTTCTTCGTTTCGGCCTGCAAGCTCTGCTGCGCCTTGACGAGGCTATCGACCTGCTGCGTGATTGCGCCAAAGACGCCCGAGCGCTCCTTTTCAAATTCAATAATCCGGCTGTCCACTTTTTCCAGTTGCTCTTTGAGCGGCTTGACGATCTCCCCGATGGCCTGCTGCCGCAAATCCATATCGCCCTTGGCGGCCTCCTGGAAGCGAGACATCGCGGAGGAAGCCAGATCGAGAAACGCCTGGTTATTGCTCTGCAGCGCTTCGGCGCTGATGGCGCGGAAGGCGGCGCCGAGCTGATCCTGCAGATCGCTCAGGCCGGAAATCTTTTCGTCGGTATGCTTTTTGCTCTCTTCCGAACGGGCAGTAGCCTGCGCCAACGCGCTCTGCAGCTTCGCCAGATCCTGCGTCATGTCCATAATGCGCTTGCCGCGAGCCTCAATTTCGGCCTCGTATTTGGGAATTAGCGAGCCACGGGCTTCGGCGGTCGCCCGACGGTCGGTCTCCACTTTCAGTTCGGTCGCGATGCGAGCCGTATCCGCAGCACCGGCTTCGACTTTTTGCCGCAGCTCGACTATTTGGTTGTCGCGCGCCTCGAGACGTTCCTTGAGCGAGGCCAACTCGGAGATCGAGTCGCCCTTCCCCCGTTCGTATGCAGAGCGCTCCCGGAGTTTCATCGCCATCCAACCTGCAACGGCGCCAACCCAAAAAGACGCAAAGAGGATGATAGCCAGACCGAACTGTTCCATGACCGGTGTATCGGCAGGGGAGGACCGGAACTTTAGGGCGGTAACCGAAATGGCACACTAGAAAGATGCGACGCACCCTCCTGTCCGCCCTCCTCGCTTCGCTGGCCCTTGTCGCCCAGACCAAGTACAAACAACCCCCCGAGGCCATTCTGAAGGTCCTCCGGGCGCCGGCCACGCCAATTTCCAGCGTGAACCCAGCCAAAACCCACCTGCTCTTACTGGAGCCGGACCGCTATCCACCGATTGCCGAACTCGCTCAACCCATGCTCCGGCTGGCCGGTCTACGTATCAACCCCCGCAACAATGGCCCGCGCAGCCCTCAGGGCAGTTTTAAAGGATGGGAGTTGATCGATCTGGCTTCCTTGAAGAAGCTAGCGCTTCCACTCCCGGCCGGCGCCAGGTTCAGTTCAGCGCAATGGAATCCCCAGGGCGACATGGCCGCCTTCATGGCAATGTTCGAAGACCGCATTGAGCTGTACCTGCTCGATGTGAAGGCCGGCAAGCTGAAAGCCATCCCCTCCGTGCGGCTGAATGCCGCCTATGGCGACGCGCTGAATTGGCTGCCAGGCGGCCGCTCGCTGCTGGTGCAAACCATTCCCGCACAGCGAGGCAAAGTGCCCGAGGCGTCGCTGGTGCCGGCCGGACCGGACATTCAAGAATCCTTCGGCAAGGCCACGCCGGCCCCCACTTATCAGGACCTGCTCAAGAGCGAACAAGACGAAGCCTTGTTCGAATATTTCTCCACGTCGCAGTTGGCCGTTGTCGATGTGGCTACTGGCCAGGTGACCCTGATGGGCAAGCCCGCCATTTTCGGCGGCGCCGAGGCCTCTCCGAACGGCGCGAACTTCCTGGTCTCGAAAGTCCACCGGCCGTTCTCCTGGGTGCTTCCGGTGAATCGGTTTCCACTCGACATGGAAGTCTGGGACAAGTCGGGGAAGATGGTGGCTTCGATCGCCAAGCTGCCGCTCGCCGACCGCGTACCGCTCGAAGGCGTCCGCACCGGACCGCGTAGTTTGAACTGGTACCCCACCGATGGCGCGACGCTGACGTGGATTGAAGCCCTCGACGGCGGCAACCCGAAAGAGACTGTGCCGCATCGCGACCGGATGCTCATGGCTAAAGCTCCCTTCACGGCGCCGGAAGAGGTCACCAAATTCGAACATCGGGCGATGGGCCAGACGAACTACTTGAAGGACGGCCGCCTGCTAACGTCCGACTACGACCGCAAAACCAAGCGCATCCGCACCTTCCTGGTCGACCCCTCGACGAACCCGGCCAAGGTGGATGAGGTGCAATCGCGCAGCATGCAGGATCGCTACCGCGACATGGGCACGCCAGTCACCGAGATCATGCCCAGCGGCCAGCGAGTGGTGGTGAGCGATGGCGATTTCGCGTTCTTTAATGGCCAAGGCGCCAGCCCGAAAGGCGACCGGCCGTTTCTTGATCGCGTGAACTTGAAGACGAAAGCGAAGACCCGTCTGTTCGAGTGCGCCGAGGGTGTTTATGAGTCGGTCGTCAGCGTCCTTGATAAGGACGGCGCGCGGCTGATTACGCGGCGCGAATCAACTACGGAGCCGCCAAACTATTTCCTGGTCGCCGATGGGAAACGCACAGCATTGACGAGCTTCACCGACCCGGCGCCGGAGATGCGTCAAGTGAAAAAGCAGCTTGTGAATTACAAACGCGCCGACGGCGTGCCGCTGAGCTTCACACTCTATCTACCGCCAAACTACAAGCCCGGCACCAAGCTGCCGACCGTGATGTGGGCCTACCCGCGCGAGTTCAACGATGCCGATACGGCCAGCCAGATCACCGGTTCGCCGAACCGCTTCACGCAATTGTCCGGCGCATCGCACTTGTTCTACCTGCTGGCCGGCTATGCGATTCTCGACGACGCCTCGCTACCCGTGATCGGCGATCCCGAGACGGCGAACAATACCTATCTCGAGCAGATCGTGGCCGGTGCGAAAGCTGCCATCGACAAGGCGACTGAGCTCGGAGTAACCGACCCGAATCGCGTGGGCGTGGGCGGCCATAGCTACGGCGGCTTCATGACCGCGAATCTCCTGGCGCATTCGGACCTGTTCGCCGCGGGCGTAGCGCGGAGCGGAGCCTACAATCGCACCCTGACGCCGTTTGGCTTCCAGAGCGAGCGGCGGACCATTTGGGAGGCGCCTGCAACCTACCTGGGGATGTCGCCGTTCCTGAGCGCCCATAAGATCAACGAACCCATTCTATTGATCCACGGGCAGGCCGACAACAACACGGGAACCTTCCCGATTCAGTCCGAGCGGATGTACACGGCCATTCGCGGCAACGGAGGGACGGTGCGCTTTGTGTACCTGCCGTTCGAGTCGCACGGCTATGCCGCGCGGGAGTCCGTCGAGCATACGCTGGCGGAGATGGTGGAGTGGTTCGACAAGCACGTGAAAAACAAAGCCGACTAAATGCTCTATAGCATTGGCGAGCAGACCAGCCGGACGATCCTTTCAAGGACGTCCGGCTTTCTGTTAGAAGCCGGGTTTACGCACTCGCTCACCCCGGCGCGGAACTGCACATTTGGATGCAGCTACTGTTATGTGCCGACGATGCGGGTACAGGGCGGGCTGCGGCCGGAGGACTGGCGGCATTGGGGCCACCATACGACGTTCAAAGCGAACGCGGCGGAGTTGCTGCGGCGCGAGTTGCGGGCGGAGCAGGTGATCTATTGCTCCCCGCTGACAGATCCGTATCAGCCGGCCGAGGCCGGCCGGAGGCTGATGCCGGAGTTGCTTGCGGCGGTGGCCGCCGCTCCGCCCCGGGTCTTCGTGCTGCAGACGCGGGGGCCGCTGATCCTGCGCGATCTGGAACTGCTGCAGGCGATTCCGCGGCTGCGGATCAGCTTCAGCGTGACGACGGACGATGAGGCGGTACGGCAACGATTCGAACCGCATTGCGCGCCGATTCCGGAGCGGCTGCAGGTGATGCGGACGCTGCGCGCGGCGGGCCTGCGCGTGCATGCGACGCTGGCGCCACTGCTGCCGTGCAACGCCGAGCGATTGGCGGAACTGGCGCTGGCGGCCACCGGCGAGGACCTGATTGGCGACCCCCTGCATGTGCGAGCGAACAAGCCACGCGGCGCTACAACTCGGGAGCCAGGGCTGAGGCTGCTCGAGCGCTACCCGCACTTCGATGCCGCCTCCGCACTTGCCACAATAGAGCTTGCCGCCGTCCGCGCGGGGCGCCGTTTCGGCACGGGCCCGGCCGCGTTCGGGTGGCTCACCACAACGCCATGAACCTTCTTGATTCGTCGCTTCACCGCACGGAGGTCCGCCGCCTCCTCACCCGTCTGGGTATTGGTTATGAGCAGTCCGGGGTGGCCCACGAGGAGTGGACCGCGGACCCGGCCGGGAACCAGGTGGCGATTCTTTCGCCGGCGGACGGGGCCGAACTGGCCACCGTGCTGTTCGGCGCGGAGGAAGACTACGACGACGCGGTGTACCTCGCGCAGCGCGTGTGGCCGAAGTGGCGAGACCTCCCGGCCCCGCGGAGGGGGCAGATCGTGCGCGAGATCGCCGAAGCGTTGCGGACGGCGCAGGACGATCTCGGCGCCCTGATCTCGCTCGAAACCGGGAAGATTCTGTCCGAGGGGAAAAGCGAGGTGCAGGAGATGATCGACATCGCCGACTTCGCCGTCGGCCTGTCCCGCCAGTTGTATGGGCTGACCATGCCGAGTGAGCGGCCCGGCCATCGGCTGATGGAGCAGTGGCATCCGCTGGGCGTGGTGGGCTGTATTACAGCCTTCAACTTTCCGGTGGCGGTTTGGAGTTGGAACGCTTTTCTCGCGGCGGTCTGCGGCAATTGCGTCGTGTGGAAGCCGAGCGAGAGAACGCCGTTGACAGCGATTGCGGTGCAGAAGATTTGTGAGCCGATTTTGGACCGGCATGGCTTCCGCGGGGTGTTCACGCTGGTGTGCGGGACGGGACCAGTGGTCGGCGAACGGATGACGGCGGATCGGCGGCTGCCGCTGATCTCCGCGACAGGGTCGACCGGCATGGGGCGGCGGGTGGCGGAAATCGTCGGCGGCCGGCTGGGACGTACCCTGCTGGAACTCGGCGGGAACAACGCGGCCATCGTGATGGCGGATGCGGATCCGCAGTTGGCGGTGCGGGCTTTGCTGTTTGGCGCGGTGGGGACGGCGGGGCAACGGTGTACCAGCATCCGGCGGATTTTGCTGCAGCGCTCGGTGGCGGACGAGTACCGGGAGTATATGCTGCGGGCGTGGGGTAAGGTCCGGATTGGCCATCCGCTCGAAGCAAAGGTTTTGTGCGGCCCGCTGATCGACCGGGCGGCGGTGCGGACGATGCAGCAGGCGCTGGGGGTCATTCGGGAGCAGGGCGGTGAGGTGCTCTACGGCGGGGAGCCGGTGGAGGTCGATTTTGAAGGCAAGCCGCTGCTGGGCGGCTGCTACGTGCGGCCCGCGCTGGTGGCGTCAAGCGGCCAGATGCCGGCTGTGAAGGAGGAACTTTTCGCTCCCGTGGTCCATCTGATCGAGTTCGACGACCTCGACGAGGCCATCGCCCTTAACAACGCAGTGCCCCAGGGATTGGCCAGCGCGATCTTTACGGAGAGCATGCGGGCGGCCGAGCAGTTTCTCTGCCCGCGCGGGAGCGACTGCGGGATTGCTAATGTGAATGTAGGCACGTCAGGCGCCGAGATTGGTGGGGCCTTTGGCGGAGAGAAAGATACGGGCGGCGGCCGGGAATCCGGTAGCGACTCCTGGAAGGCGTACATGCGCCGGCAGACCGCCACGATCAACTCTTCCCGGGATCTTCCACTGGCGCAAGGCATCCGCTTCGACTTATGATGTCGAGTGGCTCACTGCCAGGAAAGCATGCATAAGTTCGTTATTTCAGGTCCCCAAGGTTCCGGTAAAGGTACGCAGAGTGAACTCCTCTGCCGGGATTACAATTTTGTCCACATCTCGATTGGCGAAATGTTTCGCTGGAACGTTGCCAATCATACGAAGCTGGCCGCCCGGATCCGCCGGATCACGGACGCCGGGTTGCTCGTGCCGGATGAGATTGTCGAGCGTGTGGTCCGGGAGCGACTGGATCAGCACGATTGGAACTACGGTTTTGTGCTTGACGGGTTCCCGCGGACCCGGGCCCAGGCCGAATACCTGTTTGAGAATTGGAACCTGGACAAGGTGATCTATCTCGAGCTTGCCGACGAAGTGGTCTATCAGCGCGTCATGTACCGGGCGAAGATGGGGCAGGGCTCCGGATTCACGAAGCGAGCGGACGACAATCCCGAAGCGCTCAAGACTCGACTGCGCGAATACCATGAGAAAACGAAGCCGCTGCTGGAGCTATACGACCGGATGGGCGTGCTGCTGACCGTGGATGCCAACCGAAGCATTTCTGAGATCTACACCGATATTCGGACGCGCTTGGACCTTCCGGACCAGACCGCGTGATGGCTTAGTTCTAAGGCAAATCGGATAAGGTTCTAAAGCCAAATGGTTCTTGTTTCTTTATAACCTTTAAGGGCACCATGGAGGTGTCCTTAAACAGTCTGGGGAAACAATTATGATGGTTCAACAAATTACACTTAAGCTTCGACAGCTTGCTCGGCACAACAAGGATGGCCAGGACCTGATCGAATACGCGTTGATGGCGGCTTTCATTGCCGTAGCAGTCGCGGCCACCTTCCCGACAACAATCGGCCCGAACATCTCCAGCATTTTCGTCAAGGTTGGCTCAACTTTGCAATCGTCCTCGGGGAACTAAACACTAGTCCAGGTACTTTTTCAGATCGGGATTCAGCTTCGCCTGGATCTCCGCGGTTGACAGGTTCTGTTGTGTCACCAACTGCGGAGCCATGTCGTTGATCTTCTGCACTGCCTGCGCGTTGATGGCCTTCATGGCATTCTGCACGGACTGGTAGCCCATCTCGAATGGGTCCTGAACGACGAGTGAATCAAAGACCCCGGCTTTGAGATCCGCCACCAAGGCGGGGCTGGAGTCAAAGCCCACGGCCTTAACCTTGTTCCCTTGACGAGCCTTCAGAGCCTGGGCGGCGCCAGCCGCGCTCGATTCGTTGGAGGCGAACAGGCCGGCGACGTCCGGGAACGCCGTCAGCATATTCTCCGCCACCTGCAAGCTCTTGGCGTAGTCGGACATGCCATAACGCTTGTCCACGATCTGAATACCCGGAAACTTCCGGATCTCTTCCTCGAAGCCTTCCTCACGCAGCATCGTCGAAGCGCCGCCCGGTTGGACGGCGACCATGACGACCTTGCCCTTGCCCCCCAGGATCTCGCCCATACGCCGGGCGGCCACGCGACCGGCTTCTTTATTGTCGGTCATCACCTGAGCGACGAACTGCTCGGTATCGATGCCGGAGTCGAAGATCACGACCGGGATTTTCTCCCGCGTCGCCCGCTCCACGACGTTGACCATCACTTTCTTATCGATGGGCGCCACGCAGATGGCGTCCACCTTACGGTTGATCATCGCATCCATGATCTGAATCTGGGCGTTGAAGTCCGTCTCGGTCGCGGGACCATTCCAAATGATTTCGACGTCGTGCTCGCGCGCGGCCTTCACAGACCCGGCATGCACACTCTGCCAGAACACGTGGGCACGGCCTTTCGGAATCACCGCGATCTGTTTCTTCTGGCTCTGGTTGCAGGACGTCGCGGAAAAAGCAGCCGCGACAATACCGGCGCGGAGAAACCACGCGCGCGTCAAGGGTTGATTCGACATGAAGAAGGCTCTACTGCGGGAACGACTTCGGCTCGGTCAGATGCTGCCAGCCCTCGCCGCTCAAGGCCTTCAGGAACTCTACCAGATCTTTCTTGTCCTGCGCGGTCAGATTCAACGGCTTCATCCGCTCATCGAGATTCTTGTTCTTGATGCCGCCCTTGTCGTAGTAGTCCACCACCTCTTCGAGAGTGGTCAGGCTGCCGTCGTGCATGTAGGGACCGGTTTTCGCAATCTCGCGCAGAGTCGGCGTCTTGAACGTTCCCCAGTCGGCGGGGTCTTTGGTTACCGCGAAGCGGCCCTCGTCCGGAGTGGCTTTCTGGCTGCCGACACCGAGATTGTGGAACGCGTTGGCGGTGAAATTGGGGCCCTCGTGGCAGGCATCGCACTTGGCTTTGTTGACGTACACATTCAGGCCGCGAATCTGTGACGCCGTCAGCGCCTTCTTGTCGCCCGCGCGGTACTTGTCATACGGCGCATTGCCGCTCACCACTGTCCGCTCAAACGTCGCGATCGCCTTGGCAATCATGTCAAGGTCGAACTCGTCGGTGCCAAACGATTTTTTGAACAGGGGACCGTAGCCTGGGATTTTACGCAGCCCCTTTACAACAGCTTCATGCGTATGGCCCATCTCAATCGCATTGGCCATCGGCCCTATCGCTTGGTCTTCGAGAGAATTGGCCCTGCCGTCCCAGAACTGCAGCATTCCATATGCACGATTGATGACCGTTGGTGCGCTGACGCCACCCTTTTGCCCCCTTACGCCCAATGATACCGGAAGGTTATCCGTAAACGCCTTCTCTGCCGCATGGCAGGTGGCGCAGGATACCGTGCCGTCGCCCGATAGGCGCTTGTCGTAGTACAACAAGCGTCCCAGTTCAGCCTTCTCGGGAGTGTAGGGGTTGTCTTTCGGCCACAGAATCGGGGTCAGCCCCAGCGGAACCTTGAAGGTTTCCTCGCTGCTCTGGCCCACGACTACCGCAGCCCCAATCAGACAAACAAATGGCAGAATGCGCACCAACGTCATTGTTTTCGAGTCTCCTTCGGTAGTCGATTACTGCTTTACGAAGCGGGCCACGTAGATGGCTTTGTAGCCGCCGTGCTGGGTCATGGTGCCGGTCACTTCCATGACGTGGGCCATGTGGTCGGAAGCTGCGGTGCGGAAAGCCGACATCGTCAGGCCGTCGCGACGCGGGTCGTGCTCTTCTTCCATCAGCATGTAGAGGGAGCCGTCCGCGGTCAACAAGCCGATGGGCTGGCCCGACTTCGCGCATTTCTGGCCGCAAGAGCGATGCTTGTCGCCGTGCTTGCCTAACTGGAGATAGCAGGAGAAGTCGACGATTTCGCCGACCATCGTCACGGTCTTGCCCGTCAGGGGCTTCCCGTCAACGCCGGCCGCAACGGTGGTCTGCGTCCAGCCCGTGCTCTTCTCGCCCATCTTGCCCATTGGCTTCTTGTAGGTCGGGTCGTCCGTCGGGGTCATCTGCGGCTGCAGAATCGGGGTCTTCCCCTGGCCCACCAAAACGGCGCTCAGCGCCAAGGTGGCAATACTCGCCAAAATCCACTTCTTCATGTTATTTCTCCCTGGAATCTAAAATTGTTTATCCGCGGACACTAGCCGCGGGAATCCGTTTCACCAAGTCTTCCATCTCGGCGCGGCTCTCGCTGCCGATGGTGAAGACGTCGACGCAATCCAACCCTAGCGCGAACTGCAGACACTCGTCGGGCTTGTTCCGCAACTTCCCCGCCCCCAAGATCTTCATGCCGATGATGCCCTTGCCCGCGGCCTTCATCTCTTTCAGGACTCCAATCACCACATCTGGCACCGCGTCCATGGCAATGCCCGCGGGGTTAATGCGAGCGAGATCGACCTCCACCCACGGCTCGGCAGCCGCCGTTTTCAAGGCTTCGAGCGTATGGCAGGAGGTGCCTTTCGTGCGGACAATCCCCTTCTCCTGCGCTTCGGCGATTACGTCCATCGCGCCCCGCTTCTTCTCGTTCCAATTCTTGTCCAGCATGCAGTGGAGCAGCAGGATGTCGATATAGTCCGTGTTGAGTTCGCGACGGAAGCGGTCGAGGTCGGCGCGCATCTCGGCCGCCGTGGAGGCGTGCGTCTTTGAAAGGATCGTCACCTTCTCACGCGGTAGGCTCTTCAATGCCTGGCGAACATGCGGATGGGTGCCATATTGATCGGCCGAGTCGAAAAAGTTCAAACCGTTGTCGTAGCCGGCGCGGAAGAGATCGGCCAAGCCATCCACGCCCAGCTTTCGGGTCTGGTTCGAGGAGCCCCCGACGCCGTTGGTGCCCGTGCCCATCGCCAGGCGGCTGAGCATCACTTTCTTGGGTCCCAGCGCAATCCGGTCGCTGGCCAGTTTCTGCACGGGATTCGCGAAAAGAGGATATGGAAAATGGTGCAGGCTGATCCCGGCCGCAATCGCGGAGGACTTGGTCAAAAATTTTCGCCGTTGCATAAACGTGCCCCCTATCACTTGCATGATATAACTTCGGATTCCCCGAATGTACCGTGCATTAATATTTCTCTCCCTCGCGACCGCCGGATTCGGCCAGGAACGATGGCAATCCCGCTCCATGATTTTGACGACACAGGGCGTGGCGGCCACCAGCCAGACCCTGGCCTCCCAGGCCGCGGCGCAGATTCTGGCGCGGGGCGGCTCAGCCGTCGATGCCGCCATCGCCGCCAACGCCGTGCTCGGGGTCGTCGAGCCAATGATGTGCGGCATCGGCGGCGACCTTTTCGCCATCCACTACGACGCGGAAACCGAAAAATTGACGGGCTTGAACGCCAGCGGATGGGCGCCCGCCCGGATGACCGCAGCGCCCAAGGGCGGCTTCAGTGGAATCCACTCCGTCACGGTTCCCGGAGCGGTCGACGGCTGGTGGAAAATGCATCAGAAATTCGGCCGGGTGCCGTGGGCCGACCTGTTCGCCCCGGCGATCCACTACGCGCGAAACGGCTTTCCGGTCACCGAAGTCATCCGTGAAGACTGGGCGACAAGCGGCGCCAAGTGGCCGGGACGCGTGCCGGCCGTCGGCGAAATCTGGAAGACGCCGGGCTTGGCCCGGGCCTACGAAGTGATCGCAAAGCAAGGGCGAGACGGATTCTACAAAGGCCCCCTGGCTGCGGACATTTTGAAGACTTCCGCCCGCTTGGGCGGTCTGCTCGCTGAGAACGATTTCACCGATTACCAAAGCGAATTCGTCGAGCCGATCTCGACCACCTATCGCGGGGCCAAGGTATTTGAACTGCCGCCCAATGGCCAAGGCGTCTCCGCGCTTGAGATGTTGAACATTCTCGAAACCAAACCAGGCGCACAGCTGAATCTGCATTTTAAAATCGAAGCGCAGAAGCTCTCCGTAATGGACCTGCGCCGCTACGTCACCGATCCCAAGTTCTCAGAGATCCCCACCGGCGGGCTGCTGTCCAAGGCTTACGCCACCGAGCGGGCCAAGCTCATTAATCCCAATCGCGCCCAGTGCGACGTCACCGCCGGCGACCCGGGCAAGCTGAAGAACACCATTTATCTCTCGGTCGTCGATCGCGACGGCAACATGGTTTCGTGGATTCAGTCGATCTACAACAAATTCGGCTCCGGCATCACCACCGACGAGTTCGGCTTCCACCTGCACGACCGCGGCGGCCTGTTCGACGTCGACCCGAAGCACGTCAACCACGTCGCGCCGCACAAGCGGCCGCTGCACACCATCATTCCCGGCTTCCTGATGCTAGGCGACCAGCGGGTGGCCTTCGGCATCATGGGCGGCTTCAATCAGGCGCAGGCGCACGCGCAGTTCGTTTCCTATATGGTGGATCAGAAGTTGAATATCCAGGAAGCGATGGACTCGCCGCGCTTCACCCGGCGGGATCCCGAGGGCTGCGGGGTGCAGATCGAGAACCGGTTCCCCTCCTCCGAACTCGAACGGCTACGGAAACTCGGCCACCAGATTGACGTGCGGGCCGCGTACTCCTCCCGCATGGGCGGCGGCCAAGCTGTAGCCTTCAACCGCAAGACAAAAGTGAAATCCGGCGCCTCCGATCCACGAAAGGACGGCGCCGCCATCCCCGAACCAGAGAATTTTTGGAAACCATGAAAATAGTAATTCCCTTCCTCCTTTTCGCCGCCTCGCTAGTGGCGGCGGCCCCGGCCCAGGACCTGCTGGCGATGGCGAAAAAATCGCCAAACTCGGCCGAGTTCAAGGCATCCGTCACAAAGATCATGCGCGAGAACCGCGGCGCCCTCGGCTATAACGGCGAGTTCCTGTTCGCCGCCGAGGCCAAGACTACACCGGCACTTGAGCTCGACGAGGCCCCTGGCCCGAAGTTCACCCGGCTGAAGGGCTCCGACCTTTGGATCGCCCAGACGAAACTAACCACCGGAACCAGCCACCGCTACGCGATCACCATTGACGGCAAAACGAACCCACCGATTGACATCCCCGCCTATGGCCCCGACTCTTACGAAAAGCCGGATGTGCCGCCGGGAAAGCTTTCTGAAAAGATCGTCCACACCAGCAAGATCTATCCCGGCATGGTGACCAACTACTGGATCTACGTTCCAGCCCAGTACAACCCCAGCGCGGCCGCGGCTCTTTTCGTCGTCCAGGACGGCGAGAAGTACGCCAACCGCGAAACCGGCAATCACCTGCTCATCACGCTCGACAACCTAACCCACCAAAAGCGAATTCCCGTCGCGATCACGGTGATGATCAGCCCGGGCACCATTGGCGAGAGGCGCATGCGGTCCATCCAGTACGACACGGTGGACGATACGTATTCTCGCTTCCTGCGGGAAGAAATCATCAAGGACGTGGAGGCCAAGTACAACGTCCGGAAAGACGCCTACTCTCGCGCCCTCATGGGCGAAAGCTCGGGCGCGATCTGTGCGTTCACGGTGGCTTGGTACGACACCGAACGGTACTCCCGCGTCTTCTCGCGGATCGGTACCTATACCAGCATCCAGTGGCAGCCCGGCCAGAAGGACGGCGGCAACATCTATCCGTTCCTGCTTCGCAAGAGCCCGCGCAGGAACATCCGAGTGTGGCTGCAGGACAGTTCGAATGACCTCGAGAACGACCACGGTTCATGGCCGTTGCAAAACATTCAAATGGCCAATTCACTCAAGATGAAGGAGTACGATTTCAAATTCACCTTTGGCAACGGGGCGCACAGCACCAACCAAGGGCACGCCCAAGCCCCCGAGGCCCTGACTTGGCTTTGGCGAGGGTATGACCCGGCGAAGACCAGCGAAACATACGTTATGGATCCGGCCGAGAAGACGAAACCGTACTGGCGTGTGAAGGCGCTGAACCGCGACTAGTGAGCTACTCCGTTCGATTGCACCGCACCCCGGAAGAGTGGGAAGAACTCCTGGCGGCTTGGTCCGACGACTACCCGATGCAGGGGGTCCTCGAAGACGAGGACAGCTACCAGGTGTTCTTCGCCTCCTCGGCTACAGCGGAAAAATTCGCCTCGGCACACGGAGGCATAACTGTCCCGGTTGCCGAGGCGGTACATTCCTGGTGGAAGGATTGGGAACCGCTACTGATCGGCGAGCGGTTTTTCCTGTGCCCCTCTTGGCGAAACGAACCCACGCCGGCGGGGCGGGTGCGCCTGGCGATGATCGGGGCCAGCGTGTTCGGCGGCGGAGAGCATCAGACCACACAGCTCTGCCTGGAGTTACTCGAGCAGGTGCTGCAGCCAGGGAAGCGGGTGCTGGACGTGGGAACCGGCACGGGAATTCTAAGTGCGGCGGCAAAGGCGCTTGGGGCGGAAACCGTGTGGGCCTGCGACGTGGAATCAGCGGCGGTCGAACTGGCACGGGAGCATGCGGCCACCTGGCAGGGGTCAGCGAACGCCGCGCGGCCTGGGTGCGCAGACCTCGTCGTGTGCAATATCCATTTAGCGGTGATGCGTGAGATTCTGCCCGATCTCCTTCGGCTCCAAGCGCCGCTTTTACTCAGCGGATTTCTCGTCGACCAGATCCCCGAACTGACGGCAGGACTCCACGTCCATGTACAGAGAGAGAAGGACGGCTGGTGCGCCGTGTGGGCCACCGCACCGGATCAATCGTAAGCTTACGCTCGCAGGTGGCGATTCATATTCTGTAGCGAGTGCAGCGTGGAGCTCAGCTCCGGCCAGTCGGATTCGAGCAGGGCCCGGGAATTAAGAAGCACCCCGTGCTGCATGCTGACAAAGAGCGACACCAACTCGGGATCCCGCCAACCCTTTGCCGCCTCTTCCTTTAGAATCTCGAGCGCCTCCTCCCTGGTGAACGCCGGTTTGTAGCTGCGCGCGGTTGTCAGAGCATCGAAGATATCAACAACCTGCAGAATCCGCGCCATCAGCGGAATGTCCTCGCCCTTCAAACGGTCCGGATAACCGGTGCCGTCCCATCGCTCATGATGACTGCGGATGATAGGCAGAACCGGCGACAGCGTCTTCATCGGCTTGCAGATTTCCACACCGTGAATCGTGTGCATCTGCATCACCTTCCATTGGTCGTCCGTCAGCTTTGCGGTGCCGAGCAGAATCGAATCTGGAATGGAGACCTTGCCGATATCGTGCAGGTAGCCTCCGCGATATAACGCCACCAGATCTTTCCGCGGCAGGCCAAGCGCCAGTCCGAGCGCCACACTATACGTCGCCAGTCGCTCGCAATGCTGCCCCGTACCCATGTCGCGGTTTTCCACCGCCTGCGCCAAAGCGAACAGAATCGTCTCGGCCTCTTCGAGCGAATCGATCGCCGCTTTATGCCGCAGCAGCGAATTCACCCGCGCCCGCACCACCGCTGGATGCAGCGGCATTGTCAAATATTCGTCCGCTCCCGACTCAATTCCTTCCACTTCAAAATCGAACCCGTGGACGCTGGTCAACATCAGGATCGGAATGAACTGCGTCCTGCGATTCGATTTCAACCGCCGGCAAAGTTCCGTGCCACCCAACCCCGGCAACAGCAGGTCTGCGATGACGAGGTCCACCGGTTGACGCTCCACAATCGCCAACGCATCCAACCCCGAAGCCGCTTCCAAAAACTCGTGATTGCCCAGCCGCAGCATCGACTTGAGCAGACGGCGATTGATTGGACTGCCATCAACCAGTAAAACTCTCGTCCTCGCAGATGGAGACGCTTCCTGCGATCCAGGAAAAGGAACCCGCGGATCCAATCCCAACGTTTCCCGTCCGGGCCCTAATCGAACCGGAGCGCCATCCGGAATCTCCGCCGGAGGGGAGGGCAGCACGGCGTTAATGCGTTCGGGTATCGGCATGGAGGCGTTACAGAAGAAGTATCGGCAGCCCTGCGAAAAACATTAGATAATTGAGGAGCTATGCTGCCTAAAATCCTGGTTTTCTCACTATGCTGTCTACTTCCCCTCGGCGCCGAAACGTTGAGCCAAGGCGAACGCGACCGCGCCATGAGCCATCTGCACGCCACCCGGAAGCTGTTCGTGGACGCCACGGCAAACCTCAGCGAAGCCCAATGGAACTTCAAGCCCGGCCCGGACCGCTGGAGCGTCGCCGAGTGCGCCGAGCATCTCACCGAAAGCGAGACCTTCCTGCGCGGCATGTTGACCGCCACTCTTGCCAAATCGCCCGTCGATGAGACCAAGCGCGCCGCCCGCCAAAAAGATCGCGAGGCGATGGACCTGAAAGTGCCAGCCATGATCAGCGACCGGTCTCAAAAGGCCCAAGCCCCGGAACCGCTGCGCCCCACCGGCAAACTCGGCGCGCAGTCCCAGGTGATCGATGCCTTCCGCCAACGCCGCGACGAAACCATCACGATGGCCGAACAAACCAAAGAGGACCTGCGCGGCCGCTTCATCGCCCTCGGCCCTGGCTTCGAACTCGACCTCTACCAGATGCTCTTCATGATCAGCGCCCACACCGAGCGTCACGTTAAGCAGATGCGCGAAGTGATGGCCGACCCGAACTTCCCTAAGCGTTAGGAACGCGGCGAACAACCAGCAACGTCACATCATCCACAGGTTGCAGATCCCCGAGGAAGCACCGGAGTTGGCGGCCGATTTCGAGCATCGTCTCGTTTGCCGATCGGTCCTTGCACGCCACGGCTATCTGGGCCACGGCATCTTCGCCGAACTCTTCTCCCGCCGCATTCGGCGCTTCGGAAACACCGTCGGAATACATCACGAGACTTTCGCCCGGCTCGAGCACCGTGTGGCCGCCCATGTAGGGAATGTTCGGCAGAATACCCAGCACAGGCCCACCGGTGGTCAGCAGCTCTACTTTGCCCGAGTTGCGAACAAGCGCCGGCGGATTGTGCCCGGCGTTCGTAAACGTCATCGAGCCGGAGACTGGGTCGAGGATGGCAAAAAAGCCGGTGATAAATTTATTGTCCGGGGTGTTGGCTTTCAGGCTATGATTCAACCGCGTCACCAGCCGGGACACGTCGAATTCCACTTCCATCAACGCCTGCACGCGCGCCTGCAGATTCGACATCAGCAGAGCCGCGGAAAGTCCCTTACCCGCTACATCGGCGACAAGAAACGCGAGCCGCCCATCGGGCAAAGAGAAGAAATCAAAATAATCGCCCCCCACCGAACGGCAAGGCGCGCTGCGGCCAGCCAATTGCAGCCCCGGAATTTCCGGCATCTGCCGCGGCAGCAGCCCCCGTTGGATCTCCGCCGCCTGGTCGAGTTCGCGCGACATAAACTTCTCGGCCTGCTCGACTTCCAGCAGACGCGAGTGTTCAATGCGGATCGCGGCGATGTTGGCGAGCACCGTCAGCAAACTGAGGTCGTTGGCATCGAAGGAACGAACGAAATCCGTGGCGTCGACGTAGAGCAGGCCGGTCACCTGGGTATCGGTCTGTAGCGGCACCGCCATCAGGCTACGGATGCGCTGCTGCACAATGGTCGCGCTCGACTTGAGCAGAGCGTCCATCGAGGCATCGCGCACCAACAGCGAGGTCCGTTCGTTTATCACCTTATCGCGCACGGCCTTCGATACGCGGAACCCTTCGCCCCGGTGCGCCTGAGCGACTAATTCTCCGTTCTCGATCGTCATCAACACACCGCGCTTGGCGTCGACCGCATGCAGGCTTAACTCGAGGATCACCTCAAACAACTCCCGCAACGGCCGGAAGCTGGCGATCTCTTTTCCGGCTTTCACCAAGGCCTCGATCCGCCGGGCGGTCATGTCCGGAGGCTGCGGCGAGGAGGGCAGAGCCGCTTCAGCGAGCTTGGCCGGATCGAATCGGAAAACGACGGTGGAGGCGGAGGGAGCCGAGGCCGGCGACTCGTCGACGAATTCGAGCGGAGACCGCGTCCGCGCATGTTTGGCTTGGTGTGGTTCAAACGTGATCACCAAGCGCCCGGCCGTTATCGTATCCCCAGGCGCCAGAGGCTGCGCTTGCGAAAGCACCTGACCATTGACGGCTGTCCCGTTCTTGCTGCCAAGATCGCGCACCGTCCAGCGATTGTCGAGGAATTCGAGAGCGAAATGCAGCCGCGAAAGCATCGTGTCGTCAGGCAGCGAGAGGGCCGCCGAATCCGAACGGCCGACCATAAATGGAGACTCCACAACGTGGATCAGCTGCGCAACGCCTTCTTGGCCTCGGACCTGGATCTCGGCGGGAGCGGGGACGCTCATAAGTCTATATACATATCCTAGTGGTACGGCGACTCAGCCGCGGCTATACTAATTGGGTATCTTAAGTCTAACAGGGGCGCGGGCCAAGTCCGGGCTCCTCAAATCTGGGGAGGACGCGTGAGCGTTACCATTAATTCTCGTTTGAGCGGCGACGTGACCATTGTGGATGTCGCGGGAAAGATTACGCTGGGAGAAGGCTCCGCCATGTTGCGCGATAAGGTGAAGGAACTGTCCGCAGGGGGTACCAAGAAGATCCTGCTGAATCTCGGCGAAGTGAATTATATCGACAGCTCCGGCATCGGCGAACTGGTTTCCGCCTTCACCACCATTTCCAACACTGGCGGGGCCCTGAAACTCCTGAACCTGACCAAGCGCGTCAAAGATCTTCTGCAGATCACCAAGCTGTACACGGTGTTCGAAGTGTTCGACGACGAAGCGAAGGCGATCGCCAGCTTCTAGCCGGCAAGAGCGAACCGGAGAAAGGGCGGAGCAATCCGTCCTTTTCCATTTGGAAATTGAGGACTTGCGATGCGGTGGCTGCTGCTCTGTCTCTTTCTCGCCGCCCTCGTGTGCCCGGCGCAGGACATCGTGGTTTACGGCGCCACCCCCGCCGGCATCGCCGCCGCCCTGAACGCCGCCCGCACCGGACGGACCGTCGAGTTAATCGAACCCTCCAGCGTCCTGGGCGGCATGCTGACCGGCGGCCTGTCCTACACCGACTTCCGCTCAATCGAGTCTCTACAGGGCACCTTCCGCGACTACATGGAGCGAGTGGAGCAACACTACCGCTCCCGCTACGGCGAAAATTCGCCCCACCTGCGCGATAGCTTCTTCGGCGCCCTTGCCGAACCCCACGTCTCCCGCGCTGTGCTCGAGGCCATGCTGGCGGAATACCCTTCAATTCAAGTTCGACGCCGGACCACAATCGTTAGCGCTGAGGCCGAGGCGGGCGTAATCCGCAGCATCCGCGTGCAAGGACCAAACGGCGAACTCTCGATCGTCGCGCGCGCCTTCATCGATGCCACCTACGAGGGCGACCTCGCGGCGGCAGCCGGATTCGCCTTCCGGGTCGGCCGCGAATCAACCCGCGAGTTCGGCGAACGCTTCGCGGGCCACATCTTCTTTAAGGACGGCAAGATCTTCGACGGCAGCACCGGCGCCGGCGACCACAAGATCCAATGCTACAACTTTCGCGTCGTCATGACCGAAGACCCTGCCAACGCAGCGCCGCTACCGCAGCCGCCGAACTATCGACCGGAACGGTATGAGCGCATCCTCGATGGCATCCGTTCGGGCGCCATTCTTCACCCAATGGCGGAAGCCAAGAACGGCGTGCTCCGCCTCCAGCGCCTGCCCAACAGCAAGTCCGACATGAACGACGTCAACACGTCACCCGTAGGCTTCGGCCTGCCCGGTCAGAACTGGGACTACCCGACCGCATCGCCGCAGCGGCGCGCTGCGATCTTTGAAGAACATCGGCAGTACGCCCTTGGCCTGCTCTTCTTCCTCCAGAACGACGCCCGCCTCCCGGACACCTTCCGCGCGGAGGCCCGCCGCTGGAACCTGCCGAAAGATGAGTTCCCCGAGTCCGGCCACTTTCCGCCCGCGCTATACGTCCGCGAAGCCCGCCGCTTCCCCGGCGCCTACCTCTTCACCGAGCACGACGTCATCGCCGACCCCACAACGCAGCGCAGCCGCCTCCAGCCGGGCAGCATCGCCGTCGGCGACTACGTCATTAACAGTCATGGCGTCGATGACGCGCGGCCGCCCTACCCCGACATCCGCGAAGGCTACGTTGTCTTCGGCACTGTGCCCTATCAGATTCCCTTTGGCGTCATCGTCCCGCAAGGCGCCCGCAACCTTTTCGTCCCCGGGGCGCTCTCCGCCAGCCACGTCGGCTTTGGCGCGCTCCGCCTGGAACCCATCTGGACCGCGCTCGGCCAGGCGGCAGGCGTGGCCGCTGCGTTGCTTCTGACCGACGGCGCCGTCTCCGTCCGCAAGTTGCAGGCCGAATTGCATCGCCGAGGCGCGATGACGTTCTATGTGGCCGACGTCCCGCGAACCTCGCCGCAATGGGCGATCGTCCAGTCCGTCGGGAATCTTGGGTTCTTCCATGAACCCGTGCCGAATGCTCCAATGCTGACCCGGCGTCCCCGCTTCGGTCTTCAGTACTCGTTTGCGCCAGACCATCACGCTGCCCGCCTCAACCACCCGCTCACCCCCGAAACCGCAGCCCGGTGGCACGCCCTCCTGCGCAAAGCCCGTTGGGCCGTTCCCCCGCCGGTCGCCGGTGAGACCCGCGGTGCTTTCCTGACCCGCTTGGTCCCCCCCGGTCAATCGCGCGGCAGGTAGACCCAATACTCCGGCTTCCCGGAATTGCAGTGGACGGCTCGAGAAAGCAAGCCCACGCTGGCCCACGAAAGATACAGCGCCAGGCGAGCGGCCTCATCAGCTCCCCACCCAAGGCCAGCAGGCCGGTCCAATGCGGCACGCCGCACCGCGACCGACGGAATCGGGTGGAAGATTCGCTCGATCCACTTCGCGCGCACAGGTTCATCGTCCTGCTCCCGGTCCATCTGCTGGATATAGGCGTCCAGAGCCGAACGCGAAACACCCCGTGAGAGCATCGCCAGATCCGTCGCGATAACCGCCGGACGGCTGACGGACGGCAACAAGAGCAGGCCGAGAAAGGTCCACAACGAAAACCCAAAGGCGAGCGTGATCACACCTTCCTCCCGACTTACGTCCGCACCCGTCGCCCCCGCCACCACCACCACACCGGCCAGGTTCCATCCGAAGGCAACCAGAACCCCCCGCATCCGGCTGCCGTTCCGGGCCGCAATGCGAAGCCGGAGCGCAGCCATCTCGGACATCGGCCGACGCCCCCCGGCCAACTCCGCCACCAGTGGACGGCCCACCAGCAAGAGCAACATCCCCAAGCTCACCGCCACCAGGACACCCGGCAAACCTGCCTCCCGCCCCCCAGCGAGAATCGCCCAAGCCCCCAACCACAGCACTCCGGCCTGCAACACCTGTGCCCGAAAGAGACCCGCCAGATACGCTACCAGCGTTGGCGCCGGCCTCCCAAAGCGCCTCGGCAGTACATAACCACCCAGCAGGTCAAACGGCAAGCTCAGTAGCACATAGGCGGCGAGCAGCCATAGGACCCCGTCGCCCGAAGCGGCCAACTGCGCCGGCCATCCCAACGCCAGTCCCGCCCCGGCAAGCACTACGCCGGTACCCACTCCAGAGATTCCCAAATAAAGCCGGGCGCGAGCATAAGTGATCGGTTTCCGTGAAGAGTCCATCTACCGAAACGATGAACAAGCAGCCGCCCGAGCGTTACTTCTTTGGCGCAGAACTGCGAAAGGCGGCTGAAACACTGAGACCACGCTCTTGTAGCACCAGCCGCCAAAGGGCAATCCCAGTGCCACCACGCCGTAGAGCGGCCGATCCGGCCGCAGTCCGAACGCCTCGGCCGGATATTCGCCTTCCGGTCTCTGGTAAAGCCCCCGCCGGTAACGCTCATCCTGCAACGGCAGCCGCCACTCCCGCCCGCCCCACCAGAAATGCGCCCGCACCCTCTGCCGGCCCAGGTCATGGTCATCCCACACCGAGAGCCGCAAATGCCGCGGCGCCAGCAGCGCCAATGACGGGCCCGGAACCTCCCGAACGCGGGACGCCCGCAGGCGAGTCTCCAGGTCGCCCAGCAACTCCGGCCCCCGTTCCCTCGCCGCAGCAATCGCTCTCCACGCCTCAACGTTGGCCGGCCGTTCGAGCAGTTGCCACGGCGTACCCTCAATCAGGCGGTTTTCCGGCTGCCCCGGATGATGGTCCGGCCAATCGGCATCGACCAGAATCCGATCCAGCAGCCTCGGCTGCGTTCTCCCCGCAAGTAGCGTGTGGTGCGGATACAAAATGCCCTCATGCCGAGGCGCTACCAGCCGAACCCAACCCTTCCCGTTCACGCGCAGTCCAGCGATGCTCCGGCCATCACCCTGCCGGGAAATCGAGACGACGATCAGATCTTCGGGCACATGGAGAATGTGGGGCGTCCACCCCAAAACTCTCCCGGTTACACTGCGTGCGTCGGCTCAGCCACTTCGATGCCGTGCGGAATCTCCTGCAACAGCGCCAGGAACTGGTGTGTCGCCCGGTTGAACTTCTTCCGCCTCCGGTGAATAATCCCCAAGGGCCGGTACAAGTGCGGCGCTACCAGCGGGATGGCCAACAGCCGCCCGGCCTCTCGCTCAGCCTGCAGCACCCGGGACGGCGCAATCGACACCCCGGACCCCAGCATCACCGCTTCCTTGATCATCTGCAGATTGTCGAAATGCATGATCAAGTTCACAGTCACATCCCGATCCCGAAGATACCGATCCACTTCGCGCCGAATCGGTAAATCTTCGTCGAAGCCAATAAAGTCCATCCCGTTCAGCCGAACCGGGTCGATCTCGGCAAACTTCGCCAGGGGATGGCCCGGCGCGCAAGCCACCACCATCTCCTCGTTCCGCCAGTCGATAACAGCAATCTCGCGCGTCGGCTCCGGGTACGACACCAGCCCCAAATCCGCCTGATCCGTCCGGACCGCGTCATAAACCCTTTCCGGACGCAAGTAGTCCACCCGCAGCACCGCCTCCGGCCACCGGCGGGCAAACTCCGCCTCCAACCGCCACATCTCCGATAGGCCAACGGAATAGATCGACGACACCCGCACGGTCCCTTCCACATCGCCTGCCAGATTCGTCAACGAAGCGTCGAACTCCTCCTTCCGCCGCAACACGTCCCGGCAAAGCTCAAAATACAGCCGCCCCGCCGACGTCAACGTCAACGGCCGCGTCGACCGGTCCAGCAACTTCACCGAAAGCGACTTCTCCAGCTCTTGGATATGCTGGCTCGCCGCCGATTGGCTGATCGCATTCAAAGACGCGCCCCTACTCACACTCCTGTATTGACCGATATCGCGAAAGAGCTTAAGATGCTCGAAATTCACAAGCGCCAGCATACCATAAGATCGGCTTATTCCAATACCCACGCACTATCAGACTTCATAATTTTGTTATATTAGAAAAACCGATTATAGCAACATCTAAGTTTCATTTGACTAATACTCGCTGATTCCCTATATTGGTGTATCTGGATTGTGAGGTTTTCCCGCATATGAGTGAGCAGTTCGACCATCCCACCCTGTCCCGCCCTGGACTCCCCGAAGCGCAAGGGCTCTATTCTCCGGCGAACGAACACGACGCCTGCGGCATTGGCTTCGTCGTTAACATCAAAGGCAACCGCTCCCACGACATCATAACGAAGGGCGTTCAGATTCTCATCAATCTGACGCATCGCGGTGCCTGCGGCTGCGACCCGGAGACCGGCGACGGCGCCGGTTTGCTGATTCAAATTCCACACTCGTTCTACGCCCGCGAATGCAAGAAGCAGGGCTTCACCCTGCCGAACCAGGGCGAGTACGGCATGGGCCTCGTGTTCCTGCCTGTAGAGCACACCGCCCGCCTGCAGGCCGAAGGAATCCTCGAACGCATCACGAAGGAAGAGGGCCTCGAAGTTCTCGGTTGGCGCGATACCCCCATCGACGCCGACGCCATCGGCCGCGTCGCCCGCGCCTCGCAGCCCTACATCGAACAGATCTTCATCGGCCGAGCCCCGGGCATGTCCGAAGACGCCCTCGAACGGAAGCTCTACGTCATCCGCAAACGCGCCGAACATGAAATCGGCGGCAGCGAGATTCGCGATAAGGACTTCTTCTATATCCCGTCCTTGAGCTGCCGTACCGTGGTCTACAAGGGCCTCCTCCTGGCCCCGCAGATCCAGAAGTTTTATAAGGACCTTTCCGACACCGAGTGCAAAAGCTCGCTCGCGATGGTGCACCAGCGCTTCTCGACCAACACCTTCCCGAGTTGGAAACTCGCCCACCCCTTCCGTTTCATCTGCCATAACGGCGAAATCAATACCGTCAAAGGCAATGCCAACTGGATGCGCGCCAGAGAAGCCGTCCTGGCCTCCGAGGTTTGGGGCGACGATCTCAAGAAGATCATGCCAATTATCGAACAGGGGGCCAGCGACTCGGCCACTCTCGACAACGTCGTCGAACTGCTCACCCTCTCCGGCCGCTCGCTACCCCACGCCATGGCGATGCTGATTCCGGAAGCCTGGGATGCCGATTCGACCATGCACCCGGACAAGAAG
>JBBQRA010000015.1:0-42336 GCA_038215275.1 Bryobacterales bacterium | reverse complement strand
ATCGATTGGCTCTCGGCGGCCACCAACAAACGACGCGCTCGCTCATCCAGCACTCGTCCCAGAGTTGCGTATCGCGTCTTGATCCCAGACAACGCATCCATCCTCTCCAGCATACTCCAAAACATTTCTATATGGAAATGTTATTTCTAGACAGCTCCTTAGCGGCGATCTATCCGGAGTCTAATGCGAAGCGAACCGTACTGCTGCGCCCGCTCATCGAGACTTTCCGCTGGGGCCTTGAGTCCACTGGAGCCACGTTTTTCGGCGCCGTCACGCTTATTCTCCTGATCGCGTGCGCCAACGTAGCGAATCTTCTCCTGGCCCGGGCGGCCATGCGCCGCCGGGAGATCTCCGTCCGCTCTGCTCTTGGGGCGGACCGCCGCCGGTTGATCCGCGAGTTTCTGGCAGATGGGGTGGTTCTGTCCGTGCCCGCCGTCGCGGCTGGACTCGCCTTGGCCTTCGGTGGTTTGGCTCTGTTTCGCCTCTTCGCCCCCATTGGCTTCCCGGGCGCCGCAACCGCCGAAGTGAATTTGGTGGTGCTGGGGTTCACGGCGGCGGCAGGAGTGTTGGCAGGAATGCTCTCCGCGCTCTTCCCCGCCTTGCAGGCATCGAAAGTCGACCTTACCGAGGCCTTGAAGGAGGGTGGCCGCAGCTCCCACGGGCGTCGTAGCCTGCGGCTGCGATCCCTGCTCGTCGCTGCGGAGATCGCCCTCACTCTGATCTTGCTCGCCGGCGCCGGTCTGCTTCTCGGTACCCTGTGGCGGCTGGGTATCCATTCCCCCGGTTTCGATCCGGGGGGCGTGACGGTCGCCTCAATGACGCTGAGCGGTGGTCGCTACGGAATGAGAGCGCCGAAGCGGGAGGTGGATATGTATATGGTGAAGCCGCCGGTGGAGCAGTTTAACGATCATTTACTGGCTGAAGTCCGCGCTCTGCCCGGTGTCGAAAGCGCGGCGATCACCTCCCGGGTGCCGATGGGGCCGAGTTCCGCGAACTCCCCGGCGGGCATCCGGATCCATGGGGGGGCGGTCGGGGAGGGGAAACTCCCAACGGCGCACATCTCCGTTGTGAGTAGTGGCTTCTTCGAAACGCTGAGGATTCCCCTTCGGCGGGGGCGATTGCTGACGGATCGCGATCGCGGAAACACTCCCTGGGTCGCTGTCATTAACGAGACGTTCGCGCGCGAACTCTTCCCGGACGGCGAAGCGCTGGGCCAAGTCGTCAACATCCACCCTTCGGGCATCGCCTATCCGGAGGAACTACCCCGGCAGATTGTTGGCGTCATCGCCGACCACACCCGGAAGTCGCCCAGCGAACCGATTGTGCCGATGATCTACACCACGTATCTTCAGCAACCTGATATAGTCCCAGGAGGCTTCCAGAACCAGCGGTACGCTCCTCATCTGGTTGTCCGTTCCCGTGGAGGCGAAACGATCAACGCAGAGACGCTCCGTCGGATCATAGCGGCTTTTGATCCAGAAGTTCTGATGTTCGACACTGGCAGCCTGACGAGCTACATCATCGCGGGGAATGCTCCGATTCGGTTCTACGCGTACTCCCTCGCCCTATTTGCCGCCATCGCCATCGGCTTGGCGGGCGTGGGGATTTATGGCCTGATGAATTATGCCGTTGCGGATCGCATCCATGAAATCGGTATCCGCATGTCTCTCGGCGCCTCCCGCCACCGGGTCGTGTGGCTGGTCGTTGGCCAGGGCCTTCGCCTCGCTGCCGCCGGAATTGTTGTTGGCATCGCCGGCGCCCTCGGCACGACCAGTCTTCTCCAGCAGTTTCTTTTCGACATTGAGCCATGGGATCCACCCACCTACGCTCTGTCCGCCACCGCCGTGCTGGCGATCGCTCTCCTCTCCTGCGGACTCCCGGCTTGGCGGGCTACTCGTATAAACCCTGTAGCCGCGCTCCGCCGGGAATAGCGGCGACGCCTAGCTTCCGGCGCGCCGGAGATCTTTGAGGATGAGTCCCCAACCGGGGCCGCCGCGGGCGCGGCTCCAAGCGTCTTCTTCAACGAGGACCGCGACATCCACGCGATCGCCGGCGCGGAAGTGCGCGCCCGCCTCCGCCATGTTCCAGCCTTTAATCTGCCGCATGACGCCGTCCTGGCGCACCTTTAGGAAGAGATGTTTGTCGTTCTTCACCTCCGGCGTAAGAACGAGATCCAACCCCTGCAGAGCCAGCAGCGGCGGCTGATTGGCCGCGCCGAACGGGGCGAGGCTGAGCAGGTCCGCTGCGCCTTGATCGTCGAGTTCGGTGAGGGTTGCCGTGGCGTCGATGTTCAAGACCGGGACACGATCTTCGTCACTGAGAACGGCGGCCGCGTAGGCGGTGAAGCGTTCGCGAAACTCGGGAATCCGGTGGGACTTCATCGTCAGGCCGGCAGCCTGCCGGTGGCCGCCGAACTTCAAGAACAGGTCCGGCATGCTCTCAAGCGCTTCGAGCAGGTGGAAGTTCGCCGGGCTGCGGCCGGAGCCTTTGGCTTCGCCGGTTTCGGGATCCTCACTCAGTACGAATATGGGTCGCGAGTACCGTTCGACCAGACGGCCGGCCACGATGCCGACCACGCCCGCGTGCCACTCAGTCGCCGAAAAGACGAGACCCGCCTGCTCCTCGCAGACGGGTACCGCCTCACAAATTCTGACGATTTCGGCCTGCGTGTCCTGCCGGACTTTGTTCATCACGTCCAGCGTCTCGGCCAGGTATTTCGCGCGCGCGACGTCGGTCGTCAAAAAGAGTTCGATGACATTGCGGGCGTCGTCCATGCGGCCGGCGGCGTTGATGCGCGGAGCGATCTGAAACGCCACCTGCCGGGCGGAGGGCATGGCACCTTCGACGAGTCCGGCGATGGCGAACAACGCTTTCAAACCAATGTTGCGCGGGTCGCGCAGACCCTCCAGGCCGTGCTTTACGATGGCGCGGTTCTCCCCCGTAAGCGGGACGACATCGGCGACGGTGGCGATTGCGGCCAGCTTCAAAAACGAACCCAGCAGGCGCTCGCGGCGTACGGGTTCCCAGCCAAGTTCAACAAACAGTGCCTGCGCCAGTTTCAACGCGACGGCGGCACCGCAGAGATTCTTTGAGGGGTAGGGGCAGTCGAGGCGATTGGGGTTCAGAACAGCCAAGGCGGCCGGCAGTTCGCCGTCGGGGAGATGGTGGTCGGTGACGATTACGTCGATGCCGAGTTGGGTGGCGTGCGCGACGACGGCGCCGGCGCGGATGCCGGTATCGACACTGACGATGAGGGCCACGCCATCGGCCGCGGCCTGTTCGACGACTTCGGTGCGCATGCCGTAGCCTTCGCGCATCCGGTGCGGCACATGGAAATCGACGGAGGCGCCGGCGAGGCGGAGCGCGCTGACGAGGATGACGACGGAGGAGGTGCCGTCGACGTCATAGTCGCCGTAAAGGAGAATCTTTTCCCGCGAATGGACGGCTTGCGCGAGCCGCGCGGCGGCCTTCGCCATGTCGGCCAAGCCGAACGGGTCATGGAGTTCGGCGAGGCTTGGGCGCAGGAAGCGTTCGGCGTCCGCCAAGTTTCGAATTTCGCGGGTCCAGAGCACGCGGGCAGCGGGCAGACCGAGACCCAGCGCCTGCGCCAACGCCGCCACCTCAGCTTCCGGGTGCACCGGAAACTCCCAGCGGGAGAGCTTACGTCCGTTCGTCAATTCCGTGAGAAGAAGCCGCCACCCATCGGATCTTCCTCTTCGCCCTCCACCCCCGGGGGCAGCCACAAGTCGATGTCGTTCATGATGGCGAGCAGCTCATTCATAAACTCGCTGCGGGCTTCGTACATGTAAACCTTGTCTTCGTAGTCGAAGCTGATTTCGATCTGCGAGGTGAACCCCGTGTACGGCGCCAGCTTCTTCAGCCGCCGCTCCATTTCTCGACGCTCCGGCTGGGGCATTTCACATTCGGCTAGCTCCTCGCCGACATCGTCGATGCTTTGCTGTTCAAACTCGCGGGCGTGCAGCACGACCAATTTCACGCCGAGGCGCTGAGAGCACTCGATGAAGTCGCGGAAGTCGGGCCGCCGCTCGACGTCCCACATGATGACGTCATCGTGTTCGCTCAGCCGCGATTCCCCATGGAAGACGACGATGCCCCGCGATTCGAGATAGGGGGGAAGTTCGTTCTTCAGAGTGTCGAGGTCAGGATGCATGATTTTGTTGTCCCTTTTCACTTCGCGTCAATATCAGCACTTCCTCGCGCTGCTGGTTGGCGAGGTCGCGGGCGGCGGGCGTCACAATACTTTTCGCGCAGATATGAATCTTGCGGCCGTCGCGGATCGCTTCGCGGACGTCGTTTTCGCAGACGAAATCGACGATGGCGGGCTTGGGAGCCGGTGCAGCCAGGGCTGGCGTGGCCGCCGCCGGTTCGGCCGAGGTTGCCGGGACTCCGCGGCGGGCGAGAAATCGGTCGACGATGGCGGCGGTGGAAGATGGGCCGGGTGACACTCCCCGTTGGCTCAGCACCTTCTCTACCGCGGCGATTACCCGGGATTTGTCGATTGGTCCGTCGCTCATCGCTGTACCCCCTACTGTGGCAGGCTTTCCGAGGGCGGGCAAGGCTTCGTGTGGCTCCCGCACGGCCCACGCCACACGCTTGATGTTCAGAAGATGCAGCGGCGTTACATTGTCGCCGGTGGAGTTTCCGGCGACGGCCCCGCAGCCGAGAGTCATAGCGGGGAAGAGGTTCGTGGTGATGCCCACCGACCCTTGCGGTGTGGGGGAATTCACGAGTATCCGATGGGCCGGCATACGGAGGCCGTATTCGCGGGCCCGGGCCTCGTCCTGGGTATAGATGCCGCAGGTGTGGCCTAATCCATGGAAGCGAAGCACCGCCTCGCAGGCGGCCAAAGCCGCTGGCCAGTCGGGCACGAAGTGGACGGCCAGCACCGGAGAGAGCTTCTCGGCCGAGAGAGGATACTCTTTGCCGATGCCGCCAATTTCGCAAGCCAGGACGCGGGTGCCGGCGGCGACGGAGAAGCCCGCCGTTTGTGCGATCTCCGTCGCCGCGTGGCCGACGAGCTCCGGGTTGACGGCGGCGCCGCGATTGAAGAGGACACCTTCGAGGGCCTTGGTCTGTTCCGGGGTACAGACATGAGCGCCCTGCGCCTGCAGCGCGCGCAGGATGGCATCGCGGCGGCCCGACTCAGCCACCAACGTCTGCTCGCTCGAACAGAGCGTGCCGTGGTCAAATGATTTCCCGGAGAGCAACTTGCCGATGGCGGCATCGACGTTGGCCGAGGTGTCGAGCAGCACGGGGACGTTGCCTGGGCCAACGCCGTACGCGGGTTTGCCACTCGAATAGGCGGCTTTTACCATCGCGCCGCCGCCGGTCGCCAGGATCACGGCTGTCTTCGGGTGCCTCATCAGCGTATTGGTCGCTTCGAGAGTCGGCTGCGTGAGGCATTGCAGCAGGCCCTCGGGAGCCCCGGCCGAAATGGCGGCGCGATAAAGGATTTCGACAGTTGCGCAGCTGCAGCCCTTGGCCCGGGGATGGGGGCTGATGACGATGGCGTTGCCGGCTTTCAACGCGATCAAGCTCTTGTAGATTGCGGTGGAAGTCGGGTTCGTCGTGGGCAGGACGGCTGCCACCACGCCAAGAGGCGCGGCAATTTCGGTGATCCGTTCTTCGGGTAGTTCGCGCAGGATGCCAATGGTCCGCATGCCGCGAAGCCGCTGTGGGAGCAACTCCGCCGCGAGCAGGTTCTTCGCTACCTTGTCGGCCGCATTGCCATAGCGGGTTTCTTCCACCGCCATCTCGGCGAGCTTGCGTGCGCTGCCGCGCGCGGCTTCGGCCATCCGCTCGATGATCGCATCGACTTGTTCCTGGCTGAAGGAGCGGTACTTCTCCCACGCCGCCCAAGCCTTTTCGACTTTCGTGCGGACCTCTTGAATCGTAAGCAGGTCGGGATCTTGCAGCATCGCTGCCAGTACCTAGGCGGGGCCTACTTCTCGGACTTTTTCATCGCGCCAGGAAGGATCTTCTCCACTTCCTCGTGCGGATTCGGGATGACATGTACCGCCACGAGTTCGCCGACGCGCCGTGCTGCCGCCGCGCCCGCATCCGTCGCCGCTTTCACCGCGCCTACGTCACCACGCACGGTCACGGTCACATAGCCGGCGCCGATGTACTCTTTCCCGGTTAAGGTAACGTTCGCCGTCTTGACCATCGCGTCCGCCGCTTCAATTGCGCCGACGAGGCCTTTTGTTTCCACCATGCCGAGTGCTTCCATAGAGTCTCCAGCGAGAGTACCACACTACAAGCCGGTTTTCCGGAAGAGCCAGCCGGCGCCCATGAAGACGCCGCCAAAGAGGAGGCCGATCCAGGTAGGCGTCCAGGCGTCCGAGTCGCCGGCGAAGGGCCGCGTCCAGTCCTCGGGGTCGTAGGGGTTGAGTAGCAGGACACAGGGGACCTCGACGCAGGCCGCAGCGGGCAGACGATAGGTCTTGCCCTCACGCTCGATTTCGGACCAAGCGACCGGACTGTCAGCGAAGCGTTCCTTCGCCTGTTCGCTGATGACCAATTGGCTCTCGGGCAGGGAAGCCGAAGGGACCTCTACTCGCTTGGCGGTAATGACCTGCCAGAAGTTCCCTTGCCAAGAGCGGTATGCTCCGGTGACCAAGCCGCCGGTGAGGGCGAGAATGCCGACACTGAAGAAGAGCAGCCAGCCGGCCGAACTGGTTCGCCGTTCCGCGCCGCGGCCCCGGATCTCAGGCCAACACGTTGCCACAAAGGCGAGAAGAAGGAAGCCGCAAAAACCGGTCAGGACACCCATGGCGATAGCAAACTCGAGCGGCTCCCGCGCATCGGTCGGCGTCAGGAAGATCTCCGAAGGATTGCCGCGCGTTTGGCGGAGTGACACGCTTGTGCCTGGCGCGAACTTGGCGAGCAGACCGAAACCGAGCCCGACTTCATCCTGGGGCAATTCGACTTGCCGCCAAGTGGTGGGGGCGCCGTCCGCCTGGGCGGCCAGTTCGACGTGCAGGGTCGGCATGAGGCTCGATCCCCGCCGCAAGTCGATCGCCAGCCGGGAGTTCCGAACTTCGACGGTGACCGATTCCTGCGTGAACCATTTCGCCGTCTGATAAAGGCCCGTCGCGGCCGTGGCGATGCAGCCGAGCGAGAAGAGGGCGAAGAGAGCACGCGCGATCATGGTAGGTAGAATTCTCCCACGGCCGAAACATTCCGGGCTGCCCGGTGTTCTTATGACCTGGAGACTTGCTCATGCGTTTTGTCGTTCTCAGTTTCGTTTTCGCGATGACCGCGTTTTGCGCTGATTTAACCGGCAAATGGAAAGGGAGTATGCCAGGGCGGGATGGCAACGCGAGGGAGATCAGCTTCGACTTCAAAGCCGACGGCGCAAAGTTGACCGGCAGTATGATGGGCCCGATGGGAAACGAAATCGAGATCTCCGACGGAAAGGTCGACGGCCAGGATCTGTCCTTTAAGGTCGTGCTTGAATTCAACGGCAATGCGATGTCGCTGAATTACACGGGTAAGTTGGAAGGGGATGACCTGAAGCTGAAAATGCAGCGTGAAGGCGCCCCGCGGGCCATGGAAATGATCCTAAAAAAAGCCGGATCTTAGCCATCCGCCGTGCGGACAATCCTGCTTCTTTCTCTCTTCACCCTTGAGGCTGTTGCGCAGTCCTCTGGTTCGGTTCGGGCGAGCGGCCGTCCGGTTCCTGGCGCGGTGGTAATGGCCAACCTAGGAGAAAGCAAGTTCGAAACGACGACCGATGAGCAGGGCCGGTACGAACTACCGCTGACTCCGGGCGATTGGACGTTGACGGTGCAGATGTTCGGCTTCGGCACCACGACACAGGTGCGGAAGGTGCCGGAGCCTGCCTCGGCGCAGTGGTCGCTGCAACTGCGGGCATTGGCGCAAGCGCCGGTGCAGACGGCTGGTTTGGCGCTGCCAGATTTGTCCATGGCGGAGGGGCCCCCGGCGACCGATCCGGCAGACAACAATGAAGCTTTTCTGTTGAACGGGAGCTTGTCCCGGGGCTTGGCCTCGGCACCGGCCGAGGGGCCGCCAGAGCTTGGACCTCCGGGAGGGCCGGGCACGGGCGGGCTTGGAATGGGTGAGCCCGGGATGCGTCCGGGCGCCATGGAAGGTGGTCCGGCTGCCGGTGGCATGGGTCCTGGCGGCAGAGGCGGCGGATTTGGGGGCGGTCGTGGGGGTGGCTTCCGCGGCCCTGGAGGTCCCGGCGGTGGCCGCGGGCCCGGCGGACCAGGTGGCCGCGCGGCCATACGCCAACGGCTGGAGCAGGTGAGGAACGCGACGGTCGGGAACCGGCGGCGCCGGAACAACAATGGCGTCCGCGGCGCATTGTCCTTTCAGGCTCGGGACGCTAATTGGAATGCCCGGCCGTATTCGTTGACCGGCCTCGACTACCCGCGGCCGGACCAGGCGCAGTACCGTTTCAATGGCGTCCTGGGTGGTCCGTTGAAGATCCCGAAGTTGATCCTCGGTGACAACACCTTCTTCACGTTGACCTACAATCTCACCTACGGACGCAACCCCTTCAACGGCGTGGCCACCGTGCCGACGGCGCTTGAGCGCGGAGGCGATTTTTCGGCCTCGCGTACCAATGTTCCGGTCACCATCTACGATCCGCTCTCCGGCCTGCCATTTGCCAACAACCAGATTCCGGCGTCGCGGATTGATCCAGCTGCCCGGGGCCTGCTGGCCCTCATTCCAAACGCCAACTCCGGCGGCGGCGTCCAGAACTATCAGTTCATCACCGGCGTCCCGCAAAACTCGCAGCAGTTGAGCGCCCGATTGAACCAGGCCGTCACGCGCAAGGACCGCTTGTCGCTTAATCTCGGCTGGCAGTATCGCGACGGCCAGAGCGCGCAATTGTTCGGGTTCCTCGATGAGGCGCAAGGCCACGGCTACAACGTCGAACTGAGTTGGAACCGGAACATCACGCAGCGGTTGATTCAATCCGTCCGCTACCGGCTCACCCGGAACGTCACCGAGAACACACCGTTCTTTGCCTACACCCGCGACATCGCCGCCGAACTCGGCATTCGAGGCGCGGCGCGCGATCCCATCAACTGGGGGCCGCCCACGCTGAACTTCACGAACTTCGGCCGCCTGGCCGACGGCGTGCCGCTGTTCCGCCGCGACCTGACCAACAACCTCAACTACGGTCTGACCTGGATCCGCGGAAAGCATTCCATTGTGAGCGGGTTCGACTTCACCCGGCTCCGGAACAATAACCGCACCGATTCGAACGCCCGCGGCGCCTTCACGTTTTCCGGCCTCGCCACCAGCCGACTGGACGCGAATGGTCTTCCCGCTGCCGCCAGCGGCTACGACTTTGCCGACTTCCTGCTCGGGCTGCCACAGTCGAGTTCACTGCGTTTCGGGTCACCGTCGAACTACTTTCGCGGCTCCAGTTATGCGGCTTTCGTGCAGGACGAATGGAAGGTGCGGCCGAATCTGAGTCTGAACCTGGGTCTGCGCTACGAATTGTTCGCACCACTCTATGAGTTGTACGATCGGTTGGCGAATCTGGACGTCGCGGCCGGGTTGACGGCTGTCGCCGCCGTGACCCCCGGCACGGCCGGCCCCTATAGCGGCGAGTTTCCCCGGGCGCTCGTTGATCGCGACCGCAACAATTTCGGACCTCGGCTGGGACTCGCCTGGAAGCCTTCGAACGGCGGCCGGGTCACCGTCCGCGCTGGCTATGGGTGGTACTACAACGGCAGCGTCTACCAGAATTTTGCGACGCGGCTCGCCTCCCAGCCGCCCTTCGCGCAAACCGCCATCGTGCAATCGACAGCCGCCCGGCGGCTCACCCTGGCCGATGGCTTTGCCCAAACTCCGGCCCAGAGCATCACGAACACCTTCGCGGTTGACCGGTCGTACCGAATCGGCTACGCGCAGACCTGGTCGCTCTCGGTGCAGCGGGATCTGTTCCGTTCGTACGTGCTCGAGGTCGGCTACCTGGCCACGAAGGGCACGCGCCTCGACATGCAGCGCTCGCCGAATCGCGCGGCCCCCGGTTCCCAGCTTGACGCCGAGGCACGGCGTCGGATCGGCAATGCGGTGGGGTTCACGCTCGATACGTCAGAGGCCAACTCTATCTTCCATTCGGCGCAGGTTCGGCTCACCCGGCGTTTCACACGCGGCTTCTCCGGCTCTGCGCTCTACACTTGGGGCAAGTCGCTCGACAACGCCAGTTCCATTGGCGGCGGAGGCGGCGGCACGCTCGCGCAGGACGATCAGAATTTGGCGAACGAGCGCGGCCTTTCGAGCTTCGACATCCGCCACAACTTTAACGGTAGCTTCGTCTTCGCACCGCAACGGCGGAATAAATGGTTGAGGGACTGGTCTCTGACGGGCAATATTCTTCTCCGCACCGGGACGCCGCTGACGGCGCGGGTCCTCGGGAACCAGTCCGACACGGCAGGCACGGGAGTGATCGGCGCGGGGCGGGCCGACGCTACCGGAATGCCGGTAATGGATGGCGATGGGTACTTCAATTTGGCCGCCTTTACCTTGCCGCCAAGCGGCCGCTTTGGGAACTCGGCGCGTAACGTGATCCCCGGGCCGGGCCTGTTCACGATCAACGCCGCAATCGGCCGGTCGTTCCGGCTCTCCGAACGGAGACGCCTGGAGATCCGGACCGAATCGACAAACCTGACAAATCATCCCGTCATTACAAACCTCGGTACGACAGTAAACGCGTCCAACTACGGGCTGCCACTCGCCGTGAGTAACATGCGGACGGTCAGCTCGCAGATCCGCTTCCGCTTTTAGCCATGCGACCCCTCACTCTTCTTCTCGCCGCCGCTCTTCTCGCCCAGCCGCCGCAGCGGGAGAACGGGCTCGCGAAGTTCTCGAGCTCGTCGAATATGGTGATCGTCAACATCACCGCCAGGGGCCGCGAAGATCTGAAGAAGAGCGATTTCCGGGTTTTCGAGGATGGAAAGCCGCAGGAGGTCACGGTGTTCGAGTTCCAGAAACTCGACTCGACGCCTCTGCCGCCGGTGCCGATCCCGCCGTTGGCGCCGTTGCCGCGCGAAGCCGCTCCGCTTCCCAAGCCGGTGTTTAAAGATCGCCGTCTCCTCGTACTGTTCTTCGATTTCTCGTCGCTCCCGATCGCCGGCCAGATTCGCAGTCAGGAGGCAGCCGCGAAGTTTCTTTCGACGCAAATGACCGCCGCCGAGGCTGTGGCCATTTACAGCTATTCGACGAAGCTCAAGAAGGTGGTCGACTTCACCGATGATCGAGCCGCCCTGCTGGCCGCCGTGCAATCTTTCGGCGCTTCGGACACGATCGACACGACGACGACCGACGTGGATCTCGAAGATACTGACTCGTTCCAACTAGACGAGACGGAGTTCGCGGTCTTTAATACGGATCGGAAACTGGCCGCGCTCGAAGATCTGGCCAAGCAGTTGGGCGAGATCCCGGAGAAGAAGGCAGTCATCTATTTCGCCAGCGGCGTTTCGAAAACCGGTGTCGAGAATCAGTCGCAGCTCGACTCGACCACCAATGCCGCCGTCCGCGCCAGCCTGAGTTTCTATCCGGTGGACGCCCGGGGGCTGATGGCCTCCGCCCCGGCCGGGGATGCCTCGGCTGCTTCGCCGCGCGGCTCTGGCGTCTTCTCAGGGCAAGCGCAGCGGCAGCGCCGGGAGAAGGACGCGGGCTCCCAGGAAACGCTTTTTTCGCTCGCCAACGATACGGGCGGCCGCGCTCTGCTCGATTCGAACGACTTGGCGTTTGGAATCCGGCAGGCGCAGAAGGACGTCGAGAGCTACTACATCCTCGGCTATTACTCGACCAACGACGCCAAGGATGGCCGCTTCCGGAAGATCAAGGTGGAAGGGCCGCCGAAGATGAAGTTGGCCTACCGGCCGGGCTACTACGCCGACAAAGTTTGGGCCAAGCTGAACGAGGACGAGCGAGAAAAGCAGTTGGCGGACGCACTGCAACTTGGCAATCCGGTGACCGATCTGCCGATGGCTGTGCAACTGCTGTATTTCCGGACGACGCCGAAAGCGTACTTCGTGCCGCTATCAATCAAGATTCCAGGTTCCAGCCTTTCGCCGCAAACGGAGTTGGACTTCATCGGCAGCGTCAAGGATGTGAAGGGCCGGACGGTTTCGACGCTTCGGGATACGCTGAAGCTGAAGGAAGAGCTAGGCGGTCGGAGTTTGCTTTACGACGCCGGCTTCTCTCTACCGCCTGGAGAGTACCGTGTGAAGATCCTCGCGCGCGAAAACACCAGCGGAACGATGGGCACGTTCGAGACGCGGCTCGTCGTGCCGAATCTCGATTCGAGCCCGGAGGCTCCGGTTTCGAGCCTCGTGCTCGCGTCTCAACGGGAGCCCTTCACCGCACACAAAAAGGAGCGGAAGCTGCAGGATCTGCATCCGCTGGTCGCTAATGGGCAGAAGTTGCTGCCGGCGGTGACGAATGTCTTCCGCCGCGGACAAACGCTCCGCGTGTTCGCCGAAGTGTACGCGCCGTCCACCGCCACACTGGCGCTCTACACCGGCGCGCGTAAGGTCTACGAGTCGCCTGCGAAACAGACCCAAAAGGTCCTGGAGTTTGAACTGCCGCTCGCCCGTTTAGCACCCGGCGAGTACACGGCACAGGTAAATATCATCGCCCCGGCCATTCAGCGGTTTGCTTTTGCGCGCGAACGGTTCGTCGTGCTGCCCGGAGCACCACCTCCCCGCTGAACCGGCTGCGCTGTCGGCTCTGGTATAATAGAGACATGTGGTAACCCTCTAACGGAACTTATACACTGAGTTCCGCCCTCCTTCCTTTGGAGCTAAATCCCAAAAACAAAAAGAGGTCATTTCGTATTGAAACGATGGATTACCAGGGGACTGGTGTTGCTTGCCGTGTCCCTCCCGCCCGTGATAAATGCTCCCGCTCAAGAAACGACAAGCGGAGTAAATGCTGAAGACAGCCGACTGCAGCGTATTCGCAGTTTCTTCCGCAAACGGAAATGCCCTGCACAGAAGTATGCCGCCGACTTTGTATTGGCCGCAGATCGACATCGCCTGGACTGGCGACTGCTGCCTTCCCTAGCTCTCATCGAGAGCAGTGGCGGTAAAGCTTTTTCCAATAACAACATATTCGGGTGGGATTCCTGCCGGCACAGGTTTCCGTCCGTCCAGGCAGGAATCGACACAGTCGCTGAAAGATTGGCCAACTCGCCCTTATACCGGGGCAAGTCCGTCGACGACAAGCTTAAGGTCTATAACGCGAGGCCACACTACCGGGTCGCCGTGAAGCGGGTAATGCAACAGTTGGAACTCGAAACCGCGGGTCTTTAGCCCGCGACCCGAACTCCGAAATACAGTCCCGCGAAGAGTAAAACACTCGCCGCAGCGATCGCTAACCATACCATTGTTCTTTCAGAGGCGGTGGTGGACAATTTCTCGTCCTTCTTCATCGTCTCGTCGAGGCTGTCAAACATGGGAGACCTCCAATACTTTGCCCTGATTTAAGGATTAGGCCGAATAGAAAATGGGCTCGAATGGGTCTTCCTAGCCGCATCTTACACCCGATTCACTGCGATGCAACATTTTTTTCCACATGTGATGATTCACTATGCGCAGTCCGTCCCTGTTAGCTGTTCTGGCATTCCCGGCGTGGGCGAATCCCCTTCTGGAGTTCAAGGTTCCGATCCCGTGGGATCAGATCCAGCCGCAACACATCGTCCCGGCCGTAGAGCACCACATTAAAGTGGCAGAAGGGAGGCGTCTGGCACTTGCGAAGTCGGCGGGCACGCGCACTTGGCGAATACGATCACGGCTCGAGACCTGATCGCTGAGGACCTATCCCGCGCTTTCTCTCTGGCGGCGCACTTGCAAAGCGTCATTAGTTCGCCCGAATTACGCAAGCAGTTCAATGCCGCCCAGCCGTTGGTGGGCCGTTTCCAATGCGCGCTCAGCCTCGATCCTGCCATCTACGTGAAGGTAAAAGCATACGCCGCTACCGCAGAGGCGAAAGCCTTAACGGGAGCTAAACAGCGCTATCTCCAGGTGATCCTCGATGACTATCGACGGTCGGGACTCACCCTGGCGCCAGAAAAGCGAGCGCGCGTGCTGGAATTGCGGCAGGAGCTTTCCCGACTCTCGACTCAGTTCGCTCAGAATGCGCTAGACAGTGCGAACTCGTTTCAATTGATCGTACCGGACGAAGCCGAACTCGCGGGCCTTCCCGCCCCGGCCAAGCTTGCCGCCGCGGCCAGCGCCAAAGCTAAGGGACGCGAAGGTGGTTTCCGTCTTACCCTCCAGGCGCCGAGCTACGGGCCGGTAATGGCGTACGCTGAAGACGCGGCGCTTCGCGAAAAACTCTACCGGGCCCAGACCACCATCGCCTCCTAAGGTCCGTTTGACAACCGGCCGATAGTAGCCAGGACGCTGGAGTTCCGCCGGGAATTAGTGACTATTCTTGGCTACAAAAACTTCGCCGATTACCAGACCGAGCTGCGCATGGCCAAGTCGGGCGAGAAAGTAAAGCACTTCCTGGGTGACCTTGAAGAGAAGACCCGTCCGTTTTTCACCACGGAGCAGGCGGCGTTGAAGGCGGTTGCGCCGAAGTTACGCGGCTGGGACGTGGCCTATTACACCCAGAAAACTCCGGCAGCAGAAATTCGCGTTCAGTCCGGAAGAGCTTCGGCCATATTTCGAACTTGACCGCACGTTGACAGGGATGTTCTCCTTGGTGCAAAAGCTTTATGGGATTCGGGTCAGCGAGCGGAAGGACGTCCCGGTTTGGCATTCGCAGGTTCGCGCCTTCCGGATCGACGATGAATCGGGCGTGCAATTGGCCACTTTCTATGCAGATTTTTTCCCGCGCGAATCGAAGCGGTCGGGTGCGTGGATGAACAGGTTTCTCGTGGGAGAGAACGGTTCCCCGCACATTGGGGTGATCGTTTCGAACATCACGCCGCCGAATACATCCGGGAAGTCGTTGTTGCTGCACAGGGAGGTGTCGACCCTCTATCACGAATTCGGCCACCTGCTGCATCTTGCCCTCGCGGCGGGTCCGCTCCGGCGGTTGAACGGCACGTCAGTCGCATGGGACTTTGTCGAATTGCCTTCGCAGATCATGGAGAACTTTACCTGGGAGCGGGAAGTCCTGGACACGTTTGCCGTTCATCACGAAACCGGGGAAGCTCTGCCGGAGCCGCTCTTCAAGAAGATGAGCGAGGCCCGGACGTTTGCCGCGGCCGCATCCCAGATGGGTCAGCTCAGCCGCGGAACCCTGGACATCCTGCTGCATACCGACTACCGCGTGGGCGGCGACTTCGGCGCTCCTGAAGCGTACGGCCGCCAGATTTCCCAGCGGTTCTCGATAGCGAAGGTGGAGCCGGAGGAGTGTCCCGTCTGCAATTTCAGCCACGTTTTCTCGGGCGGGTACGCGGCGGGTTTCTGCTCATATAAATGGGCTGAGGTACTCGACGCCGATGCATTTACAAAATTTAAGATGAACGGAGTGGCCGACCGGGAGGTCGGAGAAGCGTTTCGGAAAGCGGTCCTGTCCCAAGGAAATCAACAACCTGCGGACGTCTTGTTCTGCAATTTTATGGGGCGTGACCCCGACCCGAAATCCCTGTTGCGCCGTAGTGGACTAGAAACAAAAAACTGATATCATCTCCTCAACGTAAGATTCAGAGGGATGAGGTCACATGCGCCAATTAATCGCATCAGCCGCGCTTTGTAGCATCGCGCTTTTTTCTCAGGAGTTCCGGTCCACGCTTTCGGGACTGGTCACCGACCCACAGGGGGCTGCCGTCGCAGGCGTCAAAGTCCGCCTGCGGGAAACCGCCACGAATAGTGGATACGAGGCAACATCCGCCGCCGATGGGGCCTTCGCGCTCCCGTTTGTGCCGCCGGGCGACTATGAGTTGTCGGCCGAGGCCAGCGGATTCAAGAAGTACGTGCAGGCCGGAATTCGCATCGGCACCAATCAGCGGCTATCGCAGAACATCACCCTCAGCTTGGGCGCGATCACGGAAAGCATCACGGTTTCGGCCGACGTTTCGCAGTTGAACACCTCGTCGGCTTCGGTCGGCCAGGTGATCTCGACGGCGCAGTTGGACTCGATGCCGATGAATGGCCGGACTCCCTTGAGCTTGGCGCAACTGGCGTTTGGCGTCGTGCCGGCGTCGGATCCTCGCTTCACTCGCCCGTTTGACAACGCCGGCCCCTCTGGCTTTTCGATGGGCGGCGGCCAGGGTCAGTCGAACGAAATTCTCTTGGACGGCGCACCGGATATGACCCGCAACCGTCGTGTGGCGTACAACCCGCCTGCGGATTCGGTCGCCGAAGTGAAAGTGGAGGTCTTCCAGTCGGACGCTGCCTACGGCAACACCGGTGGCGGTACGGTGAACGTGGTGATGAAGGGCGGCGCCAACGACTTCCATGGCTCGTTGTACGAGTTCAACCAGGTGTCGAAGCTGAAGGCCAATCAGTTCTTCTCGAACGCTGCCAACCGGGCGCGGGCGGTGACCCGATTTAACCAGTATGGCCTGACCGCCAGCGGGCCTGTGTTCATTCCGAAGCTGTTCAACGGCAAGAACAAGGTCTTCTGGTTTTTCGCCTACGAAGGAATCAAGCAGTCGGAACCGGAACCTACATTCTCGACCGTTCCCACCGATGCCCAGCGCAGCGGCAACCTGTCGCAACTGCTTGCGGTCAACTCCATCTACCAAGTCTACGATCCGCTGACTGGAACCCGAGAAGGTGCTCGCGTCCGTCGGCAGCCGTTCCCGAACAACGTCATCCCGGCTGACCGCATCAATCCGGTATCACGGAACATCCTGGGCCTCATCCCCGGCCCGAATACCCCCGGCGGCGCCGATGGCATCAACAACTACTTCAACAACGCCGTCCGCAGCGACAACTTCTTCTCCTACCTCGGCCGCCTAGACGTCAACGCCTCCGACAAGCACAAGTTCTTCTTCTCCTACCGGATCAATGATCGGCTTGAAGACCGGGGCCGGCGCTTTGGCACCCCGGTGACAGGCAACTTCCTCTCTCGCGTCAACAATGGCGCGACCTTCGACGACGTTTATACCCTGTCGCCGTCAATGTTGCTGAACACCCGGTTGAACTGGACGCGCTTTACCGAAGGTAGCACCCGGCCTCACGACGGGTTTGATTTCACCTCCCTCGGCTTTCCCCAGTACATGGCCGCGGCGAGTGCCCGCAACGTGATCCCTTTCATTGATTTTTCGAACTTCACCGACATCGGCGAATCCGGCGGTGACCGCACTCCGTTCGACAGCTTCCAAATCTTCACGACCTTGACGAAGATCACCGGCAAGCACAGCTTCAAGACGGGCATCGATATCCGGCAGCAGCGCGAGAGTTCGAACGCCTTCGGCAACTCCTCGGGCCGGTTCGTTTTCAACAACGCGTACACCCGTGGTCCTCTGGATAACTCTCCGGTGGCGCCCCTCGGCCAGGATCTAGCCAGCTTCCTGCTCGGCGTAATTGGCCCGGACACCAACAGCAACTTTGATGTCAATGCATCGCGGACGCAACAGGCCAAGTATTTCTCCACGTTTATCCAGGACGACTGGCGGGCTCGTTCCAATCTGACCCTGAACCTGGGAATCCGCTACGAAATCGAGACCGGCACCACCGAGCGTTTCAACCGCACCATCGTTGGGTTCGACGATGCAGCCGTGAATTCGGTGACTGCCGCGGCCCGCGCGGCCTACCTGCGGAATCCCAATCCGCTGCTGCCGGCGGCCAACTTCAACCCCACCGGAGGCGTGATTTTCGCCGATGGCAATCGCCGCTCCATCTATGATCCGCCAAACTACGCGGTCAGTCCTCGGTTTGGCCTGTCCTGGAGCCCCGGGAAACTGGGTGGGAAGACCGTAATCCGCGGCGGCGCGGGAGCATTCTACAGCACTTACGGCACGACCGGCGTGCAGCAACCCGGCTTCAGCCAGCGCACTCCCGTGCCAGCGAACGAGCTCGGCGACCTCAGCCAGCCGACCGCCTACCTCAACAACCCGTTTCCTCGCGGGATCCAGCAGCCGGTTGGTTCTAGTCTAGGGGCTGACACCTTCCTCGGACAAAACGTGACATTCCTCCGGAACAAGTTGGCTCAACCGGTGACTTGGCGTTGGAGCTTTAACATCCAGCGAGAACTCGGCCGGAACTTTCTGATGGAAGTGGGGTACATTGGCAGCGTCGCCAGTCGCCTAACCGAAAACCGCGACGTGAACTTCATCCCGCTTTCGTTCCTGTCTGATTCGCCGGTTCGCGACCAGGAAAACATCAACCGGGTTCGCGCCAACGTCCCGAATCCGTTCGCTGGATTGCTTCCCGGGACGAACTTGAACGGCAATAGCATTAGTCTGGAACAGTTACTCCGGCCCTATCCGCAGTTCAACGGTCAGAACGGCGTCCGGGCCGAGGGCGACAATCATGGATACTCGAACTTCCATATGTTCCAGGCCCAGTTGCAGAAACGCTTCAGCAAAGGCTTCAGCTTCATGACCAACTTCCAGCGGTCAAAGATGATTGAGGCCACGCAACGGTTGAATGCGGCCGATCCGTTCCTGGAGCGTCGCATTGCCGATGAGGACCGTCCCTATCGCTTCGTCGCCAGCGGCATGTATGAACTGCCATTCGGCAAGGGCAAAGCATTTGCTTCAGGAGCGAACGGCTTCGTCGATGCCGTCATCGGCGGCTGGCAGACGAACGTGATTTATACGAATCAGGCCGGGCCGACGGTGGCTTGGGGCAATGTGATCTACAATGGCGGCGACCTCAACTGGAACAGACACCCGGAAGGGATGGGCAACTTGATCGTGTTCGACCGGACCCGGTTTAATACGGTGAACACGCAGCAGTTGGACCTGAACCGGAGGACCTTCAACACCCGCTTCAGTGACTATCGCGCCGACACGATCAACAACGTCGACTTCTCCGTGCTCAAAAACTTCAAGCTCTTTGAGCGGGTGACTGCCCAACTCCGGGGAGAAGCGTTCAACCTGATGAACCGGGTATCGTTCAATGGACCTGATGTCAATCCCACCAGCGCGAACTTCGGCCGGATTACCAGTCAGGCGAACCTCAATCGGGCCGTGCAGTTGGCTCTCCGCATCAAGTGGTAACTACCCGGTTCATTGACAAGCTGTACTAACTAATGCAACTGTTAAGGGTGTAGACATTTCTGTCTACACCCTTAGCGTCTGAACTAAGTCCGGCGCTTCCGCCCCTCCTCTTAGGATCCGTGCAACGACCGAGGAGGTTGTGATGAAGTTTTTGCTTCTGGCCGCTTCCTTTGCGGCTGCCCTTTCCGCCGCTGACTTCGGGACCTACCGCGGTTTCCGGTTGGGAATGGAACTTCCCTTGGCCGCTCAGCAAGCGAAGGTGGCCGCTTCGGAAGCAAAGCGCACGTTCACGCGTCCCGCAACCATCGACGAGCTCTCTTGGCGCGCCGGTTCTATGATGCAGCGAGATACTGCCTCGGCCGATCCGGCTGGCGACTTCGTGCTCCGGTTCGTCAACGGCGAGCTATTTCAGATCGTGACGAACTACAACCCGCAGATGGTGGAAGGGCTTTCGACGGCGGACATGGTCGAGGTCCTCTCGCGAACCTACGGGGCCAGCGCCAGCGGGGCTGAGATTGCCTTCCACACCAACTATGGCGAAGCGGCCAAGGTCCTTGCGAAATGGTCGCAGGACGGCCACGTCTATTCACTGATCCGCACCGGCGATCAGACGAGCTTTGCGCTCGTCGGCACGCTGACACGCCTCGACAACATCGCCCAGAGCGCCATCGCCGAAGCCCGTCGCCTCGATATCCTTGAAGCGCCGCAGCGAGCCGCCGCCCGGGACAGGCAGGAGCAGGAAGCTCTTCGCCAGTCGCGCGAGACCGCTCGGGAAAAGAACAAAGGTAGTTTCCGGCCGTAAATGTCATGTCAAACAACACCATCACTTCCGGTTCCCTCTGGATCGCCCCTGGCACGAACCTGCCTCCTGGCTGGAGCATCAATCCATCGGACGCCCGCAACGGCTGGTCTCCGCTGGTCAACCCGTTTCAACGTTTGCACCTCGACCAGCAACTGGATCGCGTGGGCTGGCGGATGTTGTTTCGCGCCGGGGTGCTGGCAGCCACCGTGGTGGGCTGGCAACGTCCCCGGATGCTGGAGCGTGCGTTAGCCCGAGTGTTTGCCGCCGTAGATCACGAGCACTGCAATTTGGCCGAGATCGATACGATGGAGTTCCGTACGTTTCTCGGCATCCCCTATCTCAACGTCACTGCTCACGCCCGGGATCTTCAATGCTGCACGAGCTAACCGGAACGCCAGGCCAGATTGATTGGGCGTTGCAGATCCGGCCCCAAGTGGAGGCCGAGTTCGACCGCGTCGCTCAAGCCTTCCGCGCCGTAGCGAGTCAACAGCCGGACGCCGAGCGAGACGCGACGATGGCGATCCTTGGTATCCTCGAAGAGAAACGCGCTGAAGTCATGGCCCGCCGGGATGCCAGTTATTTCCTCCGGGAGTGGCGAGAACTGCACGATCAGGTTCGCCAACTTATTTTCGCCGATCCCCGGTACCAAATTCTGAAGTCCAATCGCTCAATTAAGGACAACTCGTAATGACCCAAACTACCGTTCAACTGACCATCCCGGAACTCCAACTGCTAACCGCGTTGGCCGCCGATCAACTGTTCCGGCGGGAGTTCATCGATCCAAAAATGCCGGGATTTAAGGGGAACTCCGCCGAGCTTAGTCTGGGCAAGAGCCTGTTGACACGCTTGCGGACCATCCTCGATCCAGCGCGGGCCAAACAGTTGCAAAGCAAGGCCTAAGATTAGTTATCCTGGGTTGCAGCGCGGCTGTAACCCATTGCCGGCAGACGATAACAGTCCGCGTCCGGAAGATCCATCTAGTGTTTTCTTTCTAACTGCGCTTGTATGTCCAACAGCAGCGCAATCTGCCGCTCCTGGAACGCCACCAACGCGGCCCATTGGCTGTCTCGCAGCTCATCCACCTTGGTATGGAGACCCATCACCTCCATCTCCGCCTTCAGGTTGATCTCATAGTCGTGGCGCGCGTCAATGCGATCCCGTTCCGACTGGCGGTTTTGGCTCATCATTATCACCGGGGCCTGGATCGCCGCCACACAGCTCAACACGAGATTGAGCAGGATAAAAGGAAAGGGGTCGAACGGATCGTACCGTTGCACATTGGACAGGATCCAGATCCCCATCGATCCGAGAAATAGCCCCAGAAAGGACCAGCTTCCGCCAAAAGAAGCCACCCGGTCCGCCACCCGCTGGCCGAATGTCAGTTGGCCGCTAAACTCCTGGTTAATGTCCCGCGCAATCGTGCTCTGATTGAGCAGCGCGGCTACGACCCCGCGCTCCTGCTCATCCAGCTGCTGAATCTGCTGGATCAATACGTTCGTGTCCATACAGCTATCGTCCCCCGAATCAGAAAAGTTAGAAACAGGGGACGATAACTTCCTACCAGTGGAACACTAGAACGGGTAAAGCGTTGTAATCGGACCACCCGTCCCGCCGCCCGCGCCGACGGTAGCCTCTTCTTCCGAGCCTTCGCCGCTGGTCTGGTGACACATGATGCCGGAATCGCCCAAGTAAATTTCAAACTCGGAGGGCCGGGGCAGGGAACCCTGAATCAGGGCTTCGGAAAGCGGATCCTCGATATACTTCTGCAGCGCGCGCCGCAGCGGCCGGGCGCCGTAGCTGCGGTCTCCGCAGGTCTTCTCGAGAATGTACTTGGCGGCGTCCTCCCGCAGATGAATCTTGATCTGCTTGGTCGCCAGATTCACATTGATCTGATCCACCAGCAACGAGACGATCTGCAGCAGGTCTTCATCCAACAGCGACGTGAAGAGGATGACCTCGTCCAGGCGGTTGAGGAATTCGGGGTTGAATGCCCGCTTCACTTCGCCCATCACTTGGTCTTCGATCTTGGCCGGTACGGACTGATTCGGAGAGGCGAAGCCAAGCTGTGACTTCTTATCGAGGAACCGGGCTCCCAGATTCGAAGTCATGATGATGATGGTGTTCTTGAAGTCCACCATGTTGCCTAGACCATCGGTCAACTGGCCGTCTTCAAACACCTGCAACAGAATGTTGTAGATGTCCGGGTGAGCCTTCTCAATCTCGTCGAGCAGGATGATGGAGTAAGGCTGGCGCTTCACGCGCTCTGTCAACTGGCCGCCCTCCTCATAGCCAACGTATCCGGGAGGCGAGCCGATCAGCTTCGAAACCGAGTGCTTCTCCATGTACTCCGACATGTCGAAGCGAATGAGGCTCTTCTCGCTGCCGAACAGGAAATCGGCCAAGGCGCGCGCCACTTCGGTCTTGCCGACGCCCGTCGGGCCCAGGAACAAAAACGAACCAGCTGGCCGCTTCGGCGACTTCAAGCCAGCCCGCGAACGGCGGATGGCGCGGGCGAGGGCATTGATCGCCTTCTCCTGGCTCACCACGCGTTTGTGCAACTCCTCTTCAATCCGGAGCAGCTTCTGAATCTCTTCTTCCTTGATGGACGTCATCGGCACGCCGGTCCAACGGGCCACGACGTCTTCAATGTCGTCCTTGGTCACGGTGCCGGTCGAGGCATCGTCCAAGTTGTACTTCTCACGCAGGACCCGCAAATTCTCGCGTTCCTTCCGCTCTTCGTCGGAATAGAACCGGGCCTTCTCAAACTCATGGCTCGCGATCGCGTTCTCCATCCGGTGCACAATGAACTTGATCCGCTTCTGAACTTCAGAAACTTCGGCCGGTAAGGTCGTCTGCTTCAGCTTCACCCGCGCGCCCGCTTCGTCGATCAGGTCGATGGCCTTATCCGGCAGGAAGCGGTCCGGGATGAAGCGGTTCGAGGCGTAGACACTCGCTTCGATCGCTTCGTCCGTGTACGCGACGGCGTGGAACTTCTCGTAGCGCTCCTTGATGCCGTACATGATCTTAATGGCGTCGCTTTCGTTCGGCGGCGGCACCTTTACGGCCTGGAAACGCCGTTCGAGCGAGCGGTCCTTTTCAATCGACTTGCGGTACTCAGCAGGGGTGGTCGCCCCAATGCACTGAATCTCGCCACGGCTCAAAGCTGGCTTCAGAATATTCGCCGCGTCGAGCGAGCCTTCGGCCGAACCCGCGCCAACCAGCGTATGCAGCTCATCGATAAAGATGATGGCGTTCTGGTTCTCCATCAGCTCCTTCATGATGGTCTTCAGGCGCTCTTCAAACTGGCCGCGGTACTTGGTGCCGGCGACGATCAGGGAAAGGTCCAGCGCCAGGATTCGTTTGTCGGCCAGGAAAGAGGGCACATCCCCTTCGGCTATCCGCTGCGCCAAGCCTTCAACGATCGCGGTCTTACCAACGCCGGGCTCGCCGATCAGCACCGGGTTGTTCTTCGTCCGGCGGCAGAGAATCTGCACAACGCGCTCGACTTCAAAGTCGCGCCCAATGAGCGGATCAAGCTGCGTGTCGACAGCCAACTGCGTCATATCGCGGCTGAACTCGCTCAAAAGCGAACTTTCCTTCGGCCGGTTCGAGGTGATCTTCTCCGAGCTCGACCGCGCGATCTCTTCCCGCACCTGGCTCAGCCGCAGACCGCGCTCGTGCAGTATTTCGGCCGCAAAGCACTTCTCTTCCCGCAACAGACCCAGCATCAGGTGCTCAGTGCCAATATGCTTGTGGCTCAGTCGCTCGGCTTCTTCGGCGCCATAAGCGAGCACGCGTTTGCATTCGTGACTCAACGGCAGGTCGACGCTCGTCGAGACCTTTTCGCGAATCGTCGTATGAGCTTCGATCTGTTTGCGAATGGATTCAATGGCGGCATGGGAACGCAAAAAGCGATTCGCCAGAGCCTTGTCCTCGCGCAACAAGCCGAGCAGAAGATGCTCAGTTTCTATGTACGGACTTCCAAACTGCGAAGCCTCGTAGCGGGCGAAAAAGATCACCCGGCGCGCCTTCTCTGTGTAGCGTTCAAACATGCGCTAGTTCTCCATTCTGCAGACACAACACCCGGTCGCAGGACCGGGCGAAATTCGGATTGTGGGTGACGTAAATCGACGTCAGCCCGTGCGACCGGTGCAGCTCTCGCAGCAGGCTGCTGATCATTTCACCTGTCCGTTCATCCAGATTCCCCGTCGGCTCATCCGCCAACAAATATTTCGGCCGGCCCACCAGAGCCCTCGCCAAAACCACACGCTGCTGTTCTCCGCCCGAAAGTTCGCCGGCCCGGTGGTGCGCCCGCGCGCTCAGCCCGACTTCGTCCAGGCGAGCCCGAGCCGGCGGCGCGGCCTCTTCCCGGGCGATCCCTCGAATCAAGAGCGGCATCATCACATTCTCTTCGGCTGTAAACTCCGGGAGCAGATAGTGAATCTGCCAAACGAACCCAACTTCCCTGTTGCGGAAACTCGCCAACTCGGTTTCATTCAAAGAATGCAACTCCCGCTCGCCGCAAAAAATCTTTCCGTCCGTGGGCCGGTCGAGCCCGCCCAGACAATGTAATAATGTGGACTTCCCCGCGCCGCTGGCACCCATTAGGGCTACGCGCTCACCCTGCGCCACCGCGAGGTCTAAATTGGCAAACACTATCAGCTCGTTCGCACCGGATTGGTACGTCTTCCTCAGCCCGACCGTGCGTATTGCTACCTGATCCACCGTATCTTCAGGCTATCACCAATTTCCGGCCAGCATTAGCCAGGCATGCGCGTACCGCCGTCCGAACTCCTTTAAGGAGGCGGCCTCGAAGTGCACTCCGTCCGCCTTTGCCTTCAATCCGCCCGCGCTGACGAACCCCACCCGCGGATACCGCACCACTAACGAGGCCAACTGTTCGCTCACCGCCGCGTATTTCGGGTTGAAGCGGCCCAGTTCGCCCACTACCACCGGTACGTCTCCTATCGCCTCCCGCATCGCCGTCATTACCACCATCCACCGCTCGGCATACGTGCTTTCAAGCCCCGCCACCGCGTCCGCCTCGCCCTGATGCCACAAGATTCCCCGCAGCGTTCCTCCCGCAGCCTTGGTCCGCTCGACGGCGTTCGTGAACAAGGGCCCACCCGGTGACCACTCCTGCAGACTCGAGCCGCCCATCGCCGCCGGAATCAAGCCGATCTCCTTCAACTCGCCGTGCTTCTGCACCGTCGCCGCGAACGTCCGGCCTAAGCCAACGCCAGCGATCTCCGGCTTGTCGAAATGCAGCGGGTCCACCGCCGGCCCCCATGCCTTCGCCTTTGTGAAGACCGAAATCCCCGGCAGCGCCTGCTTGTCCACCGCCTCCACCATCCCGCGGCCGGCCATATTGGACTGTCCTGCCAAGAGGAATACATCCCTGCTGCTTTGAGCTAAGAGCGGACTCGCCAATAACGAAACAAACCCAAATCGAGTCATCCTCACACCACCAACTTCCACGGGCCGCGCTCTTCGCGTTTCAAATACTTCTTCGCCTCAGGCTGCAACACGGTCTGCCGGGCATCGTCCCAATCCACTTTCACCTTCGACCGCAGCGCCACGTTCGCAAGCAGACACGTCGCCGTCGACTTGTGGCAGATCTCGATGTCCGATGCCGGCTTCTCCCGCGACTTCACACACTCCAGGAAATTGGCCCAATGCGCAATGCCCGAGTTGTTCGAGCTCTTCACCTCAATCACCTCGCCCGGGCCCTCCGGATGGATCCGGTACACCGACCGATCGACAAACAACGACGCCTTCGTGCCGTGGAACAACGTCCCATAACTTTGCTTGAACATCGAGGCGCCGTTGAACATCCGGTTCTCATAGTGCGCCAGAAAGCCGGGGAACTCATAGACTGCCGTCAGCGTGTCCGGCGTCTCCCGGTTGTCCTTAATTTGATATTTGTCACCCAGCGCCACCACCGATTTCGGCATCGGTTCGCCCATTCCCATGCGGGCGATGTCGAGCACATGAACGCCCCAGTCGGTCATCATCCCGCCCGCGTAATCCCAAAACCAGCGGAAGTGCGAAAACGCTTTCGGATCCACGCCAAACCGGTTGGCATTGAATTGCCGCTTCGGCGCCGGTCCCAGCCACATGTCCCAATCGAGGTCGCTCGGCGGCGCACCGTCCGGTGGATTTCCAATGCCCTCGGGCTTGGCGTTGCCGTAGTTCCACGTCTTCACCACTGTTACGTCGCCGATGTCGCCCCGCTTAACGATATTGCAGGCTTCGATGAAATGGGCACCGCTGCGCTGCATGGTCCCGCCCTGCACCACGCGCTTATACTTCCGAGCGGCCTGCACCATCTTCTGGCCTTCATCAATCGTCACGCTGGTCGGTTTCTCGACATAAACATCCTTGCCGGCCTTGCACGCTTCGATCGTCATGTACGGGTGCCAGTGGTCCGGCGTCGAGATACAAACGATATCGACGCTCTTGTCGGCAAGCACCTCGCGGAAATCGCGAATCCTACGCGCCGCGCCGCCAGCCTGTTTGGCGGTCTGTTCAGCGGCGAGGACCAGATTTGGCGTGTAGACATCGCAGACGGCGCTGACGTGCAGATTGTCCTGCCGCATCGCGGAGTTCAAATTGCCGCGGCCCATCCGGCCCATGCCAATAAACGCGGCATTCATTTTGTCATTAGCCCCGCGCACTTGGCCAGTGAACAGGTTGGTAGTGTAGGCGAGGCCGGCGGCCTGAAGAACCGTCCGGCGGCTAGAATCCTGGGGCATCAGCAAAGGCTATCACGAGCCTCAGCCGAATTCGAACCCGCAGATGGCGCGAGCCGGCACGTCGGGGACAAATGGCCCGCGCCGCATCCTCACCAGCTCGCGCAGCCGCTCGAACCCGTAGCGTACGGCCAGTTGGACTGCCTCGGCGTCGGACGGAAACAGGTCCCAGTAGATCGCCTCGCCGCTGCGGCGGGAGATCGTCAATTGCAGCGCGGTTTCGAGACCCGCCCCCACCCACGGTCCGAAGTACCACGCCTTCCGCCCGGGCCGCCCCACGCAAGGTCCAGCGCCCGCGAGCGCGGTCAACAGTCGAGGGTCGTAGGCCACGGTCGCGCCTCGCCTCTCCCAGCGTTCAATCGCCTGCTCGTCGACGAACCCCAGCTTGCGATAAAGCGGCGCGCCCATGGCCGTCGCGTCGAGCCGGAAACACGATGCGTCCATCTGCAGCGCCTCTTCCATCAGCCGGGTCGCGTATCCCCGCCCCCGATACTCGGGCGCTGTCAGCACCATGCCGATCCACACTACGCCGTTGGCATAGCGCACCGCCGTCGTGGTCGCCGCCAGATTGCCATCGGCGAAGGCGCCCCAACAGGTATCCGGCGCCAGGGTTAAAGTGCGCTCCCAGTCTTCAGCGGTCTGGTTCCAGTTGGCGGCCTCCACCAGCCGCATCGCCGCGGGAATGTCAGTGGACTGCAGGGTCCTAAGTTCGCTCATAATCGCTCTCCAGAGTACCCCGCTGTGATACCGTTTTTCTTACCCGCTCTATGACCCGTCGAACCTGGCTCGCTCTCTCCGCTGCCGCCTCGCTTCGGGCGCAGGATCTTCCCTATCCCGGCGTCTCCTATCGCAACTACGCCCGCTGTCTACCGGACTACCTGAAGGCGATCGCCACAGACACCTACCAGCGCCGTCTTGCCGCCGTGAAGGCCCTAACCACCCCGGCCGATATCGCCGCGCGCCAGCGCTGGGCGCGGCAAACGTTCTGGTCGTTGATCGGCGGCGAACTGCCGAAGACCCCGTTGAACCCGCGGACCGCCGGCACCGTCAAACGCGATGGCTACCGCATCGAAAAGGTGATTTACGACGCTCGCCCCAGCTTCCCCGTCACGGCCAATCTCTATATCCCGGAGTCCGGCCCCGGACCCTTCCCGGCCATTCTGCTGCAAATGGGGCATAGCCCGCTCGGCAAGGCCTATGCGACCTATCAGCGTTGCGCCCAAGGCTTGGTGCAGCTTGGTTTCGTCGTCCTCGGCTTCGATCCTCAAGGGCAAGGCGAACGCATTTACTATCCCGATGCCTCCGGCAAAAACTCCCGCTTCTCGAGTGCCGACGACGAGCATTCCGTCGCCGGCTGGCAGATGCTGCTCACGGGCGACACGGCAACACGCCTGCAAACTTGGGACGCTGTTCGTTCGCTCGACTACCTCCTCTCGCTTCCCTATGTCGATCGCCGCAACGTCGCCACCACCGGCCAATCCGGTGGCGGGACCGACTCCATGTTCCTGCTTGCCGTCGACGACCGGTTGACCTGCGCCGTCCTCACCAGTGCGAATACCGAGAACTTCGCCTGCAAAGACTTCTCCGCCCCCGGCTCGACCGACGATGCGGAACAGAATCTCATCTCCGCAGCGCCCGCCAACTTTGACCGTTGGGACACGCTGTACCCCTTCGCGCCGAAGCCCATGCTGCTCACGGTAAGCGACAAGGACTTCCTTGGCACCTACAGTCCTCAATACATCGCCAGCGGCTGGGAGGAGTTCCAGCACCTGAAAAAGATCTATAGCACTCTGGGCAAGCCGGATCATTTGGCCTGGGGCGGCACGGCGCTGCCGCATTCGCTGGAATTCGATACCCGTCTGCAGGTCTACAACTGGTTTCTCCGCTGGATGAAGCCCGGCTCCCAGCCCATTACGGACGAGCCGCCAACCCGTGTCGAAACCCCGGAGACGCTGCAGTGTACCGAGCGAGCGAGCGTGATCCATTCACTCCAATCGCAGACGCCCTTCACGCTCCAACGCAAGAACCGGCCGCCCCGCCAGCCGCGTGGGCTCGACCTTCTGCTGCAAATGGATGCCCCGGCGTCTGGTCCGTTCGCGGTCCTCAAGACCTTCCCCGGCCGCGGCGTGACCATTGAAGCCGTTGAGGTGGCTTCGGCGCCTTCCGTCTTCGTGCCTGCCTGGATCTATTCGCCCCGCCCGGTTCCAGGACAGCGGCCCCTGATCATCCTACTGCAGCACGCTGGCCGACGCGTGGGGTGGCATGAGGACGAACTGCATCAAACGCTCGCCCGGCAAGGTTTCGCCGTCTGCGTTCCGGATCTGCGGGGCGTCGGTGATCTGCTGCCCGAAATCGGCCCCGGCAATCCGCGCTACGTTCGCTCCCATAACGAAGAGGAGGCCTACGCCTGGGCCTCGCTGATGCTGGGCCGCACCCTGCTCGGCCAGCGCGTTTCGGACCTGCTGGCGGTGGTCCGCGGACTGAAACAGCACCCGGCTCATCGGGACCGGCTTATCGCGGTGGCCGCTCAGGGCCAATTCACCGTCGTGGCGCAGTGCGCCGCGGCGATCATCCCCGAGATCAACCGCATCTATATTTCGGGTGGCCTGGTTAGCTTTCAAAGCGTGGCGGCGACGGAGATCTATAACCACGCCTTCGCCAACTTCGTGCCGGGCTTTCTGAACGCGACCGACCTGCCGGAGGTGACCGCATTCCTGGCAGACCGCCGGGTAACCTTGGCCGGTACGGTCGATGGCGCGGCACGGCCGCTCGACGCGGCGGTGGTGCGCCGGGCTTACGCCGCAGTCAGCAACCTGGAAGTCCTGCCGCAGGCCGGGTGGACCACCGAGGCCATCGCCAAATTTGCCAGCGCCTAGCAAGGAATCGTAAGCCAGGGAACTTTTTCGGATCGCTTTCGTATGAGTGGGCATGCGCTTGTTGCTGCTTGCCCCCTTCGCCCTCTTCCTCGCCAGCTGCGATCTCGACCACCTCTCCGACGCAAACCGCGAGTTCGAGGATTTTTCGTTCGACTTCCCTCTCAGCGCCACCGGACGGTTGACGCTCGACAACTATAACGGCTCGGTGGAGATCACTGGCTGGGATCAGGACAAGATCGAGATCCGCGGCAGCAAGTACGCCAACACAAAAGAACAACTGGCTGAGATTCACGTGGAGGCCCGTGCGGCGGCGCCTGACCAAGTGACGATCCGGACGATTCCGCCGGGCGAGCGCCGGGGCAACAGCGGTGCCCGGTACACGATCCGCCTCCCCCGCCGGGCGACGCTCGAACGCATCGCCTCCTCGAACGGCGGAGTTCGCCTGGATGGCCTGGACGGTTCGGGCCGCGTCCAGACTTCGAATGGGGCCATCCGTGTCGGCCAGCAACAGGGCACGCTCGACCTGTCCACTTCCAACGGCGCAATTGAAATTCGCAACATGACCGGCCCAGTTACCGCCAGAACCTCAAACGGCCGCGTGACCGTGGATGAGATGAAGGGCGCTCTCGACGCCGCCACCTCGAACGGTTCCATCACCGCGACACTGGTTGAAACCCCATCCGACCGGCCGCTACGGTTTTCGACCACCAACGGGAGTGTGGACGTGACGGTCCGCCAGGCGCTTCGGAGCGAGATGCGGGCGCGTACTTCGAACGGTGGCGTCACGCTCCGGCTACCGGCGGACAGTAATGCCCGGATCTCGGCGAGCACTTCCAACAGCACGATCACCAATGAGTTCCCGCTCACCGGCAGCGACGCTTCCGTAACAAAACGGCGCGTCGAAGGAATAATTGGAAACGGGGGGCCAAGTATTCACATCTATACCTCGAATGGAAGTATCCGCCTCCTCCGTTCAGGATTATAAAGGCGGTTGCTCCTACTTCTGTTTTACAGTAGACTCAACTCGGGTCCGTCGAAGCAGCGTTTCGAGGCCCAACAATCCAGGGAGGATTATCCAGTTATGAAAAAATTTGCTCTGTGTATGGCTCTTTGCTCGGTGGCCGCTTTCGCCGATACTTGGAAAGGAACTGTTTCCGATGCCAAGTGCGGCGCTAAGCACGCCGATGCCTCTGAGAAGTCTATGGCCTGCGCGAAGGCTTGTGTAAAGGGCGGTTCCGCCGCCGTGTTCGTCACCGAAGACGGAAAGGTTGTCCCGATCCACAATGCTGACAAGGTGGCCGAACACATCGGCCACAAGGTCACCATCACCGGCAAGATGATGGACGGTTCCGTCCACATCGACTCCGTGAAGATGTAATTCTCCCACCAGGGGCGCGGCTGCTATTGCAGCTTGCCGCGCCCCGCAACCTCCCACGTTTCCACCACTTCCTCTCCCCGTACCCCGTAAATTCTCTCTTCCATATTGATGGTCACACACACGTGATTCATCAGCACCCGCGCTCGATCCCCCACCTTAAACTTCGCGCCGTTGAGCTTCACGTAGCCATGTTCCTCGTTCATCTTGATGAAGGAGGCCTCAGGGCTGCCAAGAACCTCGCCGAAACCGCCGGCTGAAGTTTGGTCACTTGTGAAGGTCTTGGACCCTCCGTCGATGATCATCTGATCTGCTACGCTTGTCGAAACGACAGTGCAGAGGATGGAGGCCGCGCAATCGTCGTACCCGCACGCGCCGCTGGCGATTGTGTTGCGATCATTGAAGATATAGGTCCCAGGGCGCATCTCGTTCAACCCTTTGACGAGGTGGGACTGCCACATAGTTGGGGTGGAGCCGCCGCTTACAAGTTCAAATTCGATACCAGCCGCCGCCGCGTCGCGCAACACCTCCTGTACTAATTCCGACACTCGTAGAAGTCCGGCAGGGTCGTCCGACTTCAGATGTCCCGGATAGAAGGCTAGGCCGCGCACATTCCGGCCGATCCGTTTGGCTAGCGGCACCACTTCTTCCCGTCGAACGCCAACGCGGCCTAAGCCGGCGTCCATTTCGATTAGAAATTCTACTCCCGTAGAAAATAGAGGCTCGGCTACCTCGAAACTGTCCACCGAAACCGTAAGCCGCGTCTTTTTTGCGACTTCCGCCACTCGCGGCCACTTCTTGGGCCCGTAAAGAGGGTAGGCGATCAGCAGGTCTTCGACGCCCGAGGCGAGCATCACCTCCGCTTCGCTGACCTTGGCGACAGTCAAACCAGAAGCACCCAGTTCCAGCTGCCGTCGGCCAAGCGCGGGAATCTTATGAGTTTTTGTGTGGGGCCGCAGCCGAATGCCGTGCGACGCCGCATATTCCGACATTCGTCGGAGATTGCGCTCCATGACGTCCAGATCGATTACGAGAGCGGGGGTATCGAGTTCCGAGATGTGGATCACTTCTTAAATCGTACCGCGAACTTTCCTGCTGGCCCACGGTAGAAGAGTTCCAGGTCCTTAGACTTCTGTTTTCCGTCGAATCCGAAGTAGAGCAGTCCACTCACCGGTTTCAGGCTCTTGCCTTCCGGCAGCACCTTCTCTTTCAGCAATTGTAGCGTCGGGTCCTCTTTCGTGTCGGTCATGCCTTTGCTTTCAACGGAGGTGCCAGTGTTGGAGCCACCGCCGCCCACCATTCCGCCGTTGCCCATCGGCACGCCGCCTCCCATGCCGGGGATGCCGCCGATGCGTGGTCCGGTCGGGTTGTTGCCGACGTAGGTGCCGCCGCCTCCCTGGCCCTGGCCCAGCACCAGCGCGCCTCGTCCGGCCAGTTGCGCCGGATGGAAGGGAGGAGAGCGCTGGGCATCGCGGGTCGAGAACAGTTGAAACTGCTCGCGTTGGATGTCGAGTGGCTCTTCGCCCAGCGGGGTTACCGTGAGTTCGACAACAATGATGGCACCATCGAAGTCGCTGCCGAGCAGCCGCTTGATGTCGGCCCGGTCGGGATAGACCGTGGCCTTGATCTGGATCCGGTCATCCTCATATTCGCCCGCGGGGAACTTTCGCTCCGCCGCGAATAAACCAAGGCTCAGCGCCAATGCCAGAATGCTCAGCCGCATGCCGCAATTATACGCTCAAACCCTGCGAGAATTCGTCGAGAAGCTCAGTGTGAACGCCTTTTTACAGAACGCCGAATCCATCCTGCAGACGGCTGAAAGCAGCGTTGAGGGAACGAACTGGACGATTCTGACGGGCGGTCCCGGAGGAATCCGGATGATAGCTGACTCGGACTGGCCGCTCGATTCGCTGCAGGCGCACACGGGCGCCGATGCCGCTTACCGGGTGCATCGGCGGGGCGGGGAAGTCATGGTGGAGGGCCGTTCGGCGCACCAATCGCTTACGGTTCGTGCGACGCCGCCGGCGCAAGTGGCTCGTTTTCTTCTGTGTGGCAAGGTTTAACCTACCTCTCCTCGGTAAAACGATAGAATATGGTCCATGAAGAAGCGCATGGTTTTGGCTCTCGCCGGGGGCCTCTTGGCCGCCTCTGGGCTTTGGGCGCAGTTAGCGACTGGCCCGACGGTTCGTTTCAACACGTCGCTTGGTGATATTGATGTCCTCCTGTTGCCCGGCTCCGCGCCGGCCACCGTGCAGAATTTTTTGAACTACGTTCGCAGGGGGACCTATAACAACTCGATCATCCATCGGTCGGTTCCCGGTTTTATCATCCAGGGGGGCGGATTCACCTATTCCGGCACCTTCCGGGCGCTTGCCCAGGATCCTCCAGTAGTCAACGAGTTCCGGACGTCGAATTCGCGCGGCACAATCGCGATGGCGAAGGTTGGCAACAACCCGAATAGTGCGACTAACCAGTGGTTCTTTAATCTCGCCAACAACGCTGCGAACCTGGACAATCAAAATCAAGGTTTCACGGTTTTTGGCCGCGTCTCAAACGGGCTGGCCAATATGGACCGCATTGCGGCGACGCCGGTTTTCCGGCTGAATTCGGCAGAACTTACCGATATCCCGCTGCTCAACTATCGTTCGGGCCAGACGGTGAATGATTCCAACATCGTCTTCGTCCGCTCCATCACCATTCTTGACGAGACGCCCGTCCCTGAAATCTCTGCCGGTGGCATTATCTCTGCCGGTAATTTCGGCGGTATGCCCTATGCCGCTCCCGGCTCCTACATCGAGATTTACGGTACGAACCTGGCTGGCGAAGTGAGTCGAGGCTGGAATACGTCGGACTTCGTCGCTGGAGCCGCCCCGACGACGCTGGAGAGCGTCCGCGTAACTGCCAACGGCTTGCCCGCGTTTATCAACTACGTCAGCAAGAACCAGATTAATGTCCAGCTGCCCTTAGGACTTCCCACCGGTGGCGAAGTGGGCATCGTCGTCATCAATCGCAACGAACAGAGTGCGGCCTTCGCGCTGCCGTTGCGGCCTCTCGCCCCGGGACTGCTTGCCCCCGCCAGTTTTAAAGTAGGCGACAAGCAGTTTGTCGCCACGGTTCGTTCGACGGACGGCACGTTCGTCACTGCCGATGCTCCGGCCAAGCCGAATGACATCCTCCTCTTCTATGGGATCGGCTTCGGTCCAGTGAACCCAGCTACTGTCCAGATCGCTGGCCGCGTCGTGGAGTCGATTGCGAACATCACGGCCCCGGTGGAGTTTGAGTTCGGCGCGGAAAAGGCTGAAGTCCTCTACGCTGGCCTTGCATCCGGTCTGGTTGGGGTTTATCAGTTTAACGTTCGTGTTCCCCCCGGAACTCCGAATGGCGACCTCTCCCTGAAGGTGAACGTCAACGGCGAAGCAAACGGCCAGCAACTATTCATTCCGGTGCGCGCGGGCAACTAGGCTAAAGCTGTTTGGCGGTGCGGTTCCTGGCCAACCACGAAGGGATCGGCTAGCGAGGTATTCGTTGCGATGCGCCCCGGCAACTCGGCTACGGCTGTTTCGGAGGAACCGGCGCCGGCTCCGGGTCCGTCACCTTTCGCCAACCGCCTTTCTTCGGTTCCGCCGCCGGTGCTGGCGCCGGAGTGGGCGCCTCCACGGGAGCGGTTTCCGCGGAGACGGGTATCGGTGCGTCCTTGGCGTCGGCCCTGCGCCAACCGCCTGTCGACGGTGCCGTCGGCGCGGGAGCTGGAATGGGTCTTTCCGAGGCGCCAACCTGCGGATTCGGCCCCCGGCCCCCCCCGGTTCCGTCCCCGACAGGCCGCCGCCGGAATATGGGCCGGTCCTCGGAGTTCGCCGCCGGAGCGTCCGGCTTCGTCTCCGAAATCACGGTCACGTTCGGATCGCTGTCGTTCGACATCGGCGCCAGATAGTTTTGCCGGTAGCGCAACTCTGCATTGGGGTAGCGCGTCGCGCCCGTTCCAGCCAACGCCACGTGAATCCGCCGCGACTGGCCCTGGCGGGCTCCAGCCGGCAAATTAAAGTACAGGGCATAACGCTGCCGCAGCCGCGCCACCGTCGTCTCCAGGGCCGCCGCGCTGTCCACCGGCATGCTCTCGCCGCCGGAGGCTTGCGCGATCTCCGCCGTTCCGGCGGACTTCATCCTTCCGAGGCTTACCCCGCCACCACCACCGCCTCTGCCTCCGCCTGGATACCCGCCCCCTGGATAGCCGCCACCACCCAGAATGATCGTGCCTAAGCCACCCCAACCACCGCCGCTCCTGCCCCGTCCGGTGGGCGGATAGCCTCCGCCACCGCCTGGAATCCCGCGCCGGTTTCCTATCGCATCCGGGGCCAGCAGGGCGCTCATGACGGAGTCAGCGTCAATCAACGCCTGCCCCACGCGCTCGTCGTCCCGGTCGAACTCGGTCTGGTCATCGGTCAGGATGATGATCCCACGCCGGGCATCCTTCCGCGAATTACGCCGCATGTATTCCGCGGCGTCCAGCATGCCGCGCGTAATGTCTGTTCCGCCATTGAACCGCTCCCGGTCCAGCACACTGTCGAACTCCTGGTACACGCGGTCGCCCACCACTGTAAACGGCAGCCGCGTGCGCGTCTGCCGGTCGAACACCATGATGGCGATCCGATCCTCCTGCCCCAAGGTGTCGAGTGCAGACTGGGCAGCGCGGGCGATCCGCTCGACGTGCGGCCTCATACTGCCGCTTACGTCCAGCAGGAAAAGAATGTCGATCGGCATCTTCTCGCTGGCGAAGTTCAGAATCGGCAACTCATTGCCGTTCTCCCGCAGCACGAAGTCTTCCTTCTGCAGGTGGGTCACTGGCCGCGAGGTCCGGTCGAGCACCTGGACATCGACACGCACCAGCGACACGTCACTCCGGAAAACTGGGGTGTCGTCCGCTTGGCCGAACAGGCCGGCCGAGGCCAAAGCTGCGAGCAAGAGGGGCCGAAACATATTGCACTCCTGCAGGGGAGACGTAAACTTAACCCCCGGCGTTCCTAAAGTTTCTAGAGCGAGCGTTGCTCCGGCGTCCTCGGTTTCCATTGGTAGGCCGCCCGCGAATTCCGCGCGAAATACTTACCCATCGCCTCCGGCCCTTTTGGGGCAAAGTACGACTTCACGAGTTCGAAGCCCTGGGCGTATGGCGCCCAGTTGTCGCTGTTCGGCCAGTCGCTGCCGAACAGAATACGGTCGGGTCCGAACAGGCCGGTCAACTGGTCGAGCCGCGCTTTGTAGAACCCGAGGTCCGTCGACACCTTGCCGTCGACTCGGCGAAGGACCTCGGAGATCTTGATGAACACCTGCGGCCGCTGTGCCAGCTTGGCGAGGTCCGCCGGCGGCTCAATCTGCGGGAGATGATCGACGACGACCCGCAGGCTCGGCACGGCGTCCGTCACCCGGACAAGATCGGAGACCAGTTGCGGCGTCGGGTTGGCGCTGTCCATCGTCAGCCCCGCGTCGGCGATCCGCTTGATGTCGGCAATCACGGCCGGTTTGCCGATGGCGCCGTGAAAATCGCGGTCCCACAAGTTGCCGTAGCGGAGACCCAAGAACAGCGGGTTCTTTCGGAAACGGTCGAGATGCTTGGCGAAATCGGGTTGCCCGGGTTCAATGTTCCCGATCATTCCCACCATAATGGGTTCGTTTCGCATTATGTCGAGAACCCATTGGTTGTCTTCCACCCACGGGCTGCACTCCACCATCACCGCGCCCACCACGTTGTGCGGCGCCGAAAGCTTCCCGTACCGGTCCGGTAGCGCCGGCTGGTAGAGCGTTTTATTCTCCGGCTTTGGCCAGGGGATGCCTTGCGGCCGCCGGGGGTCGAACAGGTGAATATGGGTATCGATCACTGGCTGCTGCGCCGGAGCCATCGCGGCGAGGAAAGTTCGTCTTAGCATCGGGACTGACTCCTTAGAATTGCAGCGGCTCGACGGCGCCGGCCAAAGCAGCCAATTGTTCCGCGGCGAGTTCGGTGATGAACGGGGGGATGGCGCCGGCTTCGGCGATACCGGCGGCGGTGGTCGCGGCATGGAGCACCCGGGCCGGGCCGAGTGCGTCGCGGATGTCTTCGAGCGGGATAAACCTTTCGCGGATCGCCGCCGCGGCTTCCCAATCGCCCTGCTGGCAGAGTTCGAACATCTGCTGCGTCCACGCCGAGCCGATGCAGCCGCTGCCCGTGGTATACCCTGGCAGGCCAAACTGTTGCAGATGAACGATAGCGGGCCGTTCGCCGATGCCGCTGACGACGATTGACTTGTCGACGCGTTCGAGCAGCGCCGTCAGATAGGCATCCACGCTGGGATCCTGCCGCACCACGGCGTACTTGATTCCGATGCACAGACCCTTGTCAACCATGCGCGCCAGGGCGTCGAGCCCGGCCAGCTTGTCGGCCCCGAAATTGTTTTCTTCTTTGAGATATAGGATGAGCGGCAGACCGCAGGCGTTAGCGAAGTCGGTGAGTCCGGCTTCGAGCCCGTTGGCGTCGCGAGGATCACCGCAGGGCAGGTGCATGACGGTGGGGAACTTGTAGCGCCGCAGTAACGGCGCCTGGTCGATCAGGCGGCCGAAGCTCGGCCCGGCGGAGGGTATGGCCCACAGGGCGTCATCGAAAGAAGAGAGCCAATCAAGCAGAGCCTCGAACTCGGCGAGGGTGATGTGATACAGAAACGCGTTCCCCCCATAGAGCAGGCGAGTCACCCCGCCCTTATGGATATGGGCGGCGATCCTGGCGCTGGCCTCCCAGTTAATGGAACGTGCGGTGTCGCGATGCCGCGCGAGCGGTGGTACTGAGAACACGCCTTGCCAATCGGCTTGCTGAATGGTCGAAGTCTTCATATCGTCGTTACACTATCATCTTAGAAGTTTCGTGCCCGATGAGGATTCCCTCTCTGAACTGGTCTGCGCGGATTCTACGCCAACCTCAGGCTGCGCGCACGTTCCCGATACAAGATATCCCGATACAAGATAATGCATCGCGAAACTGCCCGACCTGCCCAGGGCCTTCAAGGCCTCACCACCACTCGGCCCTTCATGCGAACGGCGCCGACGATCTCGGCGTCCTGAACATCTGCTCCGGCGGCTAAAACAGCGTCGACAGGGCTCCCGTAATAGCTTGGCTGCAACCCGGTGCCGCTCGGTGCGACACCACGGCATCTAATATTTAGCAAACCAGGGAACTCCGGTCCGGTTACACGGCGCAGCCAGTGGAGTGGTCTCGGATGCAATCAGCCACAGACACACCGGGCAGCCTGACAGTGCAATAGCAGAGTCTACACTGGGAGCCGGTGCCTTCGCTGCGACTCCTCTCCTTTCTCGTTTACCTACTCTCCTGGGTGGTGGTGGCGGCCGGCGCTGTTTGGAGCCTCCGTCCCACCCGCCAGACCGCGCCTGTCCATCATCATCTGCCCGGAACCCTGCTGCAGTTGGCCGGCGTGCTGGTGATCACGCTTTTCCTTCCCGATGGTCCCTTGCGGCCCACCCCTGTCGAGCTCATCCTTGGGCTCATCCTGGCTCCGGCCGGGGCGGCGCTCTATCTGGCCACCGTCGTCGCCGGACGCCGCGGCGGCCTCGTCACCACCGGCCCGTTCGCTCTCGTACGCCATCCCATGTACCTCGCCTTTCTCCTGCTGCTTGCCGCCACGGCCGCCCTCGCCGCCGCTGGCTGGCGGACGGTCCCGGCGCTTGCGCTGTACCTTGCGGGCTCCGAACTCCGCCTCGCTCACGAAGAATCGGCGTCGGCGGGCACGGCCTACTCCGCCTATCGCGCCCGTACCCGCTGGCGATATTTGCCCGGCCTCCGCTAGGCGTTTGATACACTCATCCCTGACACCCAATGCTTCTTCCGAAGGAACTGATCGAGTACCTCTCCCGCCAACTGATCAAGCGCATCAACCCGTTTTATGTTGAAGTCGCCGATCCCGCCAGAGCGACGCCGGTCGTCAGCGAACTGATCATTGAAGAGCTCTCCGCCGAGGACAAACTCAACGACGAGGTGCGCGACATCCTCGAGCAGTATGCCAACTACATGCGCGAGAACCAGATCAGTTACTCGGACATGTTTCGCAAGATCAAGAACCAGTTGATCGCTGAGCGCAAGGTAATCCGTGCCTCGGGCCGGGATACGGGCGATGCGATGAAGCTTTCCCGCGACAAGATCACCGACATCTCGCACAAGCTGATCTCTGCCTTCCGCCGATCCCGCGAGTTCCGGCTAAAGAAACCGGAAAATGATATCCGGCTTGAGATTGTGAAGGGCTTCACCGAACTGCTGGTCGCCGAAGACAAAATCGACAAGGCCTCCCGCGAAAAGGTGCGTAAGCAAAAGCGCGAGATCCTTGAAGGCAGCGAAGAGTTCGATCTGCTGCAGCGCCGCTACTACGCCGAAGAGTTGAAAAAGATCGGTATCGATCTCTCTCGCCCGTAGCCGAAATCCTGTTATGCTCGGCGGAGCATGTCCCGCCTTCTCGCTGTCTCCGTCGCCGGCTTGGCCGGTCTACTCGCCTGGAGCCAACTGCCTCCACCCGAGCCGCTCAAACTGATTCCGGTCACCGATGGCGTACACGTCCTCGAGGGCGCAGGGGGCAATGTGGCGGTTGTGACGACCAGCGAGGGGACCATCCTCATCGACGACAAGTTCGCCCCGAACGTCCCGCAGATCTACGAAGCGGCAAAGAAGTTGAGCGACAAGCCCATCCGGTACCTGCTCAACACCCATCACCATGGCGACCACACCGGCGGCAACGCAGGGCTGGCCGCGAAGGAACCGATGGAGATCCTGGCCCACGTAAATGCGCGCGCGAACATGATTAAGGGCTCGATGCCCGGCATCCCGCGCATCGGCTACAAAGACTCCATCACGATTAGCCTCGGTGGTGTCGAGCTCCAGGCCATCCACCTCGGCCGCGCCCACACCAACGGCGACGTCGTCATTCTCTTTCCGCAAAAGCGGCTCATCCACACCGGCGACATCGTTGCCGCGCCCGGCCCGTTCATCGACTATGCCAACGGCGGATCGGGCATCGAATGGGTAGCGACCCTGGACCGTGTTCTGGCCCTCGATTTCGATACCGTGATCCCCGGCCATGGACCCATATACACCAAGGCAGATCTAAAAGTCTTTCGCGACAAGGTCGACGGCATGGTCCGGAAGATGAGCGAGCTAAAGCGGAAAGGGTTGTCGAAAGAGGACGCCGTAAAAGCATTCGACCCGGCTTCCCTGGGATGGGAGCCGGGCCGGATGTTCAATCGTACGCTGCCGCCCCTCTATGATGAGGTGACGCGGTAGCGGTTACTGTTCGCTCTTCCCGCCGTAGTCGACGCGGTTTACTTTGTTGGCTTCGATGGTGATGCTCTTTTTGACGGTTCCATGAACCTGGCTCTCCACCAGGAGTTCATACGTCCCAGCCGGAACCAACAAACCGCCGCCGCCGTTGTTCAACTCGTCCACATGGCCCATGAATCGGCCATTCAGGTAGAACGGACCGGTATCACCCTGTGCTACCGACCAGAACGATTCCGGCTCGCCACCGCGCAGCCGGAGCCGGCCGAACGGACCCTGCGGCACATCGCGCTTTTTCAGCTTGGCGCGCATCTTCGACGTCTTGCCCGCCGTCACATCCACCTTTGCCGTGAAGTCCTCGTACCGAGGATCTTTCAAGGTAATCTCACGAGAGCCAGCCTCAACCGGCCATTTCTCCGGCACCGAGAACCGGCCCGCGGGGCCGGCATACTTCCCGTCAACAAACAGACCAGCCCCAGTCGGCGAGGCACGTACGCGCACGTAACCAGTTTCTGCTGCCAATGGCAGCGCGAGAAGAGTGAGTACAGCGAGCGGAGAAAACCAATGTTTCATATTCATTAGAGTACCGGAGTCCCTTGAGAGTTTCTGTTGGTGCGCATGAGAGGACTTGAACCTCCACACCCTTGCGAGTACCGGAACCTAAATCCGGGGCGTCTGCCAATTCCGCCACATGCGCCCAAGGCACGTTGCACTAAGAGTTTACCACCACCAGCCGCCGGTACGAAGCCGAAACCATCGGGCGGCGCCGGATGTCCAGCAATCGGGGAGTTATCTGCCCGCAGGCGCAGCGCTCCTCGGCCAGCCGCGCCCTCAAGTTCGTGGCCAGCCGGAACAACGGCGCACGCGGATTGCGTAAGAAACTGACTTCCAAGTGACCTTCCGGTCCAACGGCGAATATCGCATTCGCCAAGTTCACATGCATTCCGTCATGCGCCTCGCACTCCTGCGCCAGTAACTCGCCGGCGAAGCCGCGGAACTGCTCAAATATCGGCACCTGAAATATCCGCCAAAAATAGTCCCGGTCTTCTTCGCTGAGCGAACCCCGCACCACATCCGTGAACACAACCAGCGACTGGCTCAATGGCCGCCATTGGATCTCGCCCTCTTCAATGCTGTGCGCCAAGGCCCGGATGGTATCCCCCGGCGCTGCCAACGCCTGCGGCGCGAACTGCGCTAACTTTTCGCTCCGGTAACCCGAAAAACTCCGCACCCGCCAACTGCCGCGAATCTCCTGGCCCAGCACCGCCGTCCGCGGGGCCTTTCCCACTGGATACTCCAACTCCTGAAGCGGATGCGCCGGCGCCGAAGCCACCTCGAACCGCTCGGGATGCCGCAGATAGTCGAGCAATTCCACTTGCGGCAGCTCTGCGAGAGACCTCGCCTCGCTCCGCTCCTGATAGAACCGGGTCCGCTGTTGGGCGTACGCTAACATCCGCGCAAATTGCAATTGCTGTTCGGCCGCCGGGTCGGCAGCACGCGCCGGTCGCCAGAGAAGATGCAGGATCACGCCAGTACAGTGGACCAGAGCGGATAGTGCTCTCCCCAGATTGCTCCGTAATGCGAACTACAATAAGGACATGACTCGCCTCTTCCCTCTGCTCCTGGCCGCTACCACGTTACTTCCGGCTCAGAATATCGGCTTCGGCGTCAAAGGCGGTGTCCCGCTGAAGGACTCCTCCGAGTTCATCCGTCCTCAGCTCACCAAGTTTCGCGATGGCGATTACGTCGTCGGACCCATGTTTGAACTGCGCCTGCCCGCCGGGCTCGGCATCGAGCTCAACGCCCTCTACCGCCACGGTGCTGGCATCAACTCCTGGGAATTTCCCCTCATGGCCAAGTACCGTTTCCCGGGGATTCTCATCCGGCCCACCATCGGCGGGGGCTACATGTTCCAGCGCCTGAATGACATCCCGGGGCTCGACAACCGCAAAGGGATCGTCGCCAGCGGCGGCGTCGAGTTCAAACTTCCGAAAATCCGCATCACCCCGGAGCTTCGCTACACCCGCTTCAACGAGCAGCGCCCCGGTTCCGGCGTGCTCACGGGCACCCACCAGTTGGACGCGTTAGTCGGAAT
>JBBQRA010000014.1:0-43076 GCA_038215275.1 Bryobacterales bacterium | reverse complement strand
GCGAGGGGGGAAAGGCGGCGGGGTCCGGCGGGCGGAGCTGTGGGCGGAAGGGGCTGTTTGCGAGCGATTAGAGCCTTGCCACGGGATTGGCGAGCGAGGGAACCTGCTAGGGTTCGGCGAAAGGAGGACGGCTTTCGCGGTATTTGCGAAAAGAGGCCGAAAAGGTACTTTTTGCGGCAAAGCCGGATGCTGGTGAGAAATGGCGGTTAGTCAGAAAGCCGTCGTTGTTCTTGTCGGCCCGCGCCATCATGCCCTGCATGCGCTCCGGCAGTTCCGCCGCGCTCAGCTTGCCGTCATTGTCCTTGTCAAAGGACATCAGCCGGGCGGCCATGTCCTCGCCCCCGGGGCCAGCGCCGCCACCCGGAGGCGGACCCGGAGGCCGCATCTCATCCGGCGTCACTTGCCCATCGAAGTTCTTGTCCAGTTTTCCTAAGGCGGAGGCGGCGTTCTTCCACTCCGCAGCCGTAATGATGCCGTCCAGGTCGGTATCCAGCATCGCCATCGCGGGACCGCCGCGCCGGGGTTGGGCGAGCATCAGCGTGCTCAACGTGAAGAAAAGAGTGAGGGATTTCATAGTAGTTCCAACCCCACTCTAACCGCGCCCAATCGAAACGCCGAGTTAAGGAATGCTAAGGCTACGCTAAGAACCCATAGATCCGCGCTGCGTTCGCCCCGCGGATCTTCGCTTGCTCTGCCGCGCTCGTAAATGCCAAGTGCTCGGCAAACAACGCCTTGTTCTTCGCATATTCGGCCGCGTTCATCCCCAGTCCGCCCCACATCATCCGGTCCGGTCCGAACGCCTCGTACGCCCGCTTCACCACCGGTGCCACCGGCGTTTCAAAGTAGCTCCAACCGGAGTATTTGAAGATCGTCCCCGGGTGCTTCGCCAGCGCCATTACGGCCTCTATGCCGCCCTTCTTGGTCCCGCACCGGCCCATGTGATCGAGCACCACCGTCAATCCCGGGAACTTGGCGCAGAGCACACCGATCTTCTCGGCCTGCGTCGGCACAAAGTGCATCTGAATGGCCAGGCCCAAGTCCGCCGCCGTCTTCCAGCACATGGCCACACCCGGGTCCGTCAAGTCGCGATTCTTGATCGCTCCGCCCCTTTCGGGCGCTTGCCCCGGGCCGTTCATCGCATGGATCCGCAGAGCCACCAGCCGTTTCGGATGGGCCTTTACCAATTCCCGCATCTTCCCCGGTGTGGCCGGGTCGATCGTGTCGAGCAGCAATGTCCCTTTGAAGCGTGGCTCTTGCAAACAGTGCCACAGGTACGAATGGTCGTCCTGATAGGGTTCCGGATGCACGATCACGGTGTGGTCGATCCCGGCCTTCTTGACGAACTCCACATACGGTTCCAAGGGCTCAGCGGGAGGAGCATAGGACCCCTTCGGATGATAAGGGAACTTAGCCGGCTCCCAAAGGTGAACGTGGGTATCAATCACAGGCGCTCCGGGTGCGGCCTGAACGGCGGCGGCAGAGGCGAATGCAAGCAGTTCGCGGCGTGTCATAAGCCCCTTACTTCATCACGAAATCGCGCAGAATTCCAGCCAGCTCATTGACGATCTCTTCCGTCAACGCTTGACCCCGCTCCACCGTCGCCGCCCGCGGATCATCCGTATAGCCGTTGATCGCTTTCCAGAAATCCGGACGGTCCTGCCGGCAGTCGGGCTCCCGCTCGGGGTTCCAGAAATCGGCCGTCAGATCGATCAACTCCGGCCGCGCCGCCATCATCAGCGAAGTCTCCCACTCCCCGGCATGGCCCGGACCGCGAGGACCCCAGTACGCCGCGCAACCCAGCAGCACGTTCCGCTCTCGCCGCACATCGCGTACTGCCAACCGCATCAAGTCCTGATTGCCGCCGTGCCCGTTCACGACAAAAATTTGCTGGAATCCGTCGTCTACCAGGCAATTCAGCAGTTCCTTCAATACCGCCAGATACGTCTCCGTCCCCAGCGAGAGCGTAGCGCCAAATACGAGATGGTGGTGCGACGAGCCAAACGGCAGCGTCGGCGTCACAATCGCCGCCACGCCGCTTCGCTCGGCCGCCGCTCGCGTAATCCGTTCGACCGTCAAGAAATCCATGCCCGTCGCCAGGTGCGGGCCATGCTGTTCGGTCGCCCCGATCGGCAGAATCGCCAAGCTCTCCGGAGCCGCCGCACGAAGTTGCTCCCGGTTCATTTCCGCAAAAAGTCGCATTCCGCCCATGCTATACAATTCGAGGAACATGCGTGTTCTTGCCTATGTCAGCGAAGAGATGTATCTGGCTCTCCCCGGCGTTATCGCCGATTTTGAATCCTCCACCGGCGACGTCACCGTCCTCCACTCCTCGGCCCGAGGCGCGTTCTACGGCGACCTGCCCCCCGGCACTTACAAAGTAACTCTCGCCAAGGATGGCTTCGGCTCCAAAACCGTCACCGTCGACCTGACTAACCCGCCCCAATTCCGCCTCCTTTCGGACGGACTCATCGGCTATATGTGGCCCAAGTGGGTAGCCGCAGGCGGCAAGAGCGAATACCGTATCCATTCGAACGAGCAGTATCAACTCACCCTCTGGCGTTACGGCCTCAAGAAGGAGTACGTCCGCATGGTCGGCTGGGTCGACGAACATGGCCCTCAAGCCAACCGGCAGATCCTGCCAGACGGCGACTTCACGCAGACCGGCGTCCACTGGAACAACGACGGTTACCCCTCGCCCCCCATCGTAGAGGCCCCCGAACGCTCGGGCCTCTACTACCTCTGGGCTCGCACTCCCTCGGGCCGCTCCTTCAGTTTCCCCTGGATCGTCTCCCCGGCCCGACCCACGGCGAAAATCGCCGTCCTCGCCGCCACCAATAACTGGAACGCCTACAATAACTACGGCGGCCGCAGTAACTACGTCAATCCCACTCATCTGCCCGCAACCCCGGTTGTCAATTCGCGCCAGGACCTGAGCAGATACACCGACGGCCTCCCATTCGGTAGTTGGCGCCCGTCCGACGACGAGTATCTTCCGCTCTCCTTCGACCGCCCGGAGCCCAACAACCACTTACTCATCGATGGCGAAATTACGGACCCCATTCCCGGACGCGTCCAATGCGGCCAAGTCCCCGGCGAATGGCGTCTCTACGGCTGGCTCGAGCGCGAAGGTTTCGACTATGACCTCTATGCCGAAGCCCAACTCCACGATGGCGCCCTCGATCTTGACGCCTATCAGATCCTGATCGTCGCAGTTCATCCCGAATACTGGACGCGAGAGATGTATCTCCGCGTAAAAAGCTGGGTGTTCGAGCGCGGCGGCAAATTTCTCTACCTCGCCGGTAACGGTTTGAACTGCGAAGTCACCCTCGCCGAGGACGGCGCCATGCGTTGCCTCTCCCACCTCTACAGCGAACACGGCGAAATGTGCGGCCGCTTTGAAAGCCGCATGGCCCGGACGCTCGAGTCGGAAGCCAATCTCCTTGGCGTGGTCTGTACCGAAACCGGCATAATGACCTCGGCCCCCTACCGCGTCATCGACGCCGACCATTGGATTTTCGCCGGCACCGGACTCAAGAACGGTGACGAGTTCGGCCACAAGACGCTCCACGAACGTGTCCCCGGCGGCGCTTCAGGCCACGAGACCGACAAGCGCAGTGCGTCTTCCCCTGCCAATACCGTTCTCCTCGCTAAGGGCGCCAACGTTGACGACGGCGGCGCGGAAATCGTCACCTTCGATACGCCTTCCGGCGGCTCCGTCTTATCGGTCGGCTCCATCACCTGGGTCTCGGCGCTCTTCCCGGATGTCGACGTCTCCCGGATTACCGCGAACGTGATCCAGCGCTTTTTGCGTTGAGCGTGTAGGCCTTCGTAAGCCATTTCCGTACGGCCGGCCTAATGTCGGCCGCCGCGGCAACCGGAATCCGGTGCGTAATCGCCTCGCCGCCGCCCAGGTTCTTCACCGGCGTCAGGTCGCAATCGACGCCGCGCAGACTCAGGCCCAGGTCGATCCGCGTGCGCGTCGTCGGCTGGATCACGGCGAACTGGCTCCGCCGTGACAGCGTCACATATGTCCGGCACGGCTTCACTGTTACGTCCTCGCCCAGAGCCCGTCCCATCGCGATCAAGGTTTCATACAGCGGCCGCAGCGCTGCCTTCGGGCCGCCGTACTGGCCGTTCACCAGCCCTTCCTGGTCCTCGTACACGTCTACCGACCCGTCTATCTTCCCCACAATCACTTGCGCCGTCACGGTCCCCAACTCGTGCTCCGCCTTCAGCCGGGCCACCCGCGCCTTCTTCTCCATCGGTCCCGCGGCCTCCACCAGCACGGTCCACTCTGCAAGCGTCCGGCCCGTCTTCTCCGGCAGTTTGGCAAGAATCGCCGCCAGCATCTCAAAAGCGCACAGGCCGCGAAGGCACGGCGCCAATGGGCGAGGAACTCGCCCATCCTGCAGTGCCGGAGCGTGTCCGTTGTGCGCGAGTTCCTCAAAAGGAGTCGTCGGCATCTACGGCAGCTTCCCATCCTGCAGCGCCTTCCAGTGCACCCGCGCGGTGTCGCCCATATAGTCCGCCCCGGCGAGCCGGTTGGCCTCGCGGAAATACTGTTTCGACGCCTCGCGCCGTCCCGCCGTCTCTTCGTAGTAGCCCAAGTAGAGGAAGGCGTAGAACATCGACGTCGGCCCCCCGTTCTTGGCCGCAGTCATCACTTGCGTGGTGGTCCCCGTGCCGGCAAACAGCGCATGCACCTGCATCATTCCCGGCCGCGAGTCGGACGTAATCGGGATCAGGTTTTCCCGCGCCTTCGCCAACCCGTCGATTCGCGCCGCGCACAGCATATGGAACACCGCGTTCTCCACGTCCTCCGGGTTTACCGTCCGGTGCAGCGTAAACTGCTTTCGGCAGTCTTCAAACCGCCCGGCGTAGTAGAGTGAGATCCCCCGCTGCCAGTGCTGCGCCGAGTACGTTGGCGCCAGCTTCAAGACCTCATCGAAGGCCGCCACACTTTCGGCGAACTTCCCGGCGCGAAACGTGTCCTCCCCCTTCTTCTGCCAAGCGTCCGGGGACTGGGCGCCCATTACGGCCGTGAATAGAAAAACGAACCAGCGCATGGCCTTTAGAATAAGGCATAGCCGTTATGAAAACGAACGCCGTCCGCCTGCTCGAAACCATGGGCATCCCCCACGAGCTGCGCACCTACGAGGTTGACGAAGATCACCTCGACGCCATCACTGTCGCCGCAAAAGTTGGCTTGCCGCCGGAGCAGGTTTTCAAAACGCTCCTGGTCCGCGGCGACCGCGAAGGGCTCTGCTTCGCGGTCATCCCCGGCAACATGGAACTCGATCTCAAGGCCCTTGCCAAGCTCAGCGGCGACCGCAAAGTCGAACTGGTTCCGCTCAGGGAGGTGCAGCCGCTGACAGGCTTCATCCGCGGCGGTGTCACCGCGCTCGGCCCGAAGAAGGACTTCCCGGTGTACCTCGACGAGACAGCCCAGCTCTGGGACATCATCTCCATCTCGGCCGGCGTCCGCGGCACGCAGATCCTGCTCCATCCCGACGCCTACGCTCGCGCGACTTCCGCCACCCTCGGCGAAATTGCCCGCTTCGGCACTCAGTCATAGACCCCGTCCACAAACCAGACGTCCCCCAGATGCTGGCGATAGATGCGGTACAGCCCCGCACCCGGCACCGCCACGTCCCACTCATCCCGTGCCCACGCCGTCTCCGCCCACCATTCGCCCGTCGTCCGCCACGGGCCCGCCGCCGCCACCATCGCCCCCTCCACGCCCGGTGCCCGCAACTCCACCGGCCGCCCCTCCGCCAATCGCACCCGCGCCGGCAACGCCGGCCGGAACAGCCGCAGCGCCAACTGCAACGCCGGCGCCGCGGCCACGGCCGTCGCCGTCCCCGCCGCAAACAAGTTCCGCTGCCGCAGCCGCCACGCGTCCGGCCGGTACGTGTTCAACAGCTCCGGCGACCCCACCGTCCCCTGGCCCGTCAACGCCGCCAACCGCCCCAGCAGCGTCTGCAGCCGCTCCGGCTCCGGGGCGTTCGGCGTAAACATCCCCTTCTGCACCGCCCGCGGCGGCGTCGGCCGCAACTCCAGCCGCACCCCCACCACCGGACCCCGCGGCCGGTCCGCCTCCAGCGCCAACTGCACCTGCTTCAACAGCGTCCGCGGATCCTGCACCGGGGCAGGGAAGCCGATCGTCCGCTCGCTCACCTCCCACCGTTCCATCTCCAATTGCAGGCTCAATTCGATGACAGCGTTGCCCGTTGCCACCACCCGCTTCACCAGATCGTGCAGCAAACTCGAAACCACAAACAGTAGCGGCTCCAGATTGCTCACCGGCGTCTCCAACTCCCGCACCGCCGTGAACTCCTCGGCTGCCCGCGCCAGTTGTAACACACGTTGCCCCCGGCCCTCTGCCAACGCCTGCAACCGGCCGCCTTCGTCCCCCAGCCGTTCTAATACCCCCAGCGGCGGCAGCGCCAGAAAATCGGCGATCGTTTCGACGCCCCACCGCGCCAACGTATCGAGCGTGGCCGCGCTCGCCGGCAGCACCCCTACCGGCAACGGACCCAGAATCTCCCCCTCTTGCCCCGGCGGCAGAATCGTCACCCCTGCGCAGTGCCGCGCCGCCAGCGCCGCCGTATCCGGATGCCGCGCCATGGCAATGTTTCCGGCTACGCCCAGCGCCTCCCCCTGCCGCGCAATCTCGGCCACTAACTGCGGCGCCGGGCCGAACAGCCGGCCGAGCCCCGCCACCGAAAACAGAATCGTGTCTTCGTCTAACTGCTCATAGCCGTTGGCGAACTGCGCCGCCAATACCGGCAAATGCTCCGCCAAGCCGCTCTGGCGATGGATACAGGCAAACATCGCTCATCCCGCCTGGGCCCGCAGCCGGGCCGTCTCCGCGCGCATCGGCTTGCGCAGACTGGCCTCCAAGTCCAAACCCCGCAGCAGGTTCCCGCTCCATTTCGCCGTCCGCGGCGCCAACTGAATCTGCGTCGTCGCCGATTGCCGCGCCACCGGCTGCCCCGCCGTAATCAGCAGCAGCCCCGGCGTATTCTCCACCGCCAGCCGGAACCGGTGCCACCACGATAGCGGTACCCGCTGCAACTCCTCGGCCCGGAACTCGCACAGGTCCAGCACCGTCACGCGGAAGCCGCCCCCGTGCAGGATCATATCGGCCGCCTGCAGCGCATTCTGCAAGTGACGTCCGCACTGCACCCACAGCAGCCGGTCCAGCGCTATACCCGCCGCCTGTCCGGAGGCCGGGCAAAACGTGCTCGCCCCGTCCACCAGCGCGCACAGTTCTCCTTCCTGCGTCGCCGCCGCCAACGCTGCCTGCACCATGGCCGTCCGCCCCGAAGAACGCGTCCCGGTAATCTCGGTGATCGTGCCCGGAGCCAGTCCCGGCAGTAACCCCGTCAACCCGCCTGGCGTATAGGAGCAAAGTTCCACGGCCGGCGGTTTCCGCCGGACCAGTTCCGCCAATGACAATACAGAGAGGGCCACGTGTTCGCCTTTTGTTCGCTTACAAAGGCTATTGTCCGCTTCCCTGGGGCCGCCGTCAAGCGGCCTGTTCGATGTTTTTTTCTAGGCGCCGCCGGCTTGCCGGAAGCTCTTGGTTTCCGGGGGCTTACTGCCTAGCTTCCGCCGCCCGAGTTCGCCGAAACGGGCCTTGGCGCGCGATTTCAGCAGCCGGAACTGGGTTTCGGTCAACCCCATCTCGGTGCAGATCTGCTCCTGGGTTTGTTCGTGCAGGTAAAACCGCGTCAGAATCTCGCGGTCCCGTCGCGAGATCGCCCGCAGAATCTGTTCCATAATGCGGAACCGCTGCTTGCCGAGCACTTCCGCTTCCGGGTCATGCCGGTCGTCGACCAGTTTGTAGCCCAGTTCCACGTCGCCCATGTCGCGCCGGCTCTGCACGAGTCCGTCGATGTGCGTCGCCACCTGCCGCCGTACGACGGTCCGGACGTAACCCATCAGCCGCTCCGGTTCCCGGAGGTCGCCGCGGCGGATGGCGTTGACGACAATCAGAAACGTGTCGTGAATCTTGTCCTCGACATCCTGATAGCCCAATTGACGAATCAGCAAAAAACGGATCCCGCGGGCGAAGACGGCATAGAGCCGCTCCATTCCCTCGTTCTCTCCGCGCTGCACCGCTGCGACGAGTTCGTTCCAATTGACGGCATCATTAGGGGATGGCGCGGTTTCCGAATTTTCTGGGACGTTAGGGTGGTCATCCACGGCGAGTATCACAAGCTTATCCTTTTCCTGATACAAAAAAGCCAGCCCAGTACCGTGGCTCCGCCCGGAATGTCTCCGAACGAAGGCAGGCCTGTTGCGAACGGCGAAGTGCGGCTGCGACGGCGAAACGCCCGCGGCCATTTGATTTCAACGCAGCATCCTGCACAATGTGGCGATAAAACGTTGTAAAGAACGGACCCGCATCATCTCTCACCGGCCAGTAAGTCGCCATCACGTTCTCACTGCCGGCCATCAGCCACGAACGGGTTAAGCCCACCACGCCCACCCCCGGCCGTTGTTCTCCTTTCCCGGACTGACACGCGCTCATCACCACCAGCGCCGGTGCGGACGGCAGGGTCACAATATCGCGCTGGGCAAAAAACCGCGTCTGGCCGTCTTCGCCCAAACTCAGGGCCAGGCCCGTGGTTTCCGGCGCGCCCGCCGCCGCCAGCGGAATCGCGTGGGTTGCCAGATGCAGCACCGCTGGCGACTCTGTCCGCAGCACCTGCATCAACTCCTCGGTCGATGCCGCCGCTCCGCTCAGAATCCGTCCCGAACCCCAAATCTCCAGCGCCTGCCGCGTCTCCTGCAAGGATGCCGGTAGCCGCGGTAACTCCAACCCTTTCGAACCAGCCGAAGCAAACGGCCAATGCGGCCACAATGCGGGCGAGGGCTTGGGATAGCGGGCATCGGCACGGTTGAAGATCGGATCCGCAACGCCCAGCCAAGACCCACGCAAGGGCTTGCCGGTTACCGAGACGCCAAGAGTAGGCACTTGCAATACAGTGTGGCTCTCCGCCAAAAAATCTCTTTTGTTTACGGATAAAGCCGCAAAGGGAATGTCAAACAATCCATCGTCCAATACCACTCGCCATTCCGTGGCCGCCAACGCCGGCTCCCGCAGCGAGCCCAGTAGCGTGGTCAGCAACTGCTCGCCCTGCTCCCGCAGTTCGGGAGCATTTTCGTACACACTATGATGAAAGGCCCGCGCCGCCGCCGATAGAGCCTTGCGTCCCGGCAGTCGGGCCACCTGCAGGCCGCTCCGCGTCAGCAGCCATAACTGTGACGCCGGTTCCGCCGTATGGAACGTCAACACCGCTTCCCCTTCGGCCAGGGACTCTGTCTGCAGCCTGGGCTGTCCGCTGATCTGGACGGGCATCCCCGCCGCAACTTCCATTTCCAACAGCCGTACCCGCCGTTGGTCCGCCTCCGCCCGCGCCGCCGCATCCTCTCCGCCCAACAAACGCGCCTCTAACTGCCGAACCTTGGTGAGCTCTTCCCTGTATGCCGCCGGCAATCGCGCCGACAGCCCAGCCGAGGCTTCCAGTTGCGTCTGCAGGCTCCACGCATGGCTTTCCTGGAGAGCTTGAAACGTCGATTCGCGCAGCGCTGCGGTCTGCGGCAGCGTAGTCGACACGCGCAGCAGATCATCGAACAGATCGCTGATCTCCACTTCGGCGTGCGTCCGGAAATGGTCGGATGGAATCAAACCCGTTCGCCACCGCCGTGCCTCGACCAGCGCCTTCTGATATGCCAGAAACGCCGAGCGCAGGTCCCCTTCGGACTCGGCAATCTGTCCGCGCCGGTGCTCCAGCATCCAGGGCTTTCGCAGCCGCAGATTCGCCGCTTGCCCTGCCGCTCGCTCGTTCCAAAATTTGGCGCGGGGCAGGTCCCGCCGCGCGTAATACACGCTCGACAGTTGCGCGTAGGATTGCGCCAGCCGCGGATCGTTCCGGAGCTGTCGCAGCCGCCAGGCTCGGCAAAACGCGTCCTCGGCCGCATCCAAGTGCCCTAACTGCATCACTTCAAATCCAAAGTTGTCCCATCCCTCGGCTTCGTAGGACTGCTGGCCCGTAGCCCGTTCAGCGTCCAGCGTCTGCCCGGTGGCGATCGCCTCAGAAAAATACGGCAATGCGGTTTCGATGCCCCGGTCCCGGATCTCCAGTCGGCCCAAAATCAGAAACAGTGAGGTGCGCAGGTATAACTGATCGGTGTACTGCACTGCAGATAAGCCCTGCCGCGCCGCCAATGCCGCCGCGGTCCGGTCCCCGAACGCCATATAGAGGTTGGCCAAGGCAAAATGCACGGTCTGGCTGGTCTTTCCGTCCTCCGCCTCCGCTGCATAGTGACGGGCTTGCTGGTAGGTGGTGAGGGCGTCGCGAAAACGGCCCTCAACCATGAGAGTACTGGCGCGATTGACGAAGAAGCGGGCGGCGGAAGAGCGGTCTCCTTGGCGCAACGCTGTTTCGGCCCCTTGGCCGTAAAACTCAGCCGCCGAACGGTAATCGTTCTGCGCTACGCTTCGGGCCGCCGATTGCTTAAAGGATGTATATGTGGGTTGTTTCCAGGAAGATTCTAGGGCGGAAGAGGCCGTACTGTGGGCATGCCAACGAAGTGAGTTGGTGTAGAAGAGCGCGGGAAGAAGGAGGAATAATAAGCCAGCAGTGCGCATTTCATCGGGTAGGACTACGAAGAAGAACCGGGATGAAGAGACGCGAAGCTGGCGTTTCTAGGAGTACTCTTAGCGGGAGTACTCCTAGAAAGCATACCAGACGATGTACTCAGTAACTCTAGTACTGAAGTTTCAATTTGGGGGCTACGTGCGGCTGTTACGCACGAAGACGGACGGCGCGAGCCGTCCGAACTACAACAGCTCGATGATGATGATGATGATCGGATCCATTGTTTTCCCTTGGGGGCTGGCGCCTTGTCGCTCGCCAACTCTCAACTCGATCCTAGAGGCGCGGTACCGGGTAAGCCGGCATACCGCTTCCTCTAAGCGATTGAAAAAACAACAGATAAAAAACTCAATGCATCGTCACCGTGCATTCTGCGCGGCTTACTTTTTCGCGGGGATCGTCCAAAGATAGAGCGTCTGGCTCAATCCGTAGAACTCCGGATCCTCGTAGGTCTCCAGATTGACCACCTTTTCCGACTTCCAGTCGCCCATATCGAAGGTGTTCGAGACCAGTCGCGTCCCCGGCCGCAGTTGTTCGAGCAACTTCGGCCTCAGCTTCAGGTTAATGCTCGGTAACAGAAATAGCGTCACCACCGTGGCTTCCCGGAACTCGGACTGGAACAGATCCTTTTCCTCGAACCGCACCAGGGACTCGACACCCGCCTTCCGCGCATTCTCCCGCGCTTCCTTGATCCGCTGGGGGTCAATATCGATCCCCACCGCGCGCGCCCCGTAGTTCTTCGCCGCGGCGATCACAATCCGCCCGTCTCCACAGCCGAGATCGTACAGAATGTCCGTCTTCTGCACCTTCCCCAGTTTCAGCATCTCCTGCACCGCCTTCTCGGTCGTCGGCACATAGGGCACATCCAGTTTCGGCTTCGGCGTCGATTGCGCCCTCAGCCCTACCGCGAACGGAATCGAAAGGAACAATCGGCGCTGCATCGGCTCACTCCTGTGAGGCTATGATAATCCCGCTTCCCGCATAAAGCGAGCCGCCTCTTCTGGCGGCGTCGGATTGATATAGAAGCCCGTGCCCCACTCAAATCCGGCTACCCGAGTCAGCTTCGGGATGATCTCAATATGCCAATGGTAGTGATCAGTGGCGGCTTCCTGCACCGGCGCCGAATGCACAATCATGTTGAAAGCCGGCTTCTCCAGGACGCGGTCCATCTTCCGGAGAATGCTGCGCAGCACCCAAGCAAGGTTCAACACCTCGGCCTCGCGGATGCTCTCAAAATGCGATTCATGCCGCCGCGGTAAAATCCACGTTTCAAATGGGAACCGGGAAGCAAACGGCGAAACCGCCGCGAACTCGTCCGTTTCAAGAATGACCCGTTCGGTGTCTTTCATCTCCTGCCGCAGAATGTCGCAATAAACGCAGCGCTCTTTGAACTCGAAGTACTTCCGCGCGCCGTCTAGCTCTTCCTGCACTCGCTTCGGCACCACCGGCAGCGCAATGATCTGCGAGTGCGGATGCTCGAGCGAAGCCCCGGCGATCTCGCCGTGGTTCTTGAACAGCATCACGTACCGCAGCCGCTTGTCGCGCTTCAGGTCCACGACGCGGTCTCGGAACGCCCAGATCAGCTCGGCTACCTGTCGTTCGTTCATCGAGGCGAGCGTGGCCATGTGGTCCGGCGTCTCGAGCACCACTTCGTGCGCGCCGATGCCGTTCATCCTGTCGTAGAGGCCCTCGCCCTGCCGGTCCAGGTCGCCTTCTACGCGCAACGCCGGGAACTTATTCGGCACGACACGCAGGCTCCAGCGGCCGCCGTGCGTCAACCCCTCTGTCCGGTAGGCGAGCACCTCGGGAGGTGTCTTGTCCTCGTTGCCGGCGCAGAACGGGCAGAATCGCGCTCCGGTAGGCTCTACGGTAACGCGGGTGAAATCGGATGGGCGCCGGGCCCTGTCCGTCGAGATGATTACCCATCGTCCCGTGATAGGGTCTTTTCTTAGCTCGGGCATGAACTCTCTATTATGCCCCAGGCTTCACGAACCGGCGGAAGAAGCTTTCCGGCTTCCACTGCGGCGATTCTGGAGCATCGGCAACTTCCCGGGTGAACTCGATCAGAATCTCGATGAACTTTGCCGCGCCTTCCTTATTCACGGGCTGGCTCAGATCGTCCGACACCGCGTGATACCGCTCCTGCAACCAAGTTTTCTGGATCTTTTCGTCCTCGCTCCCCGGCTCTGCGCCGAAGGCCGGATACAGCGACGGCACACCCTGCCGGACGAAATTGTACTGGTCGCTTCGGATGAAGATGTTCCGTTCCGGCTGCGGATCGCGTTGGATTTTAACGCCGTGCTTCTCGGCGATCCGTTGAAACCGCGGCCCCAGGTCTGATTCGTCGATCCCGAGGAGCTTGATGATCCGCAGCGGATGAATGGGCAGGAACATGTCCATGTTTAACTCGCTCACCATCTTGCCCTTGATGGTGGGGCTTTCGGCGTAGAACTTCGAACCCAGCAGTCCCTTCTCTTCGCCCGTTACCGCGACGAAGGCGACGCTCCGCTTCAGCTTCACGCCCGATTCCTTGATCGCCCGCGCAATCTCGAGCAGCGCCGCTACACCCGATGCGTTGTCCATGGCGCCGTTGTGAATCACATCGCCCTCAAACGCACGGCTCTTGCCGACATGATCCAGATGGGCGGACAACACCACGATCTCGTCCTTCAGCTTGGCATCTGATCCGGGCAGTAGTGCGACGACGTTCTGCGACTCCACCGTCTCTTTCTCGTAGCGCTGCACCGCCCGCACCCGGACCGGCATCTCGAACCGGGGCAGTTGCTTCTTCGCTGTCGATAACGCCAGCAGTTCGGCCATCGTATGGCCGCTTCCCGCCAGCAGCTTATCGCCATACCCGGCGTTCCACGAAAGTGCGATCTGCAGCGTCCCGTCCTCCGGCTTCGGCGGCACGTCTAAACTCATTGACGGCAGTAACCGCGCCCGGCTCGCTCGTGCCCACGGCACGTCCATATGCGCCGGATTTGCAATGCCGATCGTCCCAATCGCGCCGGCCGCCCGCAGCCGTTTCCCCCGCTCGGTCTGGTAGTGGGCGGCTAGTTCCGCCGGTATGCCGTCCGGCACTCCGGAGAGCATCACCACAATCTTGCCTTTCAAATCCAGCCCGGCCAAATCGTCAAAGTTCTTTTCGGGCACCACCAGGGCGTACCCCGCGAAAACGAGCCCCGCTTCGACCGTAGGCTCCGGCGCAGCCCGCAGCCCAATGGTCACTTCCCGCCCCAACTGCATCTTTTCCGCTTTTCCGTCCCGGATTAACTCGACGCTAGAGTTGGCCTCGTCGATCCGCCGCACCTGAAACGGCACCGGCTGCAGATAGCCATCCGTCCCGGCGGCCTTCAGTCCATTGCGCTCAAACTCCTGGGCGACGTAGTTCGCCGCCATTCGGTGGCCCGGCGATCCCGTGTCCCGGCCTTCCATCTTGTCGTCGGCCAGGATCTCGACGTGTTTCCACCAGCTTGCCGCCAACTTCCCGGGCTCAGCCGCCCAAAGCGCCGCACCCGCGGCCAAAATCACGAGAGCGTAACGCATAAATTTAATGTAGCGGCTTCTGATCGGACTTGGGACTTCTCCGCGCCCGACGAAACGAAGCCAATGAATCCCCATGCTGCCTTTCTGATCTGGATCCACTACATCGCCGCCGGACTTGTCGGCTTGCCTGCGTCCTGTGGCGCGATCTACTTCGGATGGCAGGTTCTGCAACTCGTCCGCCATCCGACTTCGCCCGTTCCGGAGGTTCAATCGAGTCAAGACGGGATGCTACAAGTTATGACTGGGATCGAACGCGGCCTAGCCATCGTCACCCGGCCGCTGGCCGTTCTTGGGGAAGGTACTGTCAAAGGGCTATTCGCCGCCTCGGTCGCGGCGCTCGTCGCGGCGGCCGTTCTTTACTTCACCGGCCGCGGCCTCAGCGTCGGCGCCGGATGGGCGCGGCTCCTATCCGGGAGCGCCTGGGCGATGATTACGCTAATCGGCGCCCTCAGCCTCCTCTCCCCTGCCAATGGCCTGATCCGTCTGGCCGGAACCTCGTTCGGGCTTTTCGGTGGCTACGGCCTTTGGGTGCTCATCACCGGCTTCAAGCTAAAATAGTTCGCAGTGCGTCCTCCCTTGGGCCTTCTGCTCTCTGTGCTCACGGCCGCGTTGTGGGGGAGCCTTCCCATCGCCCTCCGGCCCGTCGTTGAAAAAGTCGACCCAGTTACCGTCACGTGGACCCGATATCTTGTCGCCGCTGCCGGGTTAGGCATGTTTCTCTATTGGCAAGGCAATTTACCCGGGCGCGCCCAGTTGGCGGATCGTCGCTGGCTGTTCCTGCTTCTGGCTTTGCTTGGCTTTGCCGGGAACAACTTCGGCTTCCTGCTCGGCCTTCGCCTCACCTCTCCTTCGACGGCGCAGGTCGTCATTCAACTGGCTCCGATCCTGGTCATCTTCGGCGCCGTCCGCTGGTTTGGGGAACACTTCGGACGCTGGCAGTGGGTCGGCGTCGGCGTACTGCCAGTTGGCATGTTGATCTTCTTCCACCGCCAACTCTCCGGGTTCTCAGATTCGTTTGCGACCGGTGTACTCGTGCTTCTGGGCAGCGCTTTCCTATGGGCCGGCTACGCGCTCGCACAAAAGAAACTCCTGCGCGATATGAACTCGATTTCCGTCATGTGGATCATCTATGCCGTGGGTTCCATTCTGATGCTGCCCGCGGTGGCTCCATCGCAACTTGCCTCGCTCGACGGCACCCGATGGTGGTTCCTCTTCTATTGCTGCCTGAATAGCCTGATCAGCTACGGTTTCTTTAGCGAGGCGCTGGCCGTGTGGCCCGCCTCCCGCGTCAGCGCCGTAGTCGCTACCACGCCGCTCTTCACCGTCCTATTTACTCGCCTCGCCGCGTGGCTCTGGCCGGCCTACATCGTCCCGGAACCACTCGACCCGCTCACCCTGGCCGGCGCCGGCATCGTCGTCGTGGGCTGTGTGCTCATGGCGCTGCGCAAGTAGAATAGAGCCATGGTGCGAATCTGGAGCCTTCTTTTTCTGGCGACCCCGTTGCTGGCCGAAACCACGTGGACGGACGTACAGCCGATCCTGGAACGCCGCTGCGTCCAGTGCCACCAGAAAGGCGAGGTGGCTCCCATGGCGTTCACCTCCTACCCGGAGACCCGCCCCTTCGCCAAGGCCATCCGCCAAGCCGTCGCCCGGCAGAGCATGCCCCCATGGCATGCCGCCCCCGGCTCTCAAGCCTTCCGCAACGACCGCTCGCTCGCACCCGCCGAAGTCGCTACGCTGACGGCTTGGGTGGAGGCCGGCGCCCCGCAAGGCTCTTCGCCCAAGTCGATGGCTAGCCACTCCGGTCCTAGCTTCTGGAAGCTTGGCAAGCCCGACCGCGTAGTCCAGGTCCCTGGTTTCCAGGTGCCCGCCTCCGGCCAACTCGCTTATTCCTTCCTTATCGTCCCGCTCAATTTAAAGGAAGACACCTGGGTCCGCGCGGCGGAATTCCGCATCGACCAGCGTCAGGTCGTCCACCATATCAACGCTTTTATCCGCCCTCCTGGCTCCAGTTACCTGGCCGGTTTCCCCATCAACGAGATCTTTTCCCCCACTGTCGCCCAGCGCGGCAAGCGCCATCAGCACGAGCGCGTTTTCGACCGCCGCCAACTGATCCTCGGCTACGAACCCGGCTACGAACCCATGCCTTGGCTCGAGGACGGCGCCAAGCTCATCCCCGCCGGCTCCGACCTGATCTTCGAGATGCACTATAACCCCGGCGGCACACCCGCCGTCGACCGCAGTGAGTTCGGGCTCTATTTCTCCCCCGCCGCCCCGCGGAATCGTGTCGTCGCGATCGACACCCTCCGCGATCTCGATTTCATCATTCCCCCGCAGGCCAGTGGGTTCGTTTCGCAGGCGGCAATGACCCTCGCCCGCCCGGCGCGCCTCCTTTCCATTCAGCCCCACATGCACGTGCGCGGTAAGAGTATGACCGTCCGTGCAGTCTACCCGGACGGCCGCACGGAAACCGTCGTCGCCGTCCCCCGTTACGATTTCAACTGGCAGACCACCTACGTCCTCGCCAAGCCCATTGACCTGCCGAAAGGAACTCGCCTAGAATCCACGGCCGGCTTCGATAACTCGCCCAATAATCGGTTCAACCCCGATCCGGCCGCCTCCGTCAAATGGGGAGACCAGACGACCGATGAGATGCACATCGCCTTTCTCGAACTCGTGATTGAAGCCGGAGGCGACCCGGAGAAGCTCTTTAGCTCGCTACCAGCTTTGCCGCGTCCCACATCACCGGCCGCTGTTCCTCAAGACTGAGGTTCACCGCCAAAGAAGGACCCGCCGTCCGGTAGCCGAACAGGGCGTCTTCAAAGAACGGCTTTCGCGTCTCGACGGCCGTCAGGAAGTTCTTCATATGGTCGAAGTGCGCGTTGTGCTCGCGGGGCGGGGTATACCGCTCCTGCCGCAATGGCCTCATGGCATCAGCCGATGGCTTCGGTTGTGGATACTTCTTCCTATACTCGGTCAGGAACTGTGCCTGGGTTCGTTCCGTAAATGTGTTGATGGTATAGCCAGGCTCGGCTTCGCGCGGGGTCCGGTCGATGGTCACTCCGCTCATGGTGGCTTCCATCGTGCCTTCGCTGCCAACGAACTTCAGGCCGAATCGTTCGGGCGGCGCGGCCCCGCTCGCCAGATTCACCCGGAGAACAAAGGTAAACGTCGGGTAGTCCATCATCGCCAGCACGACGTCGGGAGCATCGCGTCCGTCCTTCCAGAAACGGACGCCACCGGTCGCGTAGATCCGGCTCGGCCCCGTGCTGCCGGTGGCAAAGTGCAGCCCGGTCAACAGATGGACGAACAAGTCACCTGAAACGCCGGTGCCGTAGTCTTTGTAGTTCCGCCACCGGAACAGCCGGACCGGTTCGAACGGCCGCTTGGGTGCGTTTCCGAGAAAGGTCTCCCAGTCGATGTTGGCTTCATTCGCGTCGGGCGGCAGGCTATACTGCCAAGCGCCGAGCGCTGTATTCCGGTCTAGCCACGCTTCGACGAGATTGACTTCACCCAGCGCTTTCTGTTTCAGCAGATCGCCGGCTTTGGCAAACACGAGCGAACTGGCGTACTGGCTGCCCACCTGCAGGATCCTGCCTGTTTCCTGCTGCGCCGCAATCATCTGCGGCCCTTCCGCAAACTTGTGGACCATCGGCTTTTCGACGTAGACGTCCTTGCCGGCCCGCAACGCGGCAATCGCGATGGGCGCGTGCCAGTGGTCCGGAGTCGCCACGATCACAGCATCAACGTCCCGCCGTGCCAACACCTCGCGATAATCGCGCGAGGTGAATACGTTGCTCCCCCATCGCTCCTTCGCCCGGTCCAGCCGGCCCTGATAAATATCGGCCACCGCCGTCAACTGGGCTTGGCCGCTTTTCAGCGCGTCGTCGACGTCGCCCGAGCCCATTCCGCCCGCGCCAATGAGTGCTAGTCGAATCATCCGATTGCCCTCGCGGTGAACGTTTCCGGGTCCCAGGTGAACGCCTTCTTTTCAAACACGCTGCGGTTCGAGAGCAGCGCGGGACCAGCCGCCTGCAGGCCAAACCGGGCATCTTCCACCACCGGTTTCCGGCTCCGCACGGCGCTGAAGAAGTTCCGGTGGTGATCGAGATGGTCGCTATAGCCGCGTTCGGGCCGGAAAGTTTCCTGACCCAGCGGACGCATGGCGTCCATGGTCGGCTTCTGCGCCGGATACTTCTTCCGATACTCGTCGAGGAACTGGTCCTGGGTTCGTTTCGTAAACGTGCCGATCGTATAGCCGGGCTCGCTTTCGCGCGGCTGCCGGTTTACCGTCACGCCGCCGTCCACCGTCAGAATGCCCTCGCTGCCGACAAAACGGAATCCGCTCGTCTCGCCCGCACCATTGACGAAGTTCACTCGGAGAGCCAAGTTGAAGGCCGGCATCTTGCCCCGGCTCGGATAGTCATAAAGGCCCATCATTACGTCCGGCACGTCGCGGCCGTCTTTCCAGTAGCGGAGCCCGCCGGTAGCATAAACACGATTTGGACCCACGGCTCCCGTAATGAAGTGCATGCCGCTGAACAGGTGAACAAACAGATCGCCGGCGACGCCGGTGCCGTAGTCCTGATAGTTCCGCCAGCGGAAGAGCCGGATCGGTTCAAAGGGCCGCTTTGGGGCCGAGCCGAGGAACGTGTCCCAGTCGATGTTGGCTGGCGTCGCATCGGGCGGAATGGAATACTGCCACGCGCCGATGGCCGAGTTCCGGTCCCACCAGGCTTCGACGAGGTTCAGTTCGCCGATCGCGCCGTTTTCAATCAGCTCTTTCGCTTTGGCGTAGACGATGCTTGAAACGCGCTGGGAACCGACCTGCAAAATCCGGCCGCTGGCTTTGGCGGCATCGACCAGTTTCACGCCGTCTTCCACTTTCTGCACCATTGGCTTTTCGACATAGACGTCTTTCCCGGCGGCCAAGGCTTCGGTGGCGATGCGAGCGTGCCAATGGTCGGGCGTCGCGATGATCACGGCATCGATGTCTTTGCGCGCGAGCACCTCGCGATAGTCACGCGTAGTGAACAAATGGTTCCCGAATCGCTCCTTGGCACGGTCGAGCCGCCCCTGGTAGACATCGGAGGCGGCGACCATTTCGGTGAGCCCGGTCCGCAGGGCGGACTCGGTATCGCCGGTTCCCATGCCGCCGTTGCCGATGGTGGCGAAACTAATCTTGGCATTTGGGGAGACCTGAGCCAAAGCGACCGCCGGCGTAAGCGCGGCGGCCTGGAGCAAATGACGGCGCGAAATGGACATGGATCGCTACTCTTTACTGGGGGATGGAGTGGAGGCGGCGGGAGCCGGCGTAGTCTTCGTTTCGGTCTTGGTCTCGGTCTTCGTTTCAGTCTTCTTTTCGGCGGCCGGTTCCTTCCCGCCAGAGGATGCGGGAGCACTTGTTCCAGTCTTGTTGTAGTCCGTGATGTACCATCCGGAGCCCTTGAACTGGAACGCTGGCGCGGAAAGCAACCGCTCCACGGGGCCACCGCACACTTCATGCACGGTCAAAGATTCGTCGGAGAACTTCTGAATTTTTTCGAAGTTCGTATTGCAGGTAGGGCAGTGATACTCGTAAATCGGCATGGGGCTGGCTATTATGGTTTCGGGATGTTCAAGGGGCCGAGTCCGCTGTCGCCCGCGCCCGCTTTCGCGGCCGCCGCGGTCTCCGGGGGAACACCATTGATCGCGATCTCGATCGCCTTCTTCAAGATTTCGTCTTCAGTGGACTTCTTCGGCTCCACTTTCGGAGCATCTTCTTCTTCGTCGCCGATGGGCAAGTTCTGCTGATCGAGCACTGGCACCGAGGGCGTGACGCCAGTGTCCTGGATTGCTTTGCCGGAGGGCGAGTAGTACTTGGCAACGGACAGGATGACGGCTGCGCCGTCGTCCATCATAATCGTCTTTCGCACCGCGGCATCGCCATAGGTGCGCTCGCCGACGACGGCCGCTCGCTTGGTTTCGAGCAACGCCGCTGCCGCCACTTCGGCCGCGCCGGCGGTGCCGCGGTTGGTGACGACGGTCACCGGCAGTTTCGTAGAGACTTTGGCTGGATCGGCTTCGAAATTCTTGCGTGTCTGTTTCTGCCCTTCAATGTAGGCGAGCAACGCCTGATCCTGGAACAGGTTGGCTACTGCCACGCCTTGGGCCGGGTCGCCGGTGGCGGAGTTGCGCAGGTCCAGAATAAACTTCTTCGCGCCTTGCTTTTCAAGGCTCCGCACGGCCGCTTCGACGTCAGCCACGCGGTTGCCGGCCAGGGACTGCACCTGAATGTAGCCGATGTTCTCTGGCAGCATCTTGCTGGCCACAGCAGGCAGAACGACAGGGGCGCGGGTCAAGGTGACCTTCTGCGGCTCGGGGCGGGTGAAGCGGAGAACCGAGAAATCAATCGTCGTTCCTGCGTCGCCCTTCAGCATGATTTCGGCGTAGGCCAAGGGCATGTCGCGGGTATTGACGTTATTGATCGTTTCGAGCATGTCGCCCGTCGCGAGGCCAGCCTTATCGGCGGGCGATCCCGGGATGGCGCTCACAATGGCGATGTAGCCAAAGCGCTTGGCCAGAATCAAACCAACGTCGGCCTTGGCTTCGGCGGTGACCTTCGCGTACTGCTTGTACTGATCCGGCCCGAGGTAGGAGGCATATGGATCGAGCGATTCGAGCAGACCATTCAACGCGCCGAGCGTAACATTCTTCATGTCTGGCTCTTCCACGTAGTCACTTTTGATCTTCGAAAGCACCTCGGTGAAGACCCCGATGTGACGATAGGTCTCTTCGGGCGAGGATTGTTTTTTGGTGGAGGCGCCGAGCAACAGCATTCCTACCAGCAAAACGGAGAAGGTGATCACGACGAACTGGATTTTTCGATTCAAGAGTGGGCCTCCCGGCGGTTCAACCTTAGTGTATCAGACGGTCTCAATTTCATTGGACGCAAGCGGCGTCGATAGGATACGTTGAATTTGCCGCGTCCCCGCCGCGGCCCCATACTAAAAGCATATGAAGCATTGGGTTCTGCGGATGTCGTGGGAACAGTTGCTGTTCGCCCATTGGCCCGTGCCTGCGGCGCCATTGCAGGCCCTGCTGCAGCCCGATCTCGAGTTGGACACCTTCGACGGCCAAGCCTGGATCGGGGTAGTCCCGTTCCGGATGACGAATACGGCTCCCCGGTTTTGCCCGGTGCTCCCGGGCATCGGCAGCTTTCTCGAATTGAACGTTCGGACCTACGTGCGTTACCGGGGTAAACCCGGCGTCTGGTTCTTCAGCCTGGACGCTACGAGTTGGCTGAGCGTCCGTGGCGCGCGGCTGACGTACTATCTGCCCTATTTTGACGCGTCCATTTCCGCCAGCCGGGAAGGAAGGCGGATCCACTATCGTTCTGAGCGGACGGACTGGCGCACGGCCGCTGCATCGCTCGACATCGAGTACGAACCCACCGGGCCCCCGAGTCCGGCCAAGCCTGGCACCCATGACCACTGGCTGACCGAGCGCTACCGGCTCTACTCCCAGACTCCGGGCGGCCGTTTGGTTTATGGGGAGATTGAACATACACCTTGGCCTCTACAACCGGCTCAGGCGACCATCAACAAGCTGGATATGACAGCTTGGATGGGGCTGGACCTGCCCCCGGTTGCGCCTATTCTGCACTACGCCGAAGCCGTTGCCGTGCGCGCCGGACGCCCTTTGTTTGCGTCCTAGCCGGCAAGTTCGGGGCGAAGTTCGACCGCTCGCTGCCAGCATTCGGCCGCGCCTTCGCGATCGCCTTGCGCTTCAAGGGTATGGCCGAGATTGATGAGGCCTTCGACGAACTCCGGATTAGCGGTAAGGGTGCGGCGGTAAAGCGCCTCGGCCTCTTTGGCGCGGCCTGTGCGCTGGAGCGTGAGAGCCACATTGAAGGTGAGCGCTTCGCCGGCTCCGCCACGGCGTTCAAGGCGGCGGAGGGCTTCGGCGGCGCGGGTGGCGTCTCCCCGTTCGAGGGCGAGTTGGGCCATGGCTTCGTGGAGTTCGGCGCGATCCGATTGACGGGCGACGGCGGATTCAAAGGCCTGCCAGGCGCGGTCGAGATGGCCGGCGCGCCAGGCGAGCAGGCCGAAGTTAAACTGGGCGTCTAGCCAGTCCGGCTTGATCCGGAGCGCCTCGGCGAAGGCCTTGGCGGCTTCCGCGGGGCGGGAATCGGCGGCGAGGAGTTCGCCAAGCAGATACCAGGCATCGTGCCGCTGGCGATTGACGCCCACCAGACGCTGGAGCGCCTCGACGGCGGCTTTGGCGTCGCCTTGCCGTTGGGCGGCGAGGGCCAGATTCCAATACGCCACTTCCGAGCGGGTGGCGGCTGCTGCATTTTCCCACTCGCGGCGGGCGTCGGCGGCCGTACCGCGGCGGTCTTCGAGCGCAGCGCGTTCGAGGAGCGCGGCCGGGTGGTTCGGCTGGAGTTCGAGGGCGCGGAGGAGCGCGGTGTCTGCCTGCGCATCGTCGCCGCAACGGGCGGCGGCTGTGGCGAGGTTGGCCCAAAGTTCGACGCTCTCCGCGCCAGCCCGGGCAGCGGCTTCGAGGTGCCGCGTGGCGGCCCGGTAGTCACCGCTGAGGAGGGCGGCAGCGCCGAGAGCCTCGGCAGCAACGGCTGATTTGGGGTCGCAGGTCAGCAACTGACCGGCGTAGCGCTGGAGGGAGGCGGTATCCCGCATAGCCGCCGCGGCGGCGACCTGATTGGTGAGGATGGCTACTTGGCGGGCCGGATCCGACGGGAGTTTCTCGTATTCGGCGAGGGCTTCGGGGTAGCGCTTGAGGAGCTGCAGCGCCGCAGCGCGGCCGAAGCGGGCAGGCTCGGATTTCGGGTCCTTGGCAAGCACCCGCTCGAACCCTTCGAGGGCCGGCGCTCCCTTCTGGAGTTGGAGGGAAGCGATGGCAAGGCCGAGGTAGGCCTCCGTGCGCGAGGGTTGCAGGGCCGTAGCCTGACGAAAGCTCGCCTCCGAGGCGGCCCAGTCCGCTTGGCGGAGTTGACAGACGCCGAGGTTGAAGGCACCGAGGGGGTGCTTCGGATCGAGTTCGGCGAGGCGGCGGTAGACGTCGGCGGCCGCTTCCCATTGCTGGGCCTCGGCTTGAAACTGACCCAGCATGAGATAGACGTCGGGGTGGCGGTCGCCACCATCGATGGCGCTCGTCAACTCGGAGATGGCTTGTGCCGTGCGGCCTTCCATGTGGAGAGAAACGGCACGGACCAAGGCCGGGGAGGAGGCGGCTCGCATTTTCATTGACGGCATGGCCGACTCGGCCTTAAGCAGTGCTTGCAGCGGGCCGTCGTCGATAAACCACAGCCAGCGATCGTCCAAATTTTCGTTACTCATTGATTCCCCCGATTAGAAAGAGACCTGAACCGATTTCACAATGGCGCGTTCCCCGCGCTCGTTGGTAAATCCTGCCGCGCCTTTTGCCAGCCGTTCGTCGACCCAGAGGTCGACGGCTTGCCCGTTAATATACGTGCTTATTTTCGGACCCTTCGCCTCCATGCGCACCTTGTATGCTCCGTTTTCGGGCTTGGGTAGCATCGACAGGGGTAGCTGGGTGTGTGCGTCCTCTTTGCCGTCGATGACGCCGAAGCGAATGAGCTTCGCAGCGCCCGCCTTGTCGACTTCCAGTTTGAGGCAGTAGTACTTCTTGGGATCCTGTGCCCGAACGATCCAGCCGAGCGCACGCTCCTGGATCGTACCCTGGAATTCAACAACATAGTCTTTCATCGTTTTCGATGGACGATAGAGCGAAAGTTGACGGTTAAGGGCGGCACCGGCCAGATCGGTGGCCCGTTCGGAGGCCCAGCTGTCAGCGCCCATGCCAGGCGCGGGGGCAGCCGGGGAGGGAATGCTGATGGAGCGGGACGACCGTTTGTCTTCAGCGGGGCGGCCGTTGATGAGCCATCCGCCAATGGAGAGCAGAAACACCGCCACGGCGGCGCAACGCTCCCACCAAGGCATGCGGTGCCATAGTCCGGTCGCCGCCGAGCCTTTGGGCGGGGCGCCGAAGGTGGGCGCGGCAATGGCCGCGAGCGCTTCCACAGGCTTCGATTCCGGGGCCTTGGGTTCCCTGCCTTTGCTTTCGGCCGGCTTCGTTTCGACCGGTTCGACTTTGGCCGCCGGGCTGATCTTCATCTCCTCGACCGGGGGCTTCTCCTGTCGGCGGACTTCCAACCGGACTGCGGGAATTCTGGTCTCGGAGGCCTTCGCCTTTTCGGCGGCTTTCGACTGGGACGCCGGACTGACTTCGGCGGGCTTGCTCGGCTCGGCGGCTTTGGCGGTCACGGCTGGCATCGGGACCAATGTGGGTTTGAAGGCCGGGGGCTTCTCCGGGCGGTTGGCTTCCGGTTCGGCGGGGCGTGGGGCCATCGCGATGCGGGGACGCAGCGGTAACATGTCCGGTTCGAGCGTCCGAAGAGCGGGCTGGGGCATCGCGACAGTTTCACTAACGGGACTAGGCTCGGCAGCTTCGGCGGGGACGACGCTGGGCTTGGCAACCTTCATCGGTAAGGCGGCGGGCGGCGTGGCAGCGGGCGTCGCTGCAGCGCTGGGTGGGGTCGAAGCCGCCGGGCCCGCGGGGCCTGCCGGTGTCACAACCGGGGCAGGTTCCGGTTCGGTCGAGACTGATTCCGATGTGACGCTCTCCTCGCGCTCCAAATTGATTAACGCACGCCACTCGGCGGGCCAGGCAGCGCTCCAGGCTTGACTGAGATTCGGAGCGGGGGCGGGTAGGACTTGCCGGTCGACGGGTATGGACCAGAGGCCGGGAGCAATCAGAGGAAGGAAGTCATCAATGAAAGGGGGGCGGGGACCCCGAGGCGCATACTGTTGCTGGATCTGCGTGAACTGTAGAGCGAGGAGCGAGTCCAGAACATCGTCGGCGAGGGCAGGCAGGATCTGGTTGCCTTTACGGGATTGCCAATCGGCTTTGGCGGTGACCGGATGGGCGACGATCTCGGAGATGACGGTTTGAGGCAGGAACTCCGCCAGCGGCGGTTCCGTGATGGCGGCAACGGCTACGGGAGCGGACCGGGAGCGATCGACTAGTCCGGTCGCCGGAGCGGAAACGTTAAAAGCGGCACGGGCGGGCTTCGGTTTGCGCTGCTGCATTAACCGGGAGACGGCAAGTTGGTTAGACTCATCCTGGTACTTTTGGCGGCACTCTTCCGAACAGAATTCGGTGGAATTCCGGAGCTTTTTGAGAAGCGCCATCTCCACACCACACTGCAGGCAACGCATTCGGTGTTTTTCCCTCTGGCCTTATGGTAACGGCACTAGGGTTCTTGAACCAGACGGCGAAATACCTATACGCCACCGCTTCCGCCGAGTTTCCTTAGATGCCTCTGAGGCCTTGGCCTGACACGATGTGCTGACCCGGTGTCGCCGGAAACGCCTTAGGCATGAAAAGGAGGAGTAGCTATAAAGTCTTACTGCAATTGGACGATGGTTACTATGTCAGAGCCGGAGAACTGGTTCGAGGAGTTTAACAATGGGTAAAGTAGACGTATTTCAGAAGAGTGTCGACGGCCTTCGCACGGCCATCCCGGAGCTACGGGGCGTGTTGGTGGCCTCCTCCGAAGGGTTGCCGATTGCGCATTCGTTATCAAACGGAGCAGATGCGAATCGGGTCGCCGCGATGGCGGCGGCGGCATCGAGCCTGGGGCGGCGCGTGAGCGACAGCCTGAGCGCGGGCCAATTTGAAGAGATCACGGTGGCGGGCCAGGATGGGCAGATCTTTCTGTACTCCGCTGGTGCCAAGGGTGTACTGGCGGTGATGGGACCGGCCGGGTGCAACGCGGGCTTGATCCATCTTGAAGCGCGCGGCATTGCGCGCGAGATCGGCGAATTTTTTAACTAGAGTCGTAGCTGCTGCAAAGAACCCCATCCGACAACTCCGGGCGGCGCGACTGCGAGCGTTCCGCCCTCTTTTCGTCTTCCTCTGTTACTCTGACGAGGCATGTGGAGTCGGCGCGACTGGATTGCTGGTGTTGGATTAGCTGGAGCTGGGCGGACTCTGGGGGCTTGTCCGTCGGCGGCGGTCGCGCTGGCGTATGCGGATCTGCCGGTGGCGGCTCGGCGGCTGGCAGCGGATCTGGGTTTAACAGAGGACACGTTTCCCGCTTACCGGGAGGCGCAACGCAAGGCGCTGGCAGAACGGGTGATCGCGGGCAGTGCCGAGCAAATAGGTTACTACCTCCTTCAGTCCACACAGTTCACGCGGTTGAGTCCCCTCGAGCCGTTACGGCTGGCGAGGTTGGACGGAAAGGAGTTGCCGGCCGAGGTGCGACAGCGGATGGAGACGTTTCAAGCGTCGTTCGCTGAGTCGCTGGATGAGCGCCACCGGCTGGTGGTGGGTCTGTTTCGCGGTTTGCCGGCGGAATGGACGTTGGAGCGCTGCTATCACCACACGATGCGATTCTTGCGGGATCGTTTGGCACGGGGGCCGGACCCGGAGGCGGTGAATGCTCTCTATCAGCAGCGGGGACTCAGTTCGGATACAGACGCGGCCAACACGGCAATGTTGACGGCGGCTCTACCCCATCTGGGGCGGCCGAAGCGGGTTCTGCTGGTGGGCCCGGGACTGAATTTGACAGGGCGCGAGAGATTTGATGACGCCGCGGCGCTCGAACAGCCGCAGTGGGATTGGCTGCGGCAACAGTTCGGGAGCCAGGTGACGATCGACTCCGTGGATGTCCGGCCCGAGGTGTTAACGTTTCTCCGCAGCCGCCAGCGGTGCGCGGTCGAGGCGGACATCACGACCCAGATGCCGGCTGCCGGGGCGTACGACCTAGCGGTGGCGACAAACCTTTTTGTTTACTTGGACGACCGCGGGCTGCTATTGGCCATGGCGTCCCTGGGGCGGGCGTTGCAGCCGGAAGGCGTTCTGTTACACAACGATGGCCGGTTTGCTGCAAAGGTGTTTGGCAGGGCAGCCGGGATGCCGGTCGTGCACTTTGCGCCGGTTTCGCTGGGGTGGCGCAATGGCCGGGAGCAGATGGACCGGGCCGTCGTGCATCAGGTCCCGAAATAAAACTCGTTCTGTATTGTGGCGAGCGGCGATGAGGAATCGCGAGAGGCATATCCGCAACAGATTCGGATTCGGTTCGACCGGGCCATTCGCGGGGGCGGGTGGGGCGGTCCGAGTCCGGAGCTCGGAAGTTTCCGTTTGCCTGGATCGTAGTGCGGTTGGTTGCCGGTGACGCACGGCGCGATGCGGCTCACCTGGCTCGAGTGGCGGACGATGCAACACCCGACGGACGGGTGGGGAGCGGGAGCGGGCGCGGTCGTCCCGAGGGGGGTGAGTGGCCGGGGGCTGGCGATGGGCTAGAATGCGCGCATGAGATGTGTTTGGTTGCTTCTGGTTTTGGCTTGCCCGTTGCTGGCGGAGTTGCGGTTCCGCGCGCAGGAGATTCAGAAAGACTTTGGGGTGGTGTACGCCGTGACGACGGCGGATATCAATGGCGACGGGAAGCCGGACGTGGTGGCGATCAACCCGACGCAGGTGGTCTGGTACGAGAACCCGAGCTGGGACAAACACGTCATTCTCGATGGGGTGTCCAAGAAAGACAATGTCGCGTTAGCCGTGCATGATGTCGACGGTGATGGGCAGGCCGATATTGCGCTGGGCGCGGACTGGCAACCGACAAACACGACGGGCGGGGGGAGCTTGCAGTGGATGGGCCGGAAGAACGGGAAGTGGACGTACACGCCTCTGGGCGAGGAGCCGACGCTGCACCGGATGCGGTTCGGCGATGTCGATGGCGACGGGAAGAAGGAGTTGATCGTTATGCCGCTGCATGGGCGTGGCAATGAGCGGAAGCCAGACTGGGAAGGCGCCGGGGCGCGGGTGTTGGTTTTCAAGGTGCCCGCCGATCCGTACGCGGGGAATTGGCCGATGGAGGTGGCGGATGAGTCGCTGCACATCGTGCACAACTTGATTGCGGTCGACTTCGATGGGGATAAGCGGGATGAGATTGTAGTGGCGGCGCGGGAGGGTCTGTTCGTCATTGAGAAAGAGAACGGGAAGTGGGGGAAGCGGCAGATTGGGGACGGGTCGCCGGGAGAGGTGAAACTGGGAAAGCTCAGCGGGTTGCAGCGGGCGTTTGCTACGGTGGAGCCGTGGCATGGGAATGGGCTGGTGATCTATGAAGAGCCGATGCCGAAGTTGAATCCGCAGGGGGCTCCGCCGGCGCGGGGGCCTCGGCCTTGGGATGGGACGAAGTGGCCGCGGCAGTTCATCGAAGAGCGTTTGGCGCAGGCTCATGCTTTGGGTTGGGGCGATTTGGATGGAGACGGGGGCGATGAGTTGGTGGTGGGGTGGCGGGAGAAGAATTTTGGGGTGGCGGTGTATAGCCGGGGGCGGGACGGGAAGTGGGCGCGGACGTTGCTGGTGGATGACGGAGGGATGGCGACGGAGGACCTGGTGGTGGAGGATCTGGATGGGGACGGCCGGCCAGAGATTATCGCGGTTGGGCGGAAGACGGCGAACGTGAAGATCTATTGGAACGAGTCAGTGAATCCATGGAAACGGCACGAGATTACGAGCGGGTTTGCGAACCATACGGCGGTGGCGGCGGACTTCACCGGCGATGGGAAGGTCGACGTGATTGTGAACGATCAGACGAATCTGCGGACAGTGCTCTATAGCGCTCCGGATTGGAAGCCGACGGTGCTGCAGCAGGGGAACTGGGCGATTCACTCAGCGGTGATGGATGTGGATGGGGACGGGGACTTGGATTGGATCGGCGCGCAATATTCGCCGGGGTTGATCTACTGGCTGGAGCGGCCGAAGAATCCTCTGACGGACAAATGGGGGATGCACGTGATCGATGACGTTGTTAATGGCGTGCATGGACTTTGGCTGGGGGACGTGGACGGGGATGGGAAGCTGGACGTGATTGGGAATAGTGGACAGCCGAAAGGTGTCTACGGGGATTCGATCGCTTGGTTCAAGGCGCCGAAGAATCCGCGGGAGCGGTGGCGGCGGACTGTGTTTGCCGATAGCGATGCGCCGGGATTGAGCCACTACATGGGCTTTGGCGACGTGAACGGGGACGGGCGCGGGGACATTGCGGCGGGTGCGAAGATGGGGCCGGAAGGCAACTGGTTTGCGTGGTGGGAGGCGCCGAAAGATCCGTTCAAGAATCGTTGGACGAAGCATTTGATTGCGGATAAGCAGGAGGGGGCGACGAACATCGCCATTGTCGACGTGAACCGCGACGGGAAGATGGATTTCCTGGCGACACGGGGGCACGGCGTGGGAGTGGTTTGGTACGAGGGGCCGACGTGGAAGGCGCATGAGATTGACTCAACACTGGCGGGTCCGCATGATTTGGCGGTTGGAGATATTGACGGGGACGGCAGCGTGGACGCAGTGACTTGCGCGAAGGACTCGATGGTTTGCGCTTGGTTTGAGAACGACGGGAAAGGGAGTTTCGTGACGCGGGTTATCCATGTGGACCAAGCGGCCTATGACATCCGCTTGGTGGACATGGACGGGGACGGCGACTTGGATGTTTTGGTTGCCGGGCAGAATTCGAACAATGTGGTTTGGTACGAGAATCGGCTTACGCGGCGCTAGCGCGGAGGCGGTCGCAGTGGGCGCGGAGCTTGGCGAGCAGGGCTTGGTTAGTGTTTGCTAGGTTGTTCTCTTCGAGCGGGTCGCGGGCAAGGTCATAAACCTCCTCGCGGACCGGTTGAGATTCGATGTAGCGGAAGTATTTGTAGCGTTCGGTGCGGAGGCCTTCGGTTTGCGGGATGCCGGGGTTCTTGAACAGGTGCTCGTAGAAGAAGTCGTTGCGGCGCTGGGGGCGGCGGAGGTCGTGGCCCTGCATGGCGGCCGGGACGGGAAGGCCGGCGGCGGCGAGGATGGTGGGCGCGACGTCGATGTTCAGTCCGAAATCGCGGCGGCGCTGGTTGCGCTTGACGCCGGGGCCGGCGAGGAGCAGGGGCACACGGATGGACTCTTCATGCGGGTACCATTTGCCGGCGAGGCCGTGTTCGCCGAGGTAGAAGCCGTTGTCGCCGAGGAAGATGACGAGGGTGTTGCTGAGGTCGACCTTTTCGAGCATGCGACCGATTTGCGAATCCATTTCGCTGATGAGCCGATAGTAGTTGCGGACGCTGGTTTGATACTTTTCGGGGGTATCGAAGCGTTTGTGCCAGCGGGCGCGGGCTTCGCCTTTTTGCACTCGCTCGGGAAGTTGGTCGAAGTATTTGGGGTCGGCGGTCTTAGGCACGGGGAACGTAACGCCATCATAGAGATGGGCGCTTTCGGGGGAGGGCAGAAACTGGCGGGGGTCTTCGTCCTGGACATGAGCGGCCTTGAAGCTGATGGAGAGACACCACGGGCGGGCGTCGGCGGAGGCGAGGAAATCGAGGGCCTGGTCGCCCATGATCGTTGTTAGATGCGGGCCAGGTTCGCCTTGCGGAAAGTATTTGCCTTGGCCGGGGAAGCCGCGCCAGAAGTCGAAAGCGTCGCCGGGTGGTTTGTTGCCGACTCCGTATTTGCCGATGAAGCCGGTGCGGTAACCGGCGGCGCGGAGGAGTTGGGGATAGGTTTGAGCGAAGGCGGAGGGCGCAAAGTGCGTGGCGAAATCGTGGATGCCGTGGCGACGGGCGTACTGGCCGGAGAAAACGCTGGCGCGGCTGACGGCGCAGATGGACGTCGTAACGAAGGCGCGGTCAAAGACGGTGCCTTGCGCGGCGAGGCGGTCGAGGTGGGGCGTCTTGATGAGGCGGTTGCCCATACAGCCGAGGGTGTCCCAGCGCTGGTCATCGGAGAAGAGGAAGAGGATGTTCGGGCGTGGGGCGGGCGCCAGAGCAGCGAGGAATTGGCGGCGGTTCATAGGGATTGGAGGAAGTTTTCGACGGTGTCGATACCGGAGTGAAAGTTGGGCAGATGAAACTTTTCGTTGGGCGAATGGAGTCCATCGTCGGGGAGGCCGAAGCCCATGAGGATGCTGGGGATGCCGAGGGCGCGTTGGAACAGGCCAACGATGGGGATGGAGCCGCCGGAGCGGATATAGACGGTTTCTCGGCCGAAAGTTTCGGTGAGCGCGGCGGCGGCTTTGGCGATCAAGGGGTGGGAGGGGTCGACGCTCGAAGCGGGGGCGGTGTGGAGGAGTTTGAACTCCGCGGCGACGCCTTTCGGGGTGGCGGCGGCTACGGCGCGTCTGATTTGGTCGACCGTAGTTGCGGGGTCCTGATCGGGGACCAGGCGGAAGCTGACCTTGGCGACGGCGACGGCCGGGATGACCGTCTTCGCGCCTTCGCCGGTGAAGCCGCCACGGATGCCGTGGACTTCAAATGTCGGGCGGGCCCACGTGCGATCGAAGATGCTGAAGCCGGGTTCGCCGGTAAGGACGGACGAGCCAACTTCGGTTTGACGGTAGTGCTCTTCGTCGAAGGGGAGGCTGGCCCAGGCGCGGGTCTCTTCGGGGCTGGGCGGGCGGACGGCGTCGTAGAAGCCGGGGATGGTGATGTGGCCGCCGGGGTCCTTAAGGGCGGTGAAGATCTCCGCCATGGCCATCATCGGGTTGGGCGCGACTCCGCCGTACACACCGCTATGAAGATCCTGCGCAGGGCCTTGGACGTGGATTTCCCCATACACGATGCCGCGGAGGCCGACGCAGAGGGCGGGGAGGCCGGGCGCGAACATCTCAGTATCACAGATGACGGCGGCGTCGGCGGCGAGCTTCTCCGTGTGGGCGGGGACGTAGGCTTCAATGTGTTCGCCGCCGGACTCCTCTTCGCCTTCGATGAGAACTTTGATATTGCAGGGCAGGCGGCCTTTGCGTTCGATCAACCGGCGGAGGGCCGAGAGGAGGATGAGGGTCTGGCCCTTGTCGTCGCAGGCGCCGCGGGCGTAGATGTTGTCGTTCTTGATGAGGGGTTCGAAGGGAGGCGAGTGCCAGAGTTCGAGGGGGTCCGGGGGCTGGACGTCGTAGTGACCGTAGAGGAGGAGGGTCGGTTTTCCGGGGGCGGCGAGGGACTCGGCGTAGACGAGGGGGTGGCGGCCGGGAGCTTCGATGAGCTCGACTTGGGGCAGGACGGCGAGTTCGGCGGCGACCCATTCTGCGGCGCGACGGACGTCCGTGGCGTGGGTGGGGTCGGAGGAGACGCTGGGGATGCGAAGGAACTCGACCAGCTTTTCGAGTGGGGTCATCGACTTCACTGTACCCTGAAGAGAGATGCATACCAATCGTCTCGTCGATGAGCAAAGCCCGTACTTGTTACAGCATGCGCACAACCCGGTGCAGTGGCTGCCTTGGGGGGAAGAGGCGTTCGAGAAGGCCAAGCGGGAGGATAAGCCGATCTTTCTTTCCGTGGGTTACTCGACCTGCCACTGGTGCCACGTGATGGAGCGGGAGTCGTTTGAGAACGAGACGACGGCGGCGATTCTGAACGAGCACTTCGTACCGGTGAAGGTGGACCGGGAAGAACGGCCGGACGTGGACCGCGTGTACATGATGTTTGTGCAGGCTTCTACGGGCGGCGGAGGGTGGCCGATGTCGGTTTGGCTGACGCCGGACCTGAGGCCGTTCTACGGCGGGACGTATTTTCCGCCGGAGAACAAGTATGGCCGACCGAGTTTTCGGGCCGTGTTGACGCATTTGGCCGAGGCATGGACGAAGGATCGGGCAAAGATTGAAGAGTCCGGGACGAGCGTGATCGAGGAGATGGGGCGGCACGCGGCGGTGGCGGGGACGGTAGGGGTAGGTGAAGATGTTCTTGCGACGGGCTTCGCGGAGTTCCGGCGGAGCTACGACTCGAACCTCGGCGGATTTGGACGGGCGCCGAAGTTTCCCCGGCCGGTAATCTTCAACTATCTGTTGCGGTACTTCCTTCATGCGGGGGAGCCGGAGGCGTTGGAGATGGTGACGAAGACGCTGGACCTGATGTCCCAGGGGGGGATGAACGATCAACTGGGCGGCGGATTCCACCGGTATTCGGTGGACGCCCGTTGGTTCGTGCCGCACTTCGAGAAGATGCTCTACGACCAGGCGCAGTTGGCGGTGTCGTATTTGGAGGCGTTTCAAATTACGGCGGAGAACAACTTCGCCATCGAGGCACGGGACATTTTCGACTACGTGCTGCGCGACATGACGGACGAATCGGGCGGGTTTTATTCGGCCGAGGATGCTGATAGCGTGGTGGACTCGGAGAACCCGGCGGAGAAGGCTGAGGGTGCCTTCTACGTGTGGACGCAGGCGGCTATTGAAGCGGCTTTGGGCGAGACGCGGGCGGCGTGGTTCTCCTACCACTTCGGCGTAAAGCCGGAGGGGAACGTGGAGGAGGATCCGCACCACGAGTTTACCGGGAAAAATATTTTGTACGTCGCGCGGTCGATTCGGCAGACGGCGGAGCACTTCGATGTGCCGGTGGAAGAGGTGAGCGATGCGATCGCTGAGGCAACGGAGACGCTGATGGCGGTCCGGGCCGGGCGGGTGCGGCCTCACTGCGACGATAAGATTCTGACGGCTTGGAACGGTTTGATGATCTCGGCATTTGCCAAGGGCGCGCAGGTATTGAACGAGCCGCGCTATGCCGAGGCGGCGCGGCGGGCGGCCGACTGCATCGTTGGGAATTTATGGAAAGACGGGGTACTGCTGCGGCGGTTCCGTGGCGGGGACGCGGCGATCCCGGGGTTCCTGGACGATTACGCCTTCTTCGGGCTGGCGCTGGTGGACCTGTACGAGACGACGTTCGACTTGGCGGATCTGCGGCTAGCAGAGACTCTGGCGGACCAGATGATTGTGCGCTTTGCCGATCCGGCAGGGGGGTTCTTTTCAACGGCGGCCGGCGATGAGCGGATGATTCTGCGGCTGAAAGACGACTACGACGGCGCTGAGCCGGGCGGAAATTCGATTGCGGCGATGCTGTTGATGCGGTTGGCGGCGATACTGCAGCGGGACGATTTCCGCGCGTATGCGGACCGGACGATTGTGGCGTTTGGCCAGCGGATGAAGGAACAGACGGCGGGTGTGCCGCAGATGTTGTGCGCTTACCTCTACTCGATTGCGAAGGGGCGGCAAGTGGTGTTGGCGGGGGATGATGTATCGGGACTTGCAGAAGTAGTCCGCCGGGTGTTCTCGCCGCATCAAGTAGTGATACGGGCGACGGCGGACTTCCCTTCGACATCCGTGCAAGCGATGGTGACCGAGGAGGCTACGGCCTTCGTTTGCGAAAATTTTACGTGCGATCTGCCGGTGACCACCCCGGAAGCCTTGGCAGCGAAGATACAATAACGATTTCTCATGGAACCTAAACTCCGAATTGCAGCAATCACCGATGAATTTTCTCCGACCGATCTGGGCGTGGCGCTGGACGCGATGGCCGCGATTGGCATGACGGGAGCGGAACTCCGCGTCGTCTTCGGCAAGAACATCATGGACCTGACGGAAGAGGAACTGACTCAGGCCAAAGCGATGCTCGACGCCAAGGGCTTTACCGTGATCGCGATCGCCTCGCCGATTCTGAAATGCACGCTGCCGAACGGGCCGGACGTGGATACCCGGTTTCAGCAGGACATGTTCAACGCCAAATACACGATTGACGATCAGGCCGCGCTGGCGCAGCACGCTTTCAGAATTGCGAAGTTTCTAGGAGCGAAAGTGATCCGCGTGTTCAGCTACTGGCGTACCGTGGAGCCGGAGAAATGTTTCGATGCCGTAATCGTCGCACTTAAAGAACTGGCGGATCGGGCGGCGGAGCATGACCTGATCATTGGCCTTGAGAATGAACACGCTTGCAACGTTGCGACGGCGGCCGAGGCGGCCCAGGCGCTGAATGCGCTGCCGCATCCGAACCTGATGCTGGTTTGGGATCCGGCGAACGCGCTGGTTTCCGGCGAGTCGCCATTCCCGGCCGGATACGCAGGCCTGCCAAAGGATCGCATTGTCCACGTCCACGCCAAGGACTGCCACATGGATGGCCATAAGCCGGTTTGGGGGCCGGTGGGGACACGCGATGTGGACTGGAAGGGGCAAGTGGCCGGGCTGTGGAATGATGGATACCGAGGGTGGCTGTCGCTTGAGACGCACTGGGCCGGACCGAGTGGCGATAAGTTTGCAGGGAGTACGATATGCGGCTGGAATCTGCGCGGCTTATCTGCGATGTAAAGCCTTGTAAACTTTAGGTAAGAAAGTCGATACCTGCACCGGTCCGGAGACGTCTACTGGGGATACTGCAATGCGGATGAAACGATCGTTAATGATCGCGCTCCTGTTGGGGCTCACGCTCTGGAGCGCTCTGTACGCCCAACGCCGGTTCCGGCGCGGTATGGATTGGCCTTTCACGGATACGGAAGACATCATGCCATCGGATGGGGATGAGAAGACGGAATTTGCGTTCGCGCGCCTGCGGTATCCGAACTGGCGGAGCAATGACCGCCAATGGTCGATGCGGGGTTCGTGGTCCGTGGACTACCCAAAGGCTGACCGGCAGTTCGTGCAGGGCGTGCGGCGGCTGAGCCGGCTCCATGTGCGCTCGACCGAGCAGGTGGTGGACTTGGAGTCCGACGAGATATTCAACTGGCCCTGGGTTTACGTCGTCGAACCCGGGCACTGGGATTTGACGGATGCCCAGTGCAAGAAGTTACGGGAGTATCTGCTGCGGGGCGGCTTCCTTATGACCGACGACTTCCACGGGTCGATGGAATGGGACATCTTCATGCTGTCAATGAAGCGGGTGTTCCCGGATCGGGAGATGGTGGACATTCCGGACAAAGATCCGATTTTCCATGTGCTCTACGATCTGGATCAACGGTTCCAGGTGCCGGGAATCGTGAACTATCCGTTTGACCAGACGCACGAATACGATGGTGTGAAAGATACCTGGCGCGGTATCTACGACGATAAGGGGCGGATCATGGTGGGCGCTTGTCACAACATGGACCTGGGCGATGCTTGGGAATGGGCGGACTCGCCGGAGTACCCGGAGCGGTACGCGTCGCTGGCTTACCGGATCGGGATTAACTACATCATTTACGCGATGAGCCATTAATGTTTGAATTCCTGTTTAAGTACCCGCTCACCGTTTACCAGAAGGGCAGCGTCGTGCTGCAATCGGGATGGAGTGTGTGGTGGTGGGTGTTCGCGAGCGTCCTAGCGGCTGGCGTGGTGGGCTGGCTTCTGTTTACGAAGTGGAACAACGGGAAACGGGCCAAGGCGGTCGTGCTGTGGGGGTTGCAGTCGACGATGATTGCGCTCGTGCTGCTGTTGCTGTGGCAGCCGGGCATCAGCATTGCGACACTGAAGCCGCAGCAGAATATTGTGGCCGTATTGCTGGACGATTCGAAGTCGATGGGGTTGACTGAAGACGGGTCGACGCGGCGTGACGAGATGAAGAAAACGCTCGAAGCCGGGTTGGCCGATGGGCTGGCCAAGAAGTTCCAAGTGCGCTATTACAAGATGGGCGCGCGGCTGGAGCGAACGGCCGACTGGAAGGGGTTGACGGGCGAGGCCCCGGTGAGCCGTTTGAGCGAAGGGCTGGCGCAGATTGCGGCCGAGTCCGGGAGCTTGCCGATTGGGGCGTTGGTGGTGATGACCGATGGTGGCGACACGGCGGGCGGTATTGACCGGCAGACCTTGGCGACGCTGCGGAGCCGGCGCTTTCCGGTGCATACGGTAGGGTTCGGCAAAGAGAAGGCCGAGAAGGACATTGCGCTAATCGATGTGCAGACGCCAACGCGGACGCTGGCGGATTCGCGGCTCGGTGTCACTGTGAGCTTTCAGCAGCGGGGCTATGCGGGGCAGCGGGCGAAGATTGTGGTGAGCGAGGAAGGGAAGACGCTGACGGCGAAGGACGTGACGTTAGCCGCCGATGGGGCTCCGCAGACAGAGAATTTGCTGTTTAATGCTGGGAACGCGGGCGCGAAAACGGTGCAGGTTTCGATCCAGACGCTGGGGGGCGAAACGAACCCAGGCAACAACGCGCTCACGCGGTTGGTTCAGGTGGAGAGCCGGAAGCCTCGGATTTTGTACCTGGAGGGCGAGCCGCGGTGGGAGTTTAAGTTCATTCGCCGGGCTTTGGAAGAGGATCGGTCAATCAATCTGGTGACGCTGCTGCGGACGACGCAGAACAAGATCTATCGCCAGGGGATCAATACGCCGAATGAGTTGGAGGGTGGTTTCCCTTCGACGTTGGATGAACTCTTTGGGTTTGAAGGGGTGATCATCGGGAACGTGGAGGCGGGGTACTTCACGCCCACACAGGTGGAGCTCCTGCAGCAGTTTGTAGATCGACGGGGCGGGGGATTGCTCTTCCTAGGCGGGCGGACGACCTTGGCCGAGGGCGGATACGGAGCGAGTCCTTTGCTGGAGTTGCTGCCGGTGAATCCGGGCGAACGGCGGACGACGTTTGTGCGGGACCGGGCGACAGTGGCGTTGACAGCGGCGGGGCTCGACAGCATCTACGCTCGGCTGGAGGAAGATCCGGCCAAGAACGTGGAGCGGTGGAAGAAGCTGCCGTATCTGGCCGACTATCAGAACCCAGGGACGTTGAAAGCCGGGGCGGTGGTGCTGGCCGAGTCGATCACGAACAAGGGCAGGTTGCCGCTGTGGGTGATCCAAAATTATGGCCGGGGCCGGACTTCGGTCATAGCCACGTCCGGGACTTGGCGGTGGCAGATGTCGCAGCCGCTCGAAGACAAGTCGCATGAGGTTTTCTGGCAACAGGTGTCGCGATGGTTGGTGGGGGCGACGCCGGGACGGGTGGTGGCGGCGCTGCCGCGGTCTGTTTTCAGTGATGAGCAGCGGATTCCGCTACGGGCCGAGGTGCGCAATCGGCAGTTTTTACCAATGACAGATGGCAGCGTGGAAGCGCGGATCAGCGGACCCGGGGGCGTGGCGGCGACGGTTTCGCTGCAGCCGGATCCGGTTACGGCGGGCGTATACGTGGGCGAATGGGGCGCGGAGAAGCCGGGTTCGTATCTGGTGGAGATGTACGCGACTCGGGCGGGCGAAGAAGTGGGCCGGGACACGGTGAGCTTTCGCCGGGAAGACGGCGTGACGGAGGCGTTCCACACGCAGCAGGACCGGGAGACGCTGGAGCGGCTGAGCTCGCAGACGGGCGGGAAGTATTGGACGCCGCAGGATGTGAGCAGGCTGCCGGAGGAGATCACGTACTCCGAAGCCGGAATTACGACGCGTGAAGTGAAGGATTTGTGGAACATTCCGATCGTGTTCCTGCTGCTGGCGCTGCTGCGCGGCGGCGAATGGATGCTGCGGCGGAAGTGGGGTGCCGTTTGAGAAAGCTATTGTTACTGGGTTCGTTTTGCGCGGGACTGCTGCCGGGGACGACGTGGTACATCACGGTGGCCGGGTTGGGCGGTGAGCCGGAGTACGAGACGCGGTTCAAAAACTTGGCGACGGAATTGGATAAATCCGTGCGGGCGACTCCGGACGTGAAAGTGACGACGTTGAGCGGGCCCGAGGCGACCAAGGTTCGAATTGAAGCGGCAATCGACGAGGCCGTGAAAGGCGCCAAGGCCGATGACGTGCTGGTGGTGACGCTGATCGGGCACGGGACTTTCGACGGGGTGGACTATAAATTCAACATTCCGGGGCCGGACCTGACGGCGGCGGAATTGGCTGGAAAGTTGGAATTTGTGCCTTCACGGCGGCAGGTGGTGATCAATACGACCTCGGCGAGTGGCGCTTCGATTGAACCGTTGCGGCGGGACTTCCGGGCCGTAATTACGGCGACCCGCGCGGGGACAGAGAAGAACGCGACCGTGTTCGGGCGATTCGTGGTCGAGGCGTTTCGGGACCCGGCGGCGGACACGGATAAGAACGAAGCGGTGAGTGCGCTCGAAGCGTTTCAGTACGCCGACAAGAAAACGACGGCGTTCTATGAGACGCAGAAGCGGTTGGCGACGGAGCATCCGCTGCTCGAAGATACCGGAAAGGGAACGGGTGTACGGGCCCCGGCGCCGGATAACGGCCAGGGCCTTTTGGCGCGGCAGTTGCCGCTGCTGAAGTTTGGTTCGTTGCAGCAGGCGGCGAAGAGTCCGGCCAAGCAGGCGCTGTTGGCGCAGCGGGAAGCCATTGAAGGGCAGATCGACAAGTTGAAGTACGAGAAGGCGGCGATGCCCGCCGAGGACTACCGGAAGGCGCTCGGAAAACTGCTGCTGCAACTAGCGCAGGTGCAGGAGGAGATCGACCAGTGAGACTCCTGGCGCTGGGTTTGCTCGTGATGTCGGCAGCCTGGGCGCAGGATTGCCGGAGCTTGCACCGGCGCGGGAAACTGGCCGAAGCGCGCGCCTGCCATAACCGTATGGCGCAGAGCGGGAATGCGCTGCAACAGGCCGAGGCGTTCTGGTACATGAACAACGCCGATGGCGCGAACAACTTCTTCCGGGCGGCTGTAAAAGCACAGCCGAAGAACCCGGAGCCGCGGGTGCAGTGGGGCCGGTTCTACCTCGAACGCAATAAGCGTGAGGACGCGGCGGCTTTGTTTCAAGAGGCGCTGGGGGTCCAGCCGGATTATCCGCCGGCGTTGATCGGGATGGCGCTGGTGGCGGCGGGTTCGTTCGATGCCAAGTCGGTGGAGTTTGCCGAGCAGGCGCTGAAGAAGGATCCGAAGGCGTACGAGGCGCACGAGGTGTTGGCGCGGTTCGCGATTGAAGACGGCAACCCGACCGAGGCCGCGGTGCAGGCGGACAAGGCGCTGGCGATTTCGCCCGAGGCGATCGACGCGTTGATGATCCGGGCGACGATTGATTGGATGGAAGGCAAGCCCGGGACGGAGTGGATCGACCGGCTAAATAAAGTGAACCCGGCGCACGCCGAAGGCTATGCGCTGGCGGCGCATATCTTTGTGATTAACCGGCGTTACGAGGAAGGAATCAAGTTGTATCGCAAGGCGATGGAACTGAATCCGGACTACTTGCCGGCGCGTTCGGAGCTGGGCGTGAACCTGATGCGGCTGGGCGAGGAAGACGAAGCCAAGCCGATGCTGGAAGCGGTTTACGAGGCGGGTTTCCGCGACGCGGCCACCGTGAACACGCTGAAACTGATGGATTCCTATAAGAACTTCGTCACGATCAAGAAGGGCAAAATTATACTGCGGCTCGATAAGAAAGAGGCCGATCTGCTGCGGCCCTATTTCGAGCGGGAGCTTGAACGGGCCGTGGACGTTTTCGAGAAGAAGTATGAGCTAGTGCTCGACCGGCCGGTGCAGTTGGAAGTGTATCCGAACCACGAGGACTTCGCGGTGCGGACGATGGGGCTACCGGGGCTGGGGGCGCTGGGAGTGACGTTTGGCAATGTCGTCGCGATGGACTCGCCGTCGGGCCGGAAGCCGGGGACGTTCCATTGGGCAAGCACGTTGTGGCACGAGTTGAGCCACGTGTACGCGCTGGCGGCGACCAAGCACCGGGTGCCGCGGTGGTTCACCGAAGGCCTGGCTGTGCATGAGGAGACGGCGGTGGATCCTGAGTGGGGCGACCGGCTGGATCCGGGCGCGATCCGCGCGGTGAAAGATAAGAAATTGCTGCCGATCGCTACGCTCGACAAGGGCTTCACGCGGCCGAGCTATCCGAACCAAGTGATTGTCAGCTATTTTCAGGCCGGGAAAATCTGCGACTACATCGAAGGTAAATGGGGCTGGCAGACTCTGCTCGCCATGTTGCGCGACTTCGGCACCGGTGCGGGGACGCCGGAAGTCGTCGAGAAGCATTTGAAGATCAAGCCCGAGGAGTTCGACAAAGAGTTCCTGGCGTGGCTGGAGAAATCGACCGAGTCGCAAGTGAAGGGCTTTGAAGAGTGGACGAAGCGGCTGCGGGCGATGAGTGCGGACGTGAAGGCCAAGAACTGGGACAAGGTGATTCCGGAGGCCGAGGCGCTGGGGAAGATCTACCCGGATTATGTCGAAGCTGGAAGCCCTTACGAGATTCTCGCCGATGCACAGCTTGAAAAAAAGAATACGGCCGGGGCCATTGCGGCGCTGAGCGGTTACGCCAAAGCCGGCGGCCGCTATCCGGCGACGCTGAAGAAACTGGCCAAGCTGCTGGACGAGGCTGGACAGCCGGAACAGGCCGCCCGGGCGCTTGAACGCATCAATTTTATCTACCCCGTGCAGGACGAAGAGATGCATCGTTTGCAGGGGGAACTTTGGCTGAAGGTGGGGAAGACCGATAAGGCGATCCGCGAGTTTCAAGCGTCTGTCTTTTCGAAGCCCATCGACGCCGCTACTTCTTACTACAATTTAGCCAGAGCCTACCGCGCCGCTGGGCAACTCGATCAAGCCCGCGACAACCTTGTATCCGCCCTAGAAGCCGCGCCCAGTTTTCGCCCGGCCCAGAAACTTCTCCTGGAGCTATCCAAATAAATGTCCACTACCCTTTCTACCCTTGAGACTTCCGAGCTAAGGGCTCGTGTCGAGCGGTTCCAACAAGCAGAAGCTCGGATCGTCGAGCAGGTGCGCCGCGTTATCGTCGGGCAGAATGATGTGATCGATCAGGTGCTGATTGCTCTGTTCGTTGGCGGCCACTGTCTGATCACCGGTATGCCCGGCACGGCCAAAACGCTGTTGGTGCGGACGGTGGCAACGACACTGGGTCTGACCTTCAAGCGCATTCAGTTTACGCCGGACTTGATGCCGACCGACATTACGGGCACCGACATCATCGAAGAGGATTCGACGACGGGACGGCGCATATGGACGTTCGTTGAAGGACCGATCTTCACGAATATCCTGCTGGCCGACGAAATCAACCGCACGCCCCCGAAGACCCAAGCCGCGCTGCTCGAAGCGATGCAGGAAAAATCGTGTACCGTGCGTGGGCATCAGTACACACTGCCGAAACCCTTCTTCGTTCTTGCGACACAGAACCCGATTGAACTGGAAGGCACGTATCCGCTGCCGGAAGCGCAGCTCGACCGATTCCTGTTTAACGTGTTGCTCGACTACCTGCCGGCCGACCAAGAACTGCAGGTGCTGACCATGACCACCGGAGTTAAGATTGACGACGCCGAACCGATTACTACGGCTGAAGAGATTCTCTCGATGCAGGAACTGGTGCGCATGGTGCCGGTGGCCGAGAGCGTCGCGCGCTATGCGGTAGCGATTGTACGGGCAACGCGGCCGACCGACCCGTCGGCACCGGACATCGTGAAGAAGTATCTGAACTTCGGCGCGAGCGTTCGCGCGATCCAGAACATCGTGCTCGCCTCGAAGGCCCGGGCGTTAATGCAGAAGCGCTATCACGTTTCCTATGACGATGTTCGAGCGCTGGCGACGCCGATTCTGCGGCATCGCGTATTGCTGAACTTCCACGCCGAGTCGGACAAGATGACCGCCGACGGCGTGTTGAGCAAGATGATCGAGAGCGTTCCTGTGCCCCGCGACTAACCAATGGATCAGCGCTTCCTCCAACCCGGCGTGCTCGCGGCCATCTCGAATCTGGAGTTGGTGGCGAAGACTGTGGTTGATGGCTTCATATCAGGGCTCCATCGGTCGCCGCACTTCGGCTTCTCGCAGGAGTTTGCCGAGTACCGGATGTATACTCCCGGCGACGACCTGCGGCACGTCGACTGGAACGTGTTTGCGCGGACGGAGCGGACGTACCTCAAAAAGTTCAAGGGCGAGACGAACTCACGCTTGACGATCCTGCTGGATGCGTCGGCCTCCATGGCTTTCGGTTCCCACGCGATTCCGAAGATGGACTACGCACGGTACCTGGCCGCCTCGCTCGCCTATCTGGGAAGCCAGCAGCGCGATGCCGTCGGCGTGCTCGTTTTTGATGACGACATTCGCGAATTTGTGACGCCGAGTTCGCGGTCCGGCCAATTGCGGCGGACGCTGTTTGCTTTAGAAAAAGCCGAGCCCGGGAAACGAACTGACTTTGGCC
>JBBQRA010000013.1:0-43611 GCA_038215275.1 Bryobacterales bacterium | reverse complement strand
CACGCAAGATGGAGCGGACCGGTTGAACGCCGCCGCTGAGTAGTGTCTGCAATTGCTCTTGATCTTCGGAGGAGAGCTGGATCTGGAGTGGAGCCGGGGGCATACCCAAGTATGCATCCAAACATTCCATGGCAACAATGTATTAAACTAACGGTTCCTGGCGGTCATAGCACTAGAGCAGGAGGGCTCCGAGGAGCTTCAGGCCAACATCGGTGCCGACCGCCGTGGCGGTAGCAATCATCGCATTGATGTCCATAAACTATAAATTCTCCTTGTTGTGATAGTTTGGATTGCTTGTCGAACCAAACTCCCATGCCGTCTGCCCAGCGATGGGCGATCGTTTGCCTGCTGAGCCTAGGAATGGTGATTGCCTATATTGACCGGGCGAACATCTCCGTGGCGTTGGCGCTGCCTGAATTCAAGAACGCGTTTCAGCTGACCGACAGTCAGCGCGGGGCGCTGAACTCGGCATTCTTCTGGAGCTACGCATTTCTGCAAATTCCAGCCGGCTACGTGGTGGACCGGTACGGCGTGAAGTGGCCCTATGCGATCAGCTTCGTCATGTGGAGCATCTTCAGCGCGATGACCGCCTTTACAACGACGATTGGTCAGATTGTGGGACTCCGTGTGTTGCTCGGCGTCGGCGAGGCCATCGTCACCCCAGCGAGTATGCGATGGATCCGCTTCAACATCCCGGAGAGCCAGCGCGGCTTGGCGGTGGGCATCTACATGGCGGGCACCAAATACGGGCCAGGGATCGGGCTTCCGGCCGCGGCGTTTTTGAGCCGCGACTATGGCTGGCAGAACATGTTTCTAATTCTCGGACTCGGTGGTATGATCTGGCTGATTCCTTGGTTGTTTATGGTGCGGAACGATGATCGCGCGTTGGCGACCGAGGCCGCTTCGAAGATAACCGGGCCGACTTTGCCCTTTGGGGAGGTCTTCAAAACGCCGCTCATCTACGGAGTCATCATCGGAACTTTCTGTTACAACTATTTCGTGTTCTTTTCGATGACTTGGCTGCCGGCCTATCTGATTGAGCAGCGGGGTATGACGGCGCAACAAATGGGCGTGATTTCTTTCGCTAGTTTTGCAGGGATGGGGACCGTCGCGATCCTGGCCGGACTTGTCGCGGACCGGATGATTGCCCGGGGCTTCAATGCCGTGAAGGTGCGGAAGGGGTTCACGCTGGCCGGCTTAGCTTTGGCGTCAACGGAGTTGATTGGTGCGTTGAGTAACGATACGAATGTGGCGATGATTTTCGCGGTGATCTCATTGGCGGGATTGGGCCTGGCGACGGCAAACTATTGGGCTCTGACGCAGACGTTGATTCCGGGCGGGGCTCTGTCGGGGCGGATTGCCGGCGTGCAGAACTTTGCTTCGAATTTGGCGGGGATCGTTGCGCCGCTGTTGACGGGTTGGCTGAAGCAGACTACTGGTACTTATGAGGCGCCGATGGCCTTCATCTTTGGGCTGCTGCTGCTGGGTATTGGTTCCTATGTATTCCTGGTACGGGAACGGTATGTTCCACGATTGGTGACAGCATGAATAAGGTATTGATTACGGCTTTGCTTTCCTCTGGATTAACCTACCTGGTGATGGTCGGAGCCCCGATGCCCGAGACGGTGAAACTGGATAACGCCAAGGTTCGCGTGAAGGAAGTGCTGTACGCGCCGGGGGTAGCGCGGGAGCGGTATATCCGGCCGACGGATCAAGTGATCGTGTTCCTTGATGATTCGCAGTATGAACGCATCGATTCGGCGACGAAAGAGCGGACGGTGCGGACGCGGAAAAGCGGCGAAGTGATCTGGCACGACAAGGGCGAGGATGCGCCGGTGCTGAAGAATCTGGGTTCGAAGGCTTACCGGACCCTGGTGATTGAGCTGAAGAAATGAAGGCAGTCGTCATCGGAACCGGGATGATGGGCCCGGGCATTGCGCTGACTTTGGCGATGGGTGGCGTGGCGACGACGTTATTGAGCCGCAGTCCGGAGTCGGGGGCGCAGGGCGTGGAGACGGCGGGCAAGCAGTGGGCTTTGTTGCAGGCTCATGGGTTGGGGCAGCCGCCGGCGGCGATCGACTCGACGACCGAGTTTGGCGTGGTGGAAGCGGCGGATCTGGTGGTGGAGTCGGCGCCGGAGCAGATGTTGTTCAAGCAGGAGCTCTTTGCGCGTCTGGATGCGGAGGCACGTCCGGACTGCATTCTGGCATCAAACACCTCTGGCTTAAGCATCACGGCGATCGCGGAGGGTTGCCGGCATCGGGGGCGGGTGCTGACGACCCACTTCTGGAACCCTCCGCATCTGATGCCGCTGGTGGAGATTGTTCTGGGCGTGGAGACGGAACGGGGCGTGGCGGAGAACGTGAAGGCGCTGCTTGAGCGCTGCGGCAAGACGCCAGTGCTTGTAAAGAAAGATACGCCGGGCCAGTTGGGGAACCGGCTGCAAATGGCTCTGGTGCGGCAGGCGGCGCACATCGTGGCCGCCGGGAAAGCTGGGCGCGAAAACGGGCCAGGGTTTTCACCCCTGGCCCGAGGGGAAGTTGGAGGCCGTGAAGGCGCGCCGCGATGGCTTCGTTTTGTCGCTGTTGACTAACGCCAGTTCATGGCGAGATCAATAAACGTCCGGACGCAGACGCCGGTTGGGCCCTTGGCAAGGAACGGCTTGGTCTCTTCGAGCCACGCTGTGCCGGCGATGTCGAGATGGACCCATGGGGTGCCGCCCGTCCATTCTTTCAGGAAGTAGGCGGCGGTGATCGCTCCGCCCCACCGGCCGCCGATGTTCGGCAGGTCGGCAAAGGGCGTTTTCAGGTAGTCCTTGTAGTCGTCATCAAGCGGCATGTGCCACATGTTCTCGCCCTGTGTCCGTGCTGAAGCGAGTACCTTCGACAACATGTCGTCGTCATTGGTAAACGCGCCGACGTGGACATGGCCAAGAGCGACGACGATGGCGCCGGTGAGTGTGGCAGCGTCGACCATGTGCGTGACGCCGAGGCGGCGGGCATACTCGATGGCGTCGACGAGGATCAGGCGGCCCTCGGCATCGGTATTGAGGACTTCAATGGTCTTGCCACTGAGCGAAGTGACGATGTCGCCGGGTCGGAGAGCTTTACCGCCGCACATGTTTTCTACAGTGGGCACGATGGCGGTGACGGTGACGTTGGGCTTGAGTTGGGAGATGGCCTGCATGGCGCCGATGACCGCGGCGCCGCCCGCCATATCGTACTTCATCTTCTCCATGCCGTCGGAGGGCTTAATGGAAACGCCGCCGGTGTCGAAGGTAACGCCCTTGCCGATGAGGCAGAGATGGTCCTTCGAGGGCTCGGCGGGGACGTAGCGAAGGATGATCATCGCCGGGGGTTGGGCCGAGCCCATGGAGACGCCAAGCAGCGATCCCATGCCGAGTTGACGCATGCGATCTTCATCGAGGATTTCGCAATCGAGGCCACAGGAGACGGCCATCTTTTCGGCGCGCGCGGCGAGTTCGAGCGGAGGCAAAAGGTTGCCGGGCTCATTGACTAGGGCACGGGTGAAATTCTGCGCCGCCGCAATGGTTTCGCCGTGCTCTACGGCGGCCGCAAGGTCAGATGGCGAGACAAGAATGAAGGTGGCGAGGTCGGTCGCTTTGCCTTCGGACTTGTGGATGTCAACTTCGTAGTTGCCCAGCACCGCGCCTTCGATGGCGGCGGCGGCGAGGGCGGCCTCGGCGTAGGGATGGTCGAGGCACAGGGCAATGGATTGCACGCCCTTGGTCTTCAGCGCGCGCACGGCGGCGCCGGTGATCTTCCGCAGCACGGCGGGCGTGAATGATTTGGCGGGGCCCGCGCCAGCGGCGGCAAGGCGCTTGGCGGCAAAGCCGGCGGGGCGATGGAGCAAAGGAAGGTCAAAGAGTTTCCCTTTCGACTCGCCGCAGGCGGCCAGTTCGCCGAACCACTCGTGCGCTGGGGACTCAGCGTCTTCAAAGTGGAGCAGGAGCAGGGCGTCGGCTTCGACGGCAGAGAAGGGGATACTGCGGAATTCTACTTTCATAGTTAACCTTTAAGGGATCGATTCATGGCGGCACGGGCTTCGGCGTTCTGCTCGCGGGTTCGCTCGGTTTCCCGCTTGTCGTGGAGCTTCTTGCCCTTGGCGAGCGCGAGCTCAACTTTGATCTTGCCGCCCTTGAAATACATCTTCGTGATGATGAGCGAGAGGCCCTTCTCGCGGGTCTGGCCGCGGAGCTTTTCGATCTCGCGGCGGTGCAGCAGCAGCTTGCGCTTGCGCATCGGCACGTGATTGGCGATGTTGCCGTGGGAGTATTCGGAGATGTGGGCGTTGACGACCCAAGCTTCGTTGTCGCGCACCTCGGCGAAGGCGTCCTTCAATTGGACCTTGCCGCCGCGGGCTGCCTTGACCTCCGTACCGGAGAGGACGACACCTGCTTCCCAGCGATCCATCAGGAAATAGTTGTGCCCGGCTTGACGGTTGTCGGCGATGATTTTGATGCCGGAGTCGGATTTCGGAGTAGCCACGTTTTGTTCTCAACGCGACAGGCTCCCCAAACGTCTAGCGTTGTTAGGGAGTGGTCCAGCCGCGTCTGCGGAAACCTGAATCATACCATGCCCGCCTTTTAAAATGATTGGATTCAATAGGTTAACCGTCGGAAAGACGCTCGCGTGCCTGATAGTGCTGACCCTGCTGGCGCCTCCGCCGGGCGAGGCCAAGACGCGCAAGGGCGACAAATTTTACGCCGCCGGGAAAAAGGCCGAGAACGCAGGCGAGTGGGAGAAGGCGTTTGAGGAGTATGAGAACGCACTCCGGGAGGACCCGGCCGAAAGCAACTACCAGATCGGCCACCGGCGGACCCGCTTCGAGGCCGGCGTTCGCCGCGTGAATCGGGCGCAGAAGTTGCGCGCCGAGGGGAAGCTGGAAGAAGCGCTTACCGAATTCGAACGAGCGTTCCTGACCGATCCGTCAAGTGCCATTGCCATTCAAGAGATCAAGCGGACCAAGGCTCTGCTCGACGCCGAACGGCGGAAGGGCACGAAGTTGGGCCCGGATGAGCGGGGGTTGACTCCAGTAGAGTCGGCGCGGCGCGAGAGTGAGGAGAAGATTGCGCGGATTCAGGCGGCGCCAGAGTTGAGGCCGCTGTCCCGGCAGGTGACGTCGCTAAAAATGAACAACCAGAACGTCCGCGTCTTGTATGAGACGTTGGGGAAGCTGACTGGCATAAACGTGGTCTTTGATCCGGAAATGCAACAGCCGTCCAAGAACTTCACGGTTGATCTGACCAATACAACATTAGAAGACGCCCTCGAACACCTCTCGACGTTGACGAAGATGTTCTGGAAGCCATTAAGCGCCAACACGATCTTCATCACCAACGACAACGTCACCAAGCGGCGGGACTACGAGGAAAACGTCGTGAAGGTGTTCTACCTGCAGAACATCACGAGCGTGCAGGAACTGAACGAGATCTCCGTGGCGATCCGGTCGGTGACCGAAATCCGGCGGCTGTTCACCTACAACGCCCAGAACGCGATTTTGGCCCGGGGCACGGTGGATCAGGTGGCGCTGGTGGAGAAGCTATTGCAGGATCTCGACAAGCCAAAGGCGGAGGTTCTCGTGGACGTCATCGTGATTGAAACCAGTCGTGGGCGGACGCGGGAACTGGCTTCGGCGCTATCGTCGACAAGCGGGACGAGCACGACGAACGGGATCAGTGTGGGTGTTACGCCGGCATTGGGATCGGCCGGGACAGGGAACACCTTGCGGTTGAACGAGCTAACTTCTTTGGCGGCTGGCGATTTTGCGATCAATCTTCCGAGCGCCATTCTGCGGGCGGTGATGTCGGACAGCTATGCGAAGGTGAGGCAGACGCCGCAAGTGCGGGCGGCGGATGGGATGAAGGCATCGTTGAAGATCGGCGAAAAGGTGCCGACTGCGTCCGGTTCGTTCCAACCCGGTATCGGCCTGGGTGGCGGCGGAGTGAGCCCGCTCGTGAACACGCAGTTCCAATATCTGGACGTTGGGGTGAACGTGGATATTCTGCCCAAGATTCATGGAGCGGACGAAGTTTCGCTCCACGTCGAGATTGATATTTCGACTGTCCGTGAGCGCATCGACATTGGCGGCATCCAGCAGCCTGTGATCGGGCAGAGGAAAGTGATTCACGACCTGCGGCTGCGGGAAGGCGAAATGAACCTGATCGGCGGGTTGGTGCAGCAGAATGAGACGCGGACCAATAGTGGCATTCCGCTTCTCATGCAGATTCCGTACCTGGGCCGGTTGTTCTCGAATGAATCGATCAATCGCAGTGAAAGCGAATTGATGATCGCTCTCGTGCCCCATATTGTCAGGAGCCAGGAGATTACGCCGGTGAACCTGCGAGGCATCGCGGCAGGTGCCGACCAGACGATTCGTCTGATCCGGTCGCTGCCCGAATCGGATGCGGCCCCAGCGCCGGCGGGGCCTCCGCCGACGAATCTCGATGCGCCAAAGCCGGCGGTCGACGATCCGAAGGCGAGCTTGATCGCGCCAGCCGCGCCGGTGAAACTGGTATGGCAGCCGGAGGGTGTGGTGACCAAGGCTGGATCTCCCGTGGTGGTGACGCTGCAGGTGGCCGAAGCGGTCGACCTATTCTCGGCGCCGATGAAGGTGAAGTACGATCCGAAGAAGTTGAAGCTAGCCGCGGCGACGGCGGGCGCGTTCCTGTCGACTGATGGACAGCGTGTCAACTTCGCGTATCAGGATGCGCCGGAAGCGGGCGAGGTGTCGGTGATCCTGAACCGGTTGCCGGGTGTGCCGGGGTTGACGGGCTCCGGGGCGTTGCTCTCACTGACTTTCCAGACTCTGTCAGCTGGCGAAACCACGGTGACGATTCTCGACAGCGGCTTGAAGAATTCCAAGCTTCAGCCGGTGCCCGCGCAGACGCCGGGGGTGCCGGTAGAAATCCGATGAACGCGCGCCAACAACAGCAACGGGGGATGACGCTGATCGAGTTGATCGTGGCGTTCACCATTCTTATGTTGTTGACGACGATGGCGGTGCCGCTCGCGCGAAACAAGGTACGGCGGGACAAAGAGAAAGAACTTCGCTTTGCGCTCCGTGAGATCCGGACGGCGATTGATAAGTACAAAGACATGGCGGACAAGGGACAACTCGGGCAGTTGAGGGCAGACGCCGATGGCTATCCTGAGTCGCTCGAGATGCTCGTGGACGGGGTGAAGGTGACGGGTCAACCGGGTGGTGGCCAGGCCGGGCTGATGGGGCCGCAGCAACAGCAGGGAATCCCGGGGGCGCCGGGGCAGGCGGCAGGCAGCATGAGCGATAGCAGCGAGAAGAAGGTTCGCTTTTTACGCCGGATGCCGAAGGACCCGTTTACTAACGGGACGGAGTGGGGCAAACGATCGTCGCGGGACGATCCGAAGTCGTCGGCGTGGGGCGGGCAGAATGTGTTTGACGTCTATTCAAAGACGATGGAGAAGGCAGCCGATGGAACGCCATACGCGGAGTGGTAGGCGCGGATTTACGCTGGTTGAGCTGATGGTGGTAATGGCCATTGTGTTGGTCGTCGTCAGTGTGGCGGTCCCTCTGTATAACAAGTCGGTGATACGGGCGCGGGAAAGTGTGTTGCGGCAGAACCTGTTCACGATGCGGGCCGTGATTGACGAGTACACCTACGACAAGCAGAAGGCGCCACAGACCTTGGAAGACTTGGCGCGGGAGGGGTACCTGCGGCAGATTCCGGTGGATCCTATAGCGGGGAACAACACGGCGTGGCGATTGATTATGGAAGAGGCGGCGGTGTCGGTGAGTCAGAGCGAGCCTGGGATTTTTGACGTAAGAAGTTCGTCAGAAAAGACAAGTTTAGAGGGCACGAAGTATTCGGAGTGGTAGACTAGAAAAGTCGTCCGAATTGCTCCCCGGTCGTCTAATGGTAGGACAGCGGCCTTTGACGCCGTGAATCTAGGTTCGAATCCTTGCTGGGGAGCCAAAATTCCAGGGAATGGGTACCTAGTTGCTTAGTCTTCAATTCCAACTGGGTCGCCGACAGAGACCTCGCCGGGCTGAACAACAGTGCCATACATGCCGAAATGCGCATCACGCTTCTGCGCGATCGCGCGGAGAACGGCCGGGTTTGTCGAGGTCGTCTCGACTGGATCGATGTTGACCATGATGCATCGCGGATCGCGCATGTCGAGCCTGCATCGGAGCCCGCCGATCCGTAGAACAGCCCCTTCCCATCGCTCTTCTGGAAAAGGGTCTCCTTCGCTCGCATCGATCACAAGATTTGGGCGAAAGCGACGGGGACTTAGCGTTTGGCCCACCAAGTCCGATAACCCTTGAACGCTTTGGACTGTCAGCAGCGAGAGCGGGAAGGTGTCGAAGATTCCACTGCCGACCTTGATCACGCGGACGCCCTCACCGAGGTGCCGCGCCAACTCCGGATCCGTAACCTCCCACTCGCCGCCATCAGGGGTCCGGACCCCGGTCTTTGCGCTCTCTACATCGGCGGAGTCCGTGTAGTAAGCCTCGTGCCGCCACAAGTCAGGCTTCTCGCGAATGGTAAGCCAAGGGAAGCCGCTACGCTCCTTTCCAGGCCGGATGAACGCCCAACGGCGATCTCCAGCCAAGCCGTGCCAAGAGGCGCTCACCGTCTGGAGCGATTGCGCTGCCATGGATTTAACGGGATAACGGCACAGCTCTTGAACGATGCCGACGATTCGCATGGTCGGCATCTTATCAAGTTTGCCCCCCTCCCATGGCCCGAGCCGAACAGACGCTCTCGTCACGGCGAAGCTCGGTCCAGCGAATGCCTCTGCGCAATGCTGACTCCGGAAGAAGAGCAGGCGCTGGCCGAGCAGCAGGAGGAATTCACCCGGGAAGTGGCCGGCGGCGCGCTGTCCAATCTGCATCTGACGTATATCGTCATCGCCTTGGCTGCAGCGGTGCTCGTTCTGGTTCTCAAATGAGGCTCCGGCTCGGGGTGGTTTTGGATTGGCGATGGCTCTATGGGCTGAGCCGTTGGCCGTCCCGTTTGTCGCCCAGCAGAAGAATCGCTGCGGTGCGGCGAGTGTCGCGATGGTGATGCACTGCTGGTCCTACGGGAGCCTCTACGTCCCAGCATTTCGAGGGATCCCGCTTGTGGAAATGAAACGCTATCTGGAAGGCCAAGGGTTTCGCGCCTATACGCTCCACGGCCATCGGGCCGACCTTGCGGCGCATTTGGGAAAGGGCCGGCCGGTGATCGTGTCCTTGAAGAAAAAGCCCTCCGGGCCGATGCATTTTGCCGTCGTGACGGGAGTTGAAAAGGATCAAGACACGCTTCGGCAGAAGGCAGATGGGTGGACGCTTCCCGCCGTGCCGACGGAGTAATCCTCTACAGGATCCCCGGACGACGAGCTGCGATGTGGGTCGCCTGTTCAAAGGCAAAGGCCAACTGCAGAACGCTGAAATCCGCCTGATGCCGACCCACAATCTGGATTCCAACCGGAAGCCCCTCTTCCTTGGCTCCGGCGGTGAACCCGGCGGGAACTGAGATCGCCGGGTTGCCAGCGGTAGAGATGTACCAGCAGGACTTCATCCAGTCGATGTAGCTGTTCATCGGCTGCCCGTTCACGGCGGTCGGGAAGGGCAGGTCCACATCGAAAGGTGCGACCTGCGTTACCGGCAGAATAAAGTATTCGTAGTTGTCGAGGAACGTCTGAAAACGGCGCCACACCTGAGCTTGCAGGGTCTCTGCCTTCGCGATGTCTGCGCCGGTCAGCCGGAGGCCGTCTTCAATCTCGTTCCGTAGGGTCTCCTTGTACTGACTCCGGTCCCGCCCGGCGTGCCCGGCGGCAGAATTCCAAGCTCGCAAGGTTTTGAAGGCGAAATTTGCGCCAGAAAAATCGGGCTCAGCCTGTTCGACGATGCATCCGAGGCTCTCGAAGACCTTGCGCTGGGCGTCGACGACCGACCGGACCCGAGGCTCAAACGGCAGACCGCCGAGATCCTTGAACCACGCCACCCGGACCCCTTTGAAATTGCGAGCCAGCGGCCGCGCAAAGCTCGCGCCCGGTTCCGGCAGCGAAAGCGGCGCCCGCGGATCGGGACCGGCCATGGCGCTGAGCAGCAGAGCTACATCGGAAACGGAACGCGCCATCGGCCCGGCCGTGGCCAGTGTGAACCAACCAAACGCAGCCTTCGGATTGGGCACGCGGCCTGGAGAAACTCGAAAACCTACAATGTTCGAATACGCCGCGGGATTGCGCAGCGAGCCGCCCATGTCGCTCCCATCGGCAATCGGGATCATGCCGCATCGGAGAGCCACCGCCGCTCCCCCGCTCGATCCGCCGCAGGTTTTGGACAAATCATACGGATTGCGCGTAGCGCCGAAAACAGGATTGAATGTTTGCGAACCGGCACCGAACTCCGGCGTGTTCGTCTTGCCCAGCGTAATCGCCCCGGCGCGCTTGAGTCGCTCGATGATCAAGTCATCTTCCTTCGGGACATTGTCTTTGAACAGCGGAGAGCCGAAGGTGGTGCGAATGCCTTGCGTTTCAACTAGGTCCTTGTGCGCGATCGGAAGGCCATGGAGCGGTCCCAGAGCCGCCCCCTTTGCCTGCGCTTCATCAGCCTGTTTGGCCAAAGCCGCGGCGATCTCCGGCACGAGCGTAATGATCGCGTTGACCTTGGGGTTCACTCGCTCAATCTGTTTCAGGTGCGCCGCCAACGCCTCACGGGCCGAGAGTTGTTTCTGCCGAATCAGCCCGGCCATCTCCACCGCACTGAGCTGGCAGATGTCGGAGGGGACGGCCGCCTGCGCGGCTACGAGCGAAGCCGCGGCCGCGCTCAGCAGCGTCTCACGGCGGGTTAGGGGATCGGAACTCATTAGGCCTCGAGGAGAATGCGCAGCATCCGGCGTAGCGGCTCGGCGGCGCCCCAAAGCAACTGATCGCCAATGGTGAACCCGCCGAGATACTCCGGCCCCATCGCCAGCTTTCGCAGCCGGCCGACAGGAATCGTCATCGTACCGGTGACCGCTACCGGCGTCAACTCATGGATCGTGGCTTGCCGCGTATTCGGAACCACCTTCACCCATTCGTTGTCGGCTGCGATCATCGATTCGATGTCGGCCAAGGGAACATCGCGCTTCAGTTTGAAGGTCAACGCCTGGCTATGGCAGCGCATCGCCCCGACGCGGACGCAGAAACCATCGACAGGAATCGCCGGGCTCTGGCTGAGGATCTTATTCGTCTCCGCCATCCCCTTCCACTCTTCCTTCGACATGCCGTTGCCGAGATCTTTGTCGATCCACGGAATCAGCGATCCGCCCAGGGGCACACCGAAGTTGGCCGTCTCGGCGGAGGAAAGCGAGCGCTGGCGGGCGATCACTTGGCGATCAATGTCGAGGATGGCGCTCTTGGGGTCGGCGAGCAGATCCTTCACTTCCGCGTTCAGGGAACCGTACTGCGTAAGCAGTTCCCGCATATGCTGCGCGCCGCCGCCGGAAGCCGCCTGGTAGGTCTGCGTGCTCATCCATTCGACGAGCCCCGCTTTGTAGAGCGCGCCCACGCCCATCAACATGCAACTGACCGTGCAATTGCCGCCAATCCAGTTTTTGCCGCCCTGGGCCAGAGCCTTATCGATCACGGGGCGGTTGACGGGATCGAGTATGATCTCGGCATCGTCTGCCATGCGCAGCGTTGAGGCCGCGTCAATCCAGTGGCCATTCCAGCCGGATTCGCGGAGCTTCGAGAAAACAGCGGTGGTGTAGTCGCCGCCTTGGGCGGTCAGAATGATCGCGCACTTCGAGAGTGCGGCCAGATCGTGAGCATCCTGCAGCGTAGTTTCGTTCTGCGCCATGGCCGGGGCCCTGCCGCCGGCGTTGCTGGTGCTGAAGAACACGGGTTCGATGAGCGCGAAGTCGCCTTCGGCCTGCATGCGCTCCATCAGGACGGAGCCGACCATGCCGCGCCACCCCACCAAACCTACGAGGGTTGTAGACATCCTCTCATTTTAACGAACCCGGACGTCTGGTACTCTACTGCGAAGATGACCCGCCGTGAACTCTTCCCGCTGCTGGCGAGCGCCGCGCTCCCAGCTCAGACGCCAAAACGCCGCCCGAATATTATTTTCATCATGTCGGACGATCATGCTTCGCACGCCATCAGCGCGTATGGCAGCAAAATCAACAAGACTCCACACATCGATCGCCTCGCCACTGGCGGCATGCGCTTCGCCAACTGCTTCGTCACCAATTCCATTTGCACGCCAAGCCGGGGCGTGATCATGACCGGGCTCTACTCGCATCTTTCCGGCATCAAGACGTTGAGTGACAAACTCGACCCGGCCGTACCCAATGTCGCTAAATACTTGCAAGCGGCCGGCTACCAAACGGCCATCGTGGGTAAATGGCACTTGGTGAACAATCCGAGCGGCTTCGACTATTGGAAGGTGCTGCCGGGCCAGGGCCTTTACAACAACCCGGTTTTCATCGAGATGAATGGCGAACGGAAGACCTATGAAGGCTACTGCACGGATCTCATCGGCGACTTCACTCTCGACTGGCTGAAGCAGCGCGACAAAACGAAGCCATTCTTTCTGATGTCGCATCACAAGGCTCCGCATCGCGAATGGACGCCATCGCCCAAATATCGCGACCTTTTCAAAGACGTCGAGATTCCCGAACCGGACAACCTGTACGACGAACACAAAGGCCGCGCTGGAGCGGCCGAGCGTTCACGAATGCGCGTGGGTCAAGACAGCACCAAGACCGATCTCAAGATGGATCCGCCGCCGGGACTCACCGGCAACGCCCTGCGGAAGTGGGCGTATCAGGTCTACATCAAGGACTATCTGCGGTGCGTGCAGTCAGTGGACGACAACGTCGGCCGTGTTCTCGATTACCTCGACCAGGAAGGGATTGCGGACAACACCATCGTGATCTACAACTCCGACCAAGGTTTCTTCCTCGGCGATCACGGCTGGTACGACAAGCGCTTCATGTACGAGGAGTGCCTGCGGACGCCGCTGCTGGTTCGCTGGCCGGGGCGGATCAAGCCGGGTACCGTGAACAGGGACATGGCACTGAATCTGGACTTCGCCCCGACGTTCCTCGATTGCGCCGGAGCGCCCGTAGCCGCGGAAATGCAAGGTGCGAGCCTGCGGCCCTTATTCGAGGGCAAGACGCCGGGGACGTGGCGGAATGAGATGTACTATCGCTACTGGATGCACTTGGGCGGCGGGCACAACGTTACCGCCAACTACGGGATCCGGACGCACCGCTACAAGCTGATCTACTACTACGGCAAGGCCCTGGGCTCAAGCGGCGCGGTGGACCAGGACACGCCACCCGAGTGGGAGTTCTTCGATCTGCAGAAGGATCCGCGCGAGATGCGGAACGCTTACTCCGATCCGGCGTACGCCAAAGTCATCACCGATCTGAAGGTTCGCTTAACAAAACTGCAGGAGCAATACAAAGACACGCCAGCCTGATCAACTCCCGTGCACGGTGCGGAGCTTGTCCTGGGTGGCCGCGTCACAAAGGCCATTCACGGCGATGGCGTTGTCGCACTGGAACTCTTCAACGGCGCTGCGGAAGGCCATATCGTCGGCAGCGGCCGGCTCGCCGGCGCGATAGCCGAGATTGTTCAGCCGCCACACCTGTCCGCTGAACTCCTCAGCCGGATCGAGATGGCCGAGCTTTAGAGGCATCGAGTAACCTTGCACCTTCAGGTCGCCTTCTTTGGGTCCGGACGGATTGACGTTCTTCTTCGCGCTGCCATCCTCGGCGGTCTTGAACGCCTCGGTCGTGTCCAGCTTGAACTGCACGTCCGTCGTCGAGATGGGAGTGCCGTCCCAGGCGAGAACCACGAGTTTCACCGTCACGGGGTCGCCGATCGTTTCGAACGTCGTCTTCTCCCCAGTCGCCACGGACTCGGCCTTCCTCTGGCGAATAGGCACCTGCACCACATCGCCCGGGTACAAAACGTTCGCGTTGCGCTTGCTCCGCAGCGACGCGTTTGGGCCGTCCTCCCAAACCGTCTTCCAGGAAAGGAACCCAGCATCCTGGGTGATGCTGGCCAGATAGTCTCCCTGTTTGACGGTGTACGCCCCGGATGGAATCTTCGGGGCGCCGGCGAACAACTCCACCCCCGCGCCGTTCGGAATATCGCCGGAACGTTTCCATTCGCGGCCATCGATATCGGGAAAGGTCACCGAGCAGGTGCCGACGTCGATCCCGTTGACTTTAAAAGTGCCTTCGGCGGATAGGGCTCCCTTGGTAGTGCTGCCGTCCGGAAGGGTAATCTCGACTTTCGCTCCCTTGATGGGCCGGCAGTTGTAGTCGAGCAGCTCGACTTCCACCCAGGTCTTTTTCTTGCTGTCGTCGGTCACCCGATTGGCGCCCGCGCCGGCCGCGTTCGCGGCTGCCGCCGCACTGGCCGCCGCTGCCACTTGGGCCGCGCTGGAACCGCCGGTCAACGGCGCCGAACCCACCAGGGACTGGGTCCAGCGGCCGTCCGCCACGCGCGCAGCCACTTGTTCCATCACTTCGGCGTCACTCAATTGCGCTGCTCGCTTGCCGAGTTCACCGCCCAGCAACTGCCGTAGCTTTGCAATTTCTGACTTCGGTAGATTTTGTTTGCGAAGATCTCCGCCACTCCCGCGGGGCGGAGCATTGGTGAGGATTATAAGTTTGCCGCCGAGCCGGAATTGAATGGTCATGGACTGACGGGGAACCGCCCCTATTAGAATACGCGGAGAACCGGCCTGGGAGGCATCACACTTCCGAGGGACGCGCCCGCCAGGTCAGTCCCGCGGCCGCAACCACCAGAAGCGCCACCCCGGCGAAGACACCACTCAGGCCCCAATCCGCCTTGAGATAACCGGCGATGAAAACTCCAGTGCCGCCCGCGATCGTGTTGAGCATATTCATTAGGCTTTGTGCGGTGGAACGATCGCGCGTATCGATCAATTCGCACATCGCCGGCGTTTCGTTGGCGGTGGCGACGGCGCGCAGGAAGGAAAACAGAATAACGGCCGTGCTGACGATTGCCATACCCCCGCCCGAAAGAAAGACCAGCAGGCAAGGGGCGGACAGAAGGTAGCAGAACGTCATCATCCGAAGGCGGCCATCGGCGGAGCGCTTTGCCGCGCGGTCTGACAACGTCCCACCGGCCAACGCGCCGCCGACGGCGGAGAGCTGCAGCACGGCCGTGCCGGAGAAGCCCGCCAGCGCGAGACTGAGCCCGAAACTCTCGCGGAAGTAGAGCGGCATCCAATTAAAGAACATCCAAGTGCCGACCGAGATCAGCATCGCTTGCAAGGCCAGGAGAACGTAACCCCTCTTCCGCAGCAGACCGCGCAGTTGCGGGCCAATCGGCGCGGGCGCTGGTCTCGGCGTATCGCCTCGAGGAGCCTCCTGTAGCCACAGGAAGCAGACACCCGACAGCAGGATGCCGACCCCGCCCAGGAAGTATAGCCCGATGCGCCAGCCATACTCTTCGCCCAAATAGCCGGCCAGCGCACCGCCACCGACTAAGCCGGCGTTGAGTCCGCACAAGTGAACGGCCAACGCCCGGCCCCGGCTCGCCGAAGGGTGATGATCCGCGATCAGCGCGACCGCGGCGGGAAGATAGAAGCATTCCGCCAGGCCCAGGACAACGCGCGTCGCTAGAAGTTCATCGGCCGTTCGAGCGAGCCCCGTGACTATGGTGACCAGGCTCCATGCCAGCAGGCTCCAGGCGACGACGCGGTTTCGCGGTAACCGGTCGGTCAAGAACCCGGCGCCCGGAGAGCCGAGCGCATAGCTCCAGAGGAACAGGGTGCCGATGCCGGCCAGTTGCAGGTCGCTGAGCTGGAGTTCGGCCTGCAGCAACGGGAAGACGGCCGACAGCGAGGTGCGGTCGGCATAGTTCAGTGCGGCCACGCAAGCCAGCAGCAGAACCGTCTTCCACGGGAGAGAGATCATGCGGCGGGCCCGAGTTCGGCAGTAAAGGCCGCCTCAACCCGCATCCCCGATTGGAGCTGGACGCCGTAGGCCCGGCGCACGACTGGATGGGTGCCGAAATACTCCTTCCACACAGGATTCACGGCGGCGATGTCGGCGAGGACGTCCTGCAAGTAGAGGCGCGCCGTGCAGACGGCGAACCGGTCCACGCCGGCTGCGGCCAGGTAGGTATAGAGCTGGCGAAATATTTCGCGCATCTCTTCCGCCGCGCCGCCAGGTACGGGCGCCGAGGCACCCTCGGGGATGCCCGTGATTACGGCTTCAAAGACGCGGCCGCTGTGAACGACGGCGGAGCTGATGGGGAAGTTCGAATCGGAATCAATGAATTGCATGTTAGTAAGCCAGCAAGCCGCCATCGACGGTTAGCGTCGAGCCAGTAGTGAACGAAGAGCGGTCACTTAGCAGAAACACCACCGCCTCGCCAATCTCCTCGGGGGAGCCGCGGCGCCCCAAGGGCGTTGTGCGCAGGTAGCGTCCGGAGGCCCCGGCATACTTGATCTCGGCGACGATGTTGGCATTGGCCGGCGTGAGGATGTCGCCGGGGGCGACAGCGTTGACGCGGATGGCATGCGGCGCCAGTTCGAGCGCCATGGCTTGGGTCAAGGCGACGAGCGCCGCCTTGGAGGCGCAGTAGACGGAGGCGTGCTCCTGCGCCGCAAACGCACCGACGCTAGCGATGTGGACGATCGCGCCGGGCCGCCCGGCAGCTACCGCACGACGGGCGAAGGCCTGGGAGCAGTAGATGGGACCTTTGAGGTTCGTGGCCAGGATGTCTTCAATGTGCGCCGGGCTGGCGGTTAGAAACGACGACAGCGCGACGGGGCCCGTGAGCGCGGCGTTGTTCACGACGCCGTCCAGGCGGCCGTGCTTCGCATAGACGGCTTCGGTAGCCGCTTCAACCTGCACAGGATCGCGCACATCGCAGTCTTCCATTTGCCATGCGGCCACTTGGGCGCCATAGCGGCGCAGCACCGCGCTGATGCCGGCGCCGATGCCGGTGGCGCCCCCCGTGACGATATAGACGCGGCCGTTAAGCATGGGCTTGCCGATTCAGGAATTCTGACAGATCGGCGGCGGCCACGAGTGGCGAGTCCACTTGGGCCGCCGCGGCTTCGAGGGACGCGGTGTCCTTCGCACCGTGGCCCGTGACGAGGCAGACGGCGCTATCGTCTGGCGCTACCCGGCCGGTACTCGTTGCTTGGAGCCAACCGGCCAGCGCTGCTGCTCCGGCGGGCTCGGTGAAGATCCCCTCTTCTCGCAACAACCGCTGCTGCGCGCTCCACACCGCTTCATCGGATACGGCGATGCCCAGGCCGCCGTTGGCGTAGAGATGTTCGAGGGCGAGAGTGGCGTCAATGTCGGAGGGGACCGAGAGGCCGCTGATCCGCGTGGTGCTGGCCACTGACGCCGCCTGCGCCCGTCGTTTGAGCCAGGCATCAACCACCGTGGCGCAACCGGCAGGTTGCACGGCGTGCACCTTGACGTTGCCGCCTAGGCGCGCGAAGCCGCGCACCATCGCCACGTAGAGTCCGCCACCTCCCACCGGCACGAATACATGTCTCGGCCTATGCGCCGCCAACTCCTCCGCGATGGACTCGACGCCGGCCATGCCCACGGGGCAGTAGCGATAGGCGGACACCACGAGCGGCACGTCGTGCTCGCGACGCCAGCGGTCGAGTTCGCCGAGGACAGCGGCCGTGATGTCGGCATCGACAGAGAAGCCGGGAATCCGAACGATCGTCGCGCCGTGGGCGCGCATCTGCGTCACCTTGCCCGCGGGTGCCTCCGGGTGTGCGTAGATCAGGCATCGCCAACCGGTACGGGCGGCGTACGCGGCAAGCGAAGCACCAGTATTGCCGGAAGAAGTGGCGAGCACAAAGGGCGGGAAGGTTGCGTAGGAACTGAGTTCTCGCTGAATGAACCGGTCTTTGTAAGAGCCAGTTGGATTGGTATACTCGAGCTTGAACGACACCGCGGGCGCGATCCGGGCGCTCGGCACGAGCGGTGTGTTTCCTTCGCCCGGAGTCAGGATCAAAGGATGATGTCTCCCTGGCCCACCATGCGCGGCACGAAGCCCTTGGCGAGTTGGGTGAGCGCAGTGTCGATATGCCGCTGGCCGAAACGGAGCGTGAACATACCGTGGGCGGGCAGCAGCGATTCCACCCCGAGGTTGGTCAGCTTGGGCAGGTCGGTCCGATAGCCGGCGAGGTCGGAGCCGTCGACGTTGATCAGACCCAGGATGCCTCCGTAGAAAACAACGTCAGCCGAGAACAGCGTGCGCAGGCCATCAAGTTTGCAGGTGAAGACGAAGCTGTCTGGCGAATGGCCGCGGACGGCAATCGGCGTGAGCGAAAGGCCGCAGAGGATCAGCGCCGCACCGTCGTCGTAAACCCCATCGACACGGCACGGAGCCAGTCTGAGTTCGGGCGGATATCCGCCCATGGCGCGCGTGGCCACCAGTCCGGCAGCGGCTTCGTCTCCGGATTCGACAATGGGCTTCGAAAGCGCCGAGGTATAGACCGGCCAGCCCAACGCCTCTGCCAGCGCGCCCAAGCCACAGGCGTGATCGGGATGGGCGTGCGTGAGGACGATGGCGCCGCGGGAAAGGTCGTCGAACTCTTTCCGCAAATGCCCGAGCACCCAATCGTGCTTCAGCCCGCTGCCGGCATCGAATAGGACGACTCCTTCCGGCGCTTGCACCGCGTAGAGATGGCAATCGTAACGGCTGCTCAAGCCGAACTGACCGCTGCCGACCACTGCCAGCGATGGCGAAATCCGCATCTAACTAAGCCTCCTCCAGAGTGGCTACGAGAATGAGAACATCGCCTGCCGATACGGGCGGCAGTTCGCGAAGCAAACCCACGAGACCCTCGGCGGGCGCTTCGGGTATGGCCAGCAATTCGCCAGTCTCATTCACGATTCGTCCGATCGGCTGTCCGGCGCGGACGGGTTCGAGCAATGCCACAGAGGGCATCCAGAATCCTTCGACGGTCGCCATGACACCATCATCTGTATTGCCGATGGCGTGCAGCCGCAAAGGCGGCGCGGGGATCTCCGGCAGCCCTTCGAGCATTCCAAGATGCCGCATCAGATTCATAATTCCGCGGCGCATCATCAGCAAATCGTCAGGATGGATCCGTCCCGCGCCGCGGGCCTCCGTGTACAGAAACGGAATGCCGCGCGCCCGGGCCGACGAGATCGTCCGGCCGGGTTCAATCACGGGATGACCCCAAGTCACCGGGGCGCCGAACGCCTCGGCCGCGGCGCGTCCCCGCGGGTCCGCCGCTTCGTAGCCGGCCATGGAAAGCATGGCGAAACGGATGCCGCCGCTGTGCAGATCGAGATAAAAATCGGCAAGCGCCAGGAACTCGGTGTCGAAGGCGAAGGCAAGCCGTTCGCTCGGCGTGCCCTCCGCCCGGCCCGGGAACTGGCGGGCGAGGTTGCCGCCATCGGCAGGGTGGTTCCGCGCGACCGCTCTGTGCGCGGGATAGTTCAGAATTGGCACGGCGACCAGCGTTCCACGCATGGCCTGCGCGTCGATCGTCTCCACGGTTTCAAAGATCGCTCGGACCCCTTCGTACTCATCGCCGTGGACCCCGGCCGAGACCAGCAGCGTCGGCCCAGCCTCCGCGCCGCGCACGACTATAGCCGGAATGTAACTGGGAGAGAGGAGCCGGTGCAGACCCGGTTCAGGCGGCAGGGAGAGCATCGCGAAACTCGTACAATAGCACTTTGTGACAAGGGGGCAGCAAGATTGAAACAGACAGCATGGGAGTCGGCTTCACGCGGGTGCGCGTGGCTCCTCGAACAGTTACAGCCAGACGGTTCGTTCCGCGGCGGCGACGATCTGCGGGCATATTACAAAACGCCGGCAGCTTTGCTGGTGCATGGACGGACGCTCGAAGCGAATCGGGTGCTGGACTATGTGGAAGCCAACTATCTGCGCTCGGGCGGAGACCTTGACGGCACCGGCATGCCTTGGATCGGCATATACCGGACGTATCCGCACGCCTGGATCTGCTGCGCGGCAATGATGGCCGGCCGGTTCGACCTCGCTCGCCAACTCGCTCACTTCATCGCGAAATATCACAACCCGTCCTCCGGCGGCTTCTTCGCGGACGAAGCGCGCTCAACCGAAGAGATCATGACCAGCAGCATGGCCGGTCTCGCCTGCCTCTGGGCAGGAAAGTTAGACCTGGCCATCGCCGCCGGCGGTTGGCTCGAAGCGCTGTGGAACGCGCAGCCGGATTTATCGAAGGGTCTCTACACGAGTTGGCGGAACGGTCTGGTGACCGAGTATCCGGATGCCGATGCCAGTGGCTGCCTGGTCGATCCCACCAAGTCCAGCCAGTGGTATTTCCAGTACGGTATCAGCGCCGCGCTGCTGACGTCGCTCGCTGGGGCGACGGGCGAAGCGCACTGGCTCGCTCTCGCCCGCCAGTTCCTCCACGCTTCGGACCATTGCGGGCCTGACCGCTACCGGACGCCGCAGAGCGGCAAGGTGGGTTGGGGCGCGGCCTGGGCGTATCGGCTGTCGCATGCCGCCGAGGATCTGGAACTGGTCCACCAAGTCTCGGCGGGCCTGATCGCGCTGCAGAACGATGATGGCTCGTGGCTCGCCACCGGTGTCTATGGCGGCGCCACGGCGTCGGCCGATAGCGTGACACTTGATGTAACCTCAGAATTTGTAACCTTGCAATCTTTTATGGGAATGGTGCCCGTTGTCTAAACCTTTTGAGAACAAAGTGAAGAAGTTGCTGGCCGCGGGCGGAACTGCCTGGGGCTCGGCCACGATGGGCCCCACGCCGCTGGCGGCGAAGTTGACCGCCACCACGGGGGTCGATTGGGTCTGGATTGATACGGAGCATTCAAGCTACGCTTCGGAGTCGATTGAACTATTGCCGCCGTTGATCCGGCAGTCCGGGTCCATGCCGATGGTCCGTATCGCCGGTCTCGATCCGAGCCTAATGAAGAAGGCGCTCGACATCGGCGCGCAGGCCGTGATGATCCCGCAGATCGACAATGCTGAACAGGCGCGCCTGGCGGTGCAGTATGCCAAGTATCCGCCGCTTGGCACGCGCGGCATCTCGCCGATGTGGACGTTCTACAACGACATCGAATGGAGCGACTACCTACCGTACGCCAACGACGAAACGCTGGTTGTGGTGCAGGTGGAGTCGCCTTCGGCCGTGGAACAAGTCGAATCGATCGCGCAGGTGGAAGGCGTCGACGTGGTGTTGGCCGGGCCGATGGATCTTTCGGCGGCGCTGGGCCACATCGGCGAGATTGGGCATCCGGATGTGCAGAAGTTTCTGGCCGAGTTCCCCGCGCGTGTGACGAAGTACGGCAAGACGGCCGGCATCGCCCTGGGCAGCTATGAGGCCGCAGCCAAAGCCTGGCATCAGGGCTACCGCTACATCAACTTCGGAAATCTGTACTTCGATGGGGTCAACGGCATCAAAGCGAACCTGGCAAAGCTGAAGGCGCTCGAAATCGGGATCGAGCCGGAGGCGGCGTCCGGCGAGGGGTTCACCGCATAGGGCTTTGGCCACGGGCATCCCGCGGCGGGTCGATTCCAAGCAGAGTGGTCACAAGCGGGGCGACGTCGATCGACCGAAGCCGTGGCCACTTCGTGCGGGCCTTCACTCGCGGACCTATCGCGAAGAGGGTCGCCAGCATATCGTCCCGGTCCGGCCGGAATCCGTGCACCCCGAATGGTTTGCCCATCGGCGGAAAGACCTCGCCCACCTGATCGCGCACGACGTAGCCCGGCTTCAGATCGAAGTAGAGATCGCTCCCCGCTGCGCCCCCGATGCCGTACTTGGCGCCATGCTCCTGCGGCGTATAGAATCCCGTGAAGACGTCGTACGCTGCCAGGGCCGCCTGGACGCGAGCCCGCGTTGCCTCGCGATCGCTTACAGTGCCGCCTTTCCAGTCGGTCGTATTCAGCAGGATCGAATTATAGACGTGCACGGCGCCGCTGCCCAGTCCCGCGCGCCGCAGAATCTCGTTCACGTTCACCGCCTTCGACACCGGCGCCATACCATGGTCCGCGGTGAGGATCAGATGATCCCGGCGGCCCACCAGTTTGGCGATTCCTTGAGACCATCGCTCGATGATTCCAAAACCCCATCCAAGCGCCCGGATCGCCATCGGGTCTCCTTCGCTTTGCAAGCCCGCATACCGGTGGCCCAACTCGTCGGCTACCGGCAGGTAGCCAACGAAAAGCCCTGGCTGGTGGTTACGCTGCAGCCACACCGACTGCAGCAGGTTCTGCCGCGTCACCAACTCTGTAGTCTCCATCGATTGCCACTCGTCCAGCTTGGGGCCTTGGTAGGAATTCCCGAGGAAGCCGCCCGCTTCCTTTAGCAGCGGCCGGACGTCGCCTTGACTAATGCTCATCTCCTGGACCGGGGAGACATACAGCAGCAGGTCGTCTTTCGAGTATTCAAAGAGCCGGAAGTAGATTACGGCGGGAACCGGATCGTCCACGTAGAGGCCTGCACTGAAATGCCGCGCCAAAGGGCGTGAGCCGGCGAGCCCGATCTCCGCCGGCGCCGCCGTCACGTCGATTCCTCCAATCCGCAGGCCCGTCGCTGTCAGCGTTCCTCGCAACTCCATTGGCCCGTGCCGGAATCGGAACTCGTTTTCCGACGCAAATGTCAGATCTCGCCGCTTCAGCACCTGATGGGGCGCCACCTGCCGGGTCTGATAGCCGTTCAACGTAATCGCCTTCTCGTGGGTATTCGCCGGACCGAACGGAAATACCTGCGGCGCCTGATAGACCACCGTGCGCACGCCCTGCCGCGCCGCGGTGACCCAGATGGGTTCAGCCGTCAACTGGTCCGCGCGGTAGCCGCTATTGCGTTCCCGAAATGTGTGTTCTTTCCGGGGCAACCGCGGTTGGCTGTTGGCTGTGATGCCGGAGACGTCGCCGTAGGCGCCGGTCCACAGGGCCGCATGCGAATTGGCCGTGGTGCTGGGAAAGGCCGGTTGCATGCCATCTGCCTGCGCCCCCTTCGCGGCCAGGCGGTGCAGGGTCTTCAAGGGCGCAGTCTTGAAGAGTTCGTGGCCCAGACCATCGAGCGAGAAAACGAAAACGGTGTCGGCGTGCGCGGCTTGCCCCAAAAGCAGCAGATACGCGCCCCACCGGTTCACCGCGCGAGCCGTCCCGGCAGTATGCCTTTGGCCAAATCGAACCCCGCGCCAACGGCTCCTACGATGCTGTGCTTCCGGCCCAGACCCACACGCTCCCGGAACTGATAAACCGGCTCAATGCCGGTGCAATGGGAGCCGACGAAATTGGCGAGGCCGAACTCGCGAAGCTTACCCGCCGTCCATGCCAGCGTCTGGTCGTTAGCGTCGAACAGATGGAACCCGCCGATCGCGGCATGAATCGGCGCCTGCCGGATGGAAGCCCGCGCGTGTTCGAGCGTGTTGATGATGCCGGAGTGGCCGCAGCCGGAGAGGACCACCAAGCCTGCCTCCGTATCGAAGACCATCGACATATCTTCGGGGACCGTGTCTTCGATCTGTCCTTTCGCCGTGACGATGCGGCTCGATCCGCTCCAGTTCCGCTCGGGGTGCTTTCGCGGTACCGGGCCAGTGAGCCAGACTCCGGGATGGATTTCAGTCGGCTTGTCGATGGAAATGAACTTGCCGCCGGATGCCTCGTACGCAGGCTTCAGCAGCAGCGTGGCGTTGCCTTCGCCTTCGTCGAACTGGCTCGCGCGCCGCGGCAGGAAGATGCCTTCGCCCACATAGCATCGGCCCAACGCCGGAGCCACGGCTTTGCGCAATGTGAGTAAGCCGCCGTTGTGGTCGCCGTGAAAATGGCTGAGCATCATTTCGTCCACAGCGAGGTCGACCTTTAGCGTCTTCGCGTTTTCGAGCACCGTGTTCGGCCGGGTGCCGGCGTCAAACAGGATCCGCTTGCCATCGGCCTCCACCATTGCGGCGAAGCCCCATTCCCCGATCCCGGCTTCGGCCAGCATCGTGGACAGGATCTGGATCTGGAGCGACTTTACTTTCCGGCCCGGGGATTGCGCGAAGGCGGCCACCGGAAGACCAAGAACCAGACGACGAAGCATATCGAGATTGTAAGCAATTGGACCGGTGCGGGAAACTAAGAGCATGTCTGCCACTCCGGTTCTCAGCCTATGCGGGGCCTCCGCGGCCGAGGCGCTCGTCCGCCCGCGCCTGGAGCGCTTTCCGGATTTGCGGTTGAACTCCATAGCTAGTGACGATGTGCCGGTTTCAGAGACCTGGGAAGAGGGACTGGATGCGACGGGCTTGCTTGTCTTGCTTCATCCGGACGCGATGCCGCCGCAACCTTCGCGCCAGTATTGGGGCAGATTGATCGACTACAATGGCCCCCGGCCCATTGCCTATGTACAGTGTGGCGCCCGTGCCTACCCGCCAGTATTCGAGCGGCGCAGTTTCTTTCGATGGCCGGCGGATCAAAGGGCGCTCGAACGCTGGGTGGTGGCGCTGCTGCCGCGGACGCAGTTGTCCAGCGTGGCTCCAGCGCAGGCGGAGGTGCCGGAAGAACTGTGGACAGTGCTGGTGGATGGGGCCGGCACCTATTGGGTCACCGGCAAACCGGGCACCGGCAAAAGCCGGATGGCGCAGGCCTTTGCCTATGCCGCTCGCGGCCATTTTCAATCGACGATCTGGATCGGTTGCGGCCGGCGCTCGGCAGAGTCGATTCAAAGCGAGATCGAGCACCGGATGCCCGCAGGCCGAAGTCTGTTCGTGCTGGACGATCTTCGTGCTCCGCTGGCTCTGCCCGCCGCGCCGCACTCGGTGCTGATTACCGGGCCGCAGCCGATGGGAGAAGGCGAGTGGCTCGACCTGGAGGACCAGTTCCGGCTTCTGCCGGTCAGCGACTCGCCCCTGCTCCAAGCGATGTCCGTTTGCCTGGCACCGGATTTTTCATTAAGCTTGGCCCGCGAGATTGCGGGCGAGCCGCAGGCGCTGCCGGGTCACGCCGCCGAGCTGCTCGACACCGTGCGGGACCGGTACCGTTTGGTGAGGCCCATCGAGGTGAGCCCGGAACTGCCCGGCCGCCATTTTGATGCCGTGCTTGGCCGCTTTCGGCATTGGCGCGCCAAACCCGCGGCTTGCGCCGAAGTCGATTACGAATTGGAACCGGCTCTCGACTTCGGTTTCGCTAGCGCTTGGGAGGAGTCGGTGGACCTTTGCCGGGCTGCCTTTGACTGCTATTCCGAAGGCGGCCGTCAGCGGGATGCCGTGGCGGTGATGCGGCTCCTGGAAGCGGAAGCCGAAGGCCGCGGGGACCGGGCCACGGTTGACTTCGCGAAGGGCCGGTTGGCGTGGGTCGTGGATGGCGATGGGGAGTTGAAAGTCTTCGTCAACGAGGGCGATCAGCTCTCGCTCTTTTAGTTCCAGCGGTACGCGGCCACCCCAGTCAACTCGCGGATGAAGATCTCGATTGGCGCGAATGAGCAGCAGGTTGCCGCACCTCTTCCATACCCGCGGCGAAGAGCGTCTCGCCGTCGAACGAAGGTGTCGCGCGGATCCAGTCGCCGCTCCATTTTTTGCATAGAAGGGGACAGAGATTTGCCGGGCCAGGAGGCTCGCCGAATCTCTCGGCGGAGGCGTTACGCCGGAACGCTCTGGGCCACTAAAATGGGGCCAAATTTCGGCGGCCAGCAATGTCGCGGGCAGAAGGAGCAGAAGCAGACGGATACAAGGGTCGATGCTTCCGCGTCTCTGGCAGCGCCAGTAAATCTGAGTGTGGCATCCTCGTAAGTTAGGCTCATGTCCTTTATCCACGACGATTTCCTCCTCTCCACCGCCTCGGCACGCCACCTGTATCACAACTACGCGGCGCCCGAGCCGATTCTCGATTACCACTGCCATTTGCCCCCCAAGGACATCGCGGAGAATCGGCAGTTCGCCAATCTGTTTGAGATCTGGCTCGAAGGCGACCACTACAAATGGCGGGCCATGCGGGCCAACGGCGTGGCTGAGCGTTACTGCACCGGCGATGCGACACCCTTCGAAAAGTTCGAAGCGTGGGCTCGCACCGTGCCCTACACGCTCCGCAACCCGCTGTTCCATTGGACGCACCTTGAACTGAAGCGCTACTTCGGCATCGACGAACTTCTCGACGGCACCACCGCCCGGTCCATCTGGGACCGCGCCAATGAACAGCTTGCCGACGATAGCCTGCGCGTTCACGGCATCTTTCGGAAGTTCCACGTCCGCGCCACCTGTACGACCGACGACCCGACCGACGATCTCCGCTACCATCAGCAGATCGCCGCCTCCGGCTTGCCGACGAAGGTGTTCCCGACGTTCCGTCCCGACAAGGCGCTGAATGTCCACCTGCCTGATGTCTTCCTTCCGTGGGTTGGCAAACTGTCCGCCGCCGCCAACATCGATATCAGCAGCTTCTCGCGGTTTCTAGACGCGCTCAAGAGCCGTCATGACTTCTTTCATTTGCTCGGCGGCCGCCTGTCCGACCACGGCTTGAACCATTGCTACGCCGACTTCTGCTCGGAGGCCGAAGCTGCCTCGATCTTCGATCGCGCGCTGCATGGCCAGGCGGCTTCGCCTGCCGAACATCAGCAGTTTGCTTCGAACCTGATGCTGTTCTTCGGCCAGTTGGATGCGGCCCGAGGCTGGACCAAACAACTCCACCTTGGCGCGCGGCGGAACAACAGCACGCGCCTGTTCAGAACCATCGGTCCGGATTCCGGCTTCGACTCGATGGGCGACTGGTCGCAGGCGGATGCTCTCGGCGCTTATCTCGACCGGCTCGATCAGGACAACACGTTGCCGCGGACGATCGTCTACAACGTGAACCCGGTGGACAACTACGCCTTCGCCACCATGATCGGCAACTTCCAGGACGGCAGCATCGCCGGCAAGGTGCAGTTCGGCAGCGCCTGGTGGTTCCTCGATCAGAAGGAGGGCATGGAACTGCAAATCAACGCACTTTCCAATTGCGGCCTGCTCTCGCGGTTCGTCGGCATGTTGACGGATTCGCGCTCGTTCCTTTCGTATCCGCGCCATGAGTACTTCCGGCGCACGCTGTGCAATCTGGTGGGCAACGATGTAAGCAACGGCCTGTTGCCTGACCGCGAAGACTGGGTGGGCAGCATGGTCAAGAACATCTGCTACAAGAACGCGAGCGACTACCTGAACCTGGGCGTCTAAGTCACCGGCCCGGGGTTGAAGGGCGCGAGATAGTTGTGCAGGCCCCAGTGGTCAGCCCACGTCTGCTTGCGCCCGCTGGCCACATCGCGAATCAGGTGGAACAACTCCCAGCCGACGCTCTCGATGGTCGCATGGCCGGTGGCGATGCGGCCCGCGTCGAGGTCGATAAGGTCAGGCCATTTCTCGGCGAGCGCCGTGCGGCTGGAAACCTTGATCACCGGGGCTAAGGCGAGGCCATAAGGCGTGCCCTCGCCGGTGGTGAAGATGTGCATGTTCATGTGCGCCGCCAACTGCTGAGTTCCGCAGATGAAGTCACTGGCCGGCGTGGCTGCGAAGATCAGGCCGCGTTCGGTGGGCACTTCGCCGTGAGTTGTGACCTGCCGCAGGGCCGAAGTGCCGGACTTGGCAACGGAGCCGAGGGCCTTCTCGACGACATTCGAAAGGCCGCCGCGCTTGTTGCCCGGCGTGGGGTTCGCTGACCGGTCGGCGCGGCCGGTGGCGAGGTAGTCGTCGTACCACTGCATCTCTCGGATCAGCGCGCGAGCGACATCGGGCGTCGCGCAGCGCGGCGTCAGCAGATGCACGGCGTCGCGGACTTCGGTGACTTCGCTGAACATCACGGTGGCGCCAGAGCGGACGAGGAGATCGGCCGCGTAGCCGACGGCGGGGTTGCAGGTGACCCCGGAGAAGGCATCGCTGCCGCCGCACTGCAGGCCCACCACGAGACCGGACGCGGGGCAGGGAACCCGATGGCGCAGGTTGAGCACGCGCAGCCGCTTCTCGGCCGCCTCGCAGATGCGGGCGACCGTGGCGGCGAAGCCTTGGTTGTCCTGCAATCGAATGACATGGTCGGCGGGCTGGAGGCCGGGGATAGTGAGCCGGACCGGCTGCAATTTCTCGCAGCCGAGGCTGACAACGAGTGGGTCGGCACCGAAGTTCGGATGTAGGGCGAGATTGCGAATGGTGCGGATGGGGACGGCCGCGCCCGGGGCGTCAATGGCGACGCCGCAGCCATAAGAGTGGGTGACGGCCACGACGTCATCGACGTTGGGATAGCGCGGCAGAATCTCGGCTTTGATCTTGCGGACGGCGTAGTCGACGGTGGGCGCGACGCACTGGACAGTGGTTGTAATGCCGAGAATGTTCTTGGTGCCGAAGGTGCCGTCGGGGTTGCGGTAGCCGTCGAAGGTGTATTCGGGCAACGGCGGCGCGGCAGGGGGCGTAGCGGTGGCGAGCGCGAGTTCGCTGAGCGCGGGCGGAACCGGCAGGTCGAGGCAATCCTCGCGAACCCAGGATCCAATAGGGAGGGCGCGGGTGGCATGGCCGATCACTTGGCCGTAGCGTATGACCGGGTCGCCGGGCGCCATCCCCGCCAAGGCGATCTTGTGCGATTGCGGAATAGCCTCTGACGAAACGAACCCATTGGGGAAGCGAGCGCCGGTTGGCACCCCTTCCGGGTTAACGATGATCGCGACGTTGTCGTCCGGGTGGACGCGGATATAGAGAGGTTCCAAACCGCTCAGTTTATCGCGGTTGCGTCCGCGGTTCGCCCCGCTTCACCTGGGCCCGCCGGCGGCCGCTCGCGAGTTTCTCCCGTGCCTTGGCTTTCGCCTCCTCCGAGATCTGGATGTTGTTGACGACGCGGGTTGCCCCCGAGGTCTTCGCCATGCGTGTCATCGAGCCCTTGTGCTGGATCACATTGGCCTTGCCCTCAATGGTCGCGGTGCCATTGCTGACCTTCACGGTGAACCCGTTGGCGGCCATCTTCGACTTCGCCAGTTTTGCCTTCAGCTTTTGTTCGATCTCGGCGTCAGACAGCTTCGGCGTTGGGGTTTGGACCCGCTTGTGCGGAGCGGTCGTTCGCGGAGTCGTCTGGCCAGAGAGGCAGAAGGTAAGCCAGAGAATCACTGCTACGATGCGCATGTAATCCGGTAGTGCTACACGTCGTGGATTCTTCTCATAAAATGGAGGTGCCTTCATGAAAGTCCTGTTGTCCTTCTTTCTCCCCGCGATCGCCTTGGCTGCTGAGCCGAAGGTGGAATTCAATCGCGACGTTCGCCCCATCCTCTCGGACAAGTGCTACCACTGCCATGGGCCGGACGCGAAGGCGAAGGGCATCCCCTTGCGGTTCGATGTGGAGCAGGACGCACGGGCGGCGATCACCGCCGGCAAGTTGGTAGCTCGCATCACGACGGATAAGAAAGGCCAGCAGATGCCACCGCCTTATTCCGGGCTTACGCTGACCGCGAAAGAGAAGCAGACGCTTTCGATGTGGGCGGCGCAGGGCGCGGAGTGGCAGGCGCATTGGAGTTTCGTTCCGCCGAAGCCGCCGACCGGCTTCGCCAGCATCGATCACTTTGTGAGTGCCCGGCTGGCCAAGGAGGGTTTGTCGATGCGCCCGCTGGCCGGCCGCGAAACTCTGGCGCGTCGCGCGACGATCGACATTACAGGTCTGCCGCCCACTCCTCGGGAGATCGATGCGTTCTTGAAAGACACCTCGCCAAACGCCTATGAAAAGCTGGTGGACCGGCTATTGGCGTCGCCTCGATACGGCGAGCGGATGGCCGCTCGCTGGCTCGACGCCGCCCGTTATGCCGATACGAATGGCTACCAGTACGACGGTGAACGCGTGATGTGGCGGTGGCGCGATTACGTGATCGAAAGCTTCAACCACAACAAGCCGTTCGACCAATTCGTGCTGGAGCAACTTGCGGGCGACATGCTGCCGAATGCGACCTTCGAGCAGCGGCTGGCCACGGGCTTTAATCGGAATCATCGCGGCAACACGGAGGATGGAATCGTCCCCGAAGAGTATGCGGTTGAGTACGTTGTCGACCGTGTGGAAACATCGGGAGCGGTTTTTCTTGGACTGACTCTCGGCTGCGCCCGTTGTCACAACCATAAGTACGATCCGCTGACGCAGAAAGAGTTTTACCAGATCTATTCGTACTTCAACAACGTGCCCGAACTCGGTCGTGCGATGAAGTACGGCAATTCGCCTCCTTTGATGCCAGCGCCGACCACGAAGCAGCAAGCGACACTGGCGGCACTCGATGCCAAAATCGCCAAACAGGAGCAGTGGCTGACCGCGCGGGCGCCGAAGATTGATGCCGCGCGCCGCGTCTGGGAGCGCCAGATGCCGGACGTCCGCTGGGCTCCGCTCAGCATGCGCGACGGTGAATACTTCACCCAAGGGCAGCCCCAAACGTTCGAGGGCAGCCGCGTAGACCTGGATGAGAAGTCGGGTAAGTTCGACATCGACGACATCTGGTCGGTCTCGGCTTGGGTGGATGGAAAGGGCGCCGTGCTAACCCGCATGTCGGGCAACAAGCAGGAGGGCAAGGGTTACGGCCTGCACGTGAAGGAAGGCAAAGTGTTCTTCCACATCACGAGCAACTGGGTGAACGACGCGTTGCGCCTCGAAACCGTGAAGCCGTTTGCTCCCGGCCGGGCGCATCATGTGTCGGTCACGTACACGGGATCCCGCATGGCCGAAGGGGTTCGTGTCTATGTCGACGGCCAACTCGCCGAGACGAAGACGCTGCTCGATACTCTTTACCGGCCGTTCCGCAACGCCGGGGGAGTGTACAAAGAGCCGGTGCGGGTTGGCGGCGGCGCCGGAAAAGCGAACCAGTTTCAAGGGACCCTCGGCGAAATCAGGCTGTACTCCCGGGTGCTGACGGATGAGGAGGTGGCGATGCTCGCCGTCGGGAAACCGCTTTCGGCCATGGCTGGCGAAAAACGAACCCACGCCGAGCAGCGTCAGGTGGAGTTGCACTACCTTGAAACTGCGGCCGCGCCGGACGTCCGGCAGGCTTGGCAAACGCTCGCCAGCCTTCGCGAGGAGCGCGAGAAACTCGAGCGGACCTTCCCCACCGTGATGGTGATGGCGGAGTCGCCGCAACGTAAGGAGACGCATCTGCTGCTTCGCGGGCAATATGATAAGCCCGGCGAAGTCGTGGAACCCGGTCTACCGGCTTTTCTGCCGCAGCGTCCCGCGTCGAATCGCCTTGGTTTCGCGAAATGGGTGGTGGACCCGCAGAATCCGCTGTTGGCCCGCGTGACCATGAACCGGTTCTGGCAGAGCTTTTTCGGCAACGGAATTGTGAAGACCACTGAAGACTTCGGATTGCAGGGCGAGTGGCCGACGCATCCGGAACTGCTCGACTATCTCGCCACCGAGTTCATTCACAGTGGATGGGACGCCAAGGCGATGCAGAAAATGATTGTGATGAGCGCTGCCTACCGGCAATCGTCGCAGGCCACGCCGGAGCTGATTCAGCGTGACCCCGACAACCGCCTCCTCTCCCGCGGACCGCGAATCCGCCTGCCCGCGGAGATGATCCGGGATACGGCGCTGCATGCCGCCGGACTCCTGCACGAGAGCGTTGGCGGGCCGTCGGTGAAACCGTACCAGCCGGATGGTCTGTGGAAAGAGGTCATCATGCAGGACTTCGACTATAACCAGTCGAAGGGTCCGGATCTCTACCGCCGCAGCCTGTACACCTTCTGGAAGCGGACTTCCGCTCCGCCGATGATGATGAACTTCGATGCCTCCCAGCGCGAGGCGTGCACGGTTCGCGAAAACCGGACGAACACTCCGCTGCAAGCGCTGAACCTGATGAACGATGTCACCTTCGTCGAAGCGGCCCGCTTCATAGGGCAACGAATGTTGCTGGAAGCCGGCGCGGACGCCGATAGCCGCCTACGCCACGGCTTCCGCATTGCGCTCGGCCGCTTGCCCAAGCCAGCGGAGCTGATCGTCCTGCGTGGCAGCCTGAACTATCACCTCGACTACTTCGCCGGGAAACCAGCCGAAGCCAAGTCGCTGCTGTGGCAGGGGGACACCCGCTCCGCTGACCTGCCGGATCGCGAACTGGCGGCATACCAAGCCGTCGCGAGCCTGCTGCTGAACACCGACGAGTTCGTGACCAAGGAGTAACCGACCATGCAACGCCGCCAGTTTCTCGCCGCCTTGACGACCCTGCTGCAGCAGAACGGTTATGCCGAGGGCCCCGTGCTCCATCACGCACCGAAAGCCAAACGGGTAATCACGCTCTTCCAACATGGTGGCCCCTCACAACTCGACCTGTTCGACTACAAGCCGAACCTCGCCAAGGTGCACGGACAGGACCTGCCAGATTCGATCCGCATGGGCCAGCGTCTCACCGGCATGACTGCCTATCAGGCCACCTTTCCCGCCGCGCCCAGCATCTTCAAGTTCGCCCAGCACGGCCAGTCCGGCGCGTGGTTCAGCGAACTGTTGCCGCACATGGCGAAGCACGCCGACCAGTGGACGATCATGAAGTCGCTCTCGACCGAACAGATCAACCACGATCCGGCGGTGACCTTCTTCCAGACTGGCTTTCAACTGGCGGGTCGGCCTTCGATCGGCTCCTGGGTCTCCTATGGGCTCGGGAGCGAGAACAAGGACCTGCCGGCGTTCATTGTCATGATCTCGCAGGGCCGCGGCAATGCCCAGGCGCTGGCCGACCGCATGTGGGGCTCCGGGTTCATTCCGACCAATCATCAGGGCGTGAAGTTCCGCGGCGGCAAGGATCCCGTGCTCTACTTGAGCGACCCCGAAGGCTACAGCCGGACGGCGCGCCGCCGGTTTCTCGACGACCTCGGCCAATTGAATCAACTGAAGCTGGACGAGTACAAAGATCCGGAAATCGCCACCCGCATCGCGCAGTACGAGATGGCGTTCCGCATGCAGGCTTCGGTGCCGGAATTGGCGGATCTGTCAAAAGAACCAGAATCCACGTTTGAGCTATACGGGCCCGAGTCCCGCAAGCCGGGCACCTACGCGGCTAATTGCATTCTTGCCCGGCGTCTGGCCGAGCGCGGCGTCCGGTTCATTCAACTCTTTCACCGCGGCTGGGACCAGCACGGAAGCCTGCCGAAACAGATCCGCTGGCAGTGCGAGGATACGGATCAACCCTCGGCGGCTCTGCTGACGGATCTGAAACAACGGGGATTATTGGACGACACCGTCGTCCTGTGGGGCGGAGAATTCGGGCGCACCGTCTATTCGCAGGGTACGCTCACGCAGACTGATTATGGCCGGGACCACCATCCCCGCTGCTTCACGATGCTCGCGGCCGGCGGCGGATTCAAGCCTGGGGTTAGTTTTGGCGAGACCGACGACTACAGCTACAACATCGCTAAAGATCCCATGGATGTTCATGATCTCCATGCGACGATGATGCACTGCTTAGGCGTCGACCACACCAAACTGACGTTTAAATTTCAGGGGCGCCATTATCGGCTGACAGATGTCCACGGCCGGGTCATCCGTCCTTTGCTCGCTTAATTATTACTTCTCTGCTTCCTTGTTGGGTTCGGCGAGCAACTCGGTCAGGAGTTGCTCGACCTGCCAAAGATCCACTGCGGCGGGGTAGCCCACCACTTGGTCTTCGGCTTCTTCGGTCAGCCACTCTTCGGTCAACATAGACTCTTCCTATTCAGTAGACGCGCAAACCGGGGTCCGCGCACCTCAATTGTTTAAAAAATGTTTACTGCGGCAACAGTTTGTCGAGCAAACCGTCGACTCCGCCATGTACGTTTATGGTTCCGACCTTTTCCGTCAGGCGTGTCGAGGGTCTCTAACTCCTTCAAACGAATCAGCGTCAGGTTATCTTCCATCAATTTCGCGGTATTGAGCAGCGAGCGGGTCGCCGCGGCCTCTTCCCGGCGGCCGACGCCAGCATCTCCCGGAGTATCTCCTGGCCCGGCACCTCGAACATTTGACGGCGCACGTCGATCAAAGTTAGCAGCTGCAGCAGCTTTGTCACGCTGGATTTGGTCCGCTCCGCTGCGGCCACCAACCCGGACGGCACCTCCGGGGCCAAGTCCACGTCGATAGTTTCCATCGACGCCGGCTTCCAGAACCCCGGGACCTGCGACGAATTCCAAACGGCCATTCACGCTGATGAGTGCCATCTGTCGCTCCGCCGTTTCAACGGTGACGAAGTGCTACGCCGCCACCTCCGCACGCGTCCGCAGCAAAGTTTTCAATAGAAATACGGAACCAAGACATGAGATTGTCGGAGAGTCCGCTTGCGCGACTGAGCGCGTCGCAAGGGTCGCCGCCATAGCCGCATCGGCAACGCAGGTTGCTCCACCTTCCGCAAGCGGTGACTAGGTTACAGCAGACAATGGATTCGAACCCGTGAGCTTTAAGGCTCTACCAGTGTCGAATACAGGAGCGCCGCAAGGAACGCAGTTAGAGAGACTGCCCACGCCGTGGACCAAGGGTAAATAGTCATGGCGTCCGCTCCGACCAAGTCAGAATAGCCGAACATCGCAACTAATGTCAACCACTAAAAAGTGGTGTTTTCGATTCGGCGCCCTTCCCGTAGCGACCGGTTGGCCAATTGCACCACCAGCGCCGCCTGCGCCCCCAGCGCCATCGGCGCCGCGGGCCGCTGCCGGGTCCGCACGCACTCCAGGAAATTCTGCACATGCAGGTCGGTCGCCCAGCCAAATCCGCGCGCGCTCTTCCGCTCGAGAATCGGCTTCTCTTCGTCTCCGGCCGGCAGTACGCGGAAGGTCTCGCGTCCGATGTCGAGCCGGGCTTTGTCGCCGTCTGCCTGATTCAATTGATCATTGCGGCTCTGATACTTCATGGCCGCGTAGTTCACCGTGAAGACTCCCAGGAAGCCTTCGGGGTACTCGGCGCTGACGACGACGCAGTCCGGCTGGTCGACGCCTGCGCGCAGGGGCGGCAGCGCCGAGGCGGTGACAGCCTTCACAAACCCGGCACCCATGATCATTTGGATGCCGTCGAAAACGTGCGCTCCTTGGTCGGCCACGATGCCACCGCCGTAGTCCTGATAGAACCGCCAGGCGCGGAAGCGGTTGGCGTCAAATGGTCGCCGTTCGGCCGGGCCTTGCCATGCCTCCCAATCGAGCTTGCCGTCGAGCTTGGTAGCCACCGTAGCGTTGAGATGGTTGTTAAGCCACCAGCTCCGCACCATCCGCACTTTGCCCAGCGTCCCGGCCGCCACCACGCCGCGCGCCTCCTGGTACAAGTCATACGAGCGCCGCTGCATGCCAACCTGGACGATCTGTTTCGACTTCTTCTCCGCCTCCACGAGTTCGCGCCCTTCTTCCGGCGTCCGGCATAGCGGCTTCTCGACGTAGACATCCTTGCCCGCGGCGAGTGCGTCGAGGATCATCCGGTGGTGCCAGTGCTCGGGCGTGGCGATGAGCACGGCGTCGATCGACTTGTCGGCCAGCAGGTCGCGATAGTCGCGGTACGCCTTGGCGCCCTTGGCCAGCGAGAGCGCCCTTTCGAGGTTCGGCTCATACACGTCGGAGATGGCGCCAACTTCCAAGGCTGCGTCCTTCTGGAACACTCCCATCACGAATGTCCCGCGGCTTCCGCTGCCGACCACGCCCAGACGGACTTTATTTGCCGGCCAGTAAGCCAGCAGGCTGCTCCCAAGAAAGGCTCTGCGCTCCATATCGCGACGATGATACCGTAGTAATCGCGATGAAAGCACTGCTGTTGAAAGAGTATCTGAACCTGGAAGTCATCGACTTCCCTGAACCGGAGTTGGGCCCGGAAGACGTTCTCATCCGCGTTGGCGCCTGCGGCATTTGCGGCAGCGACGTCCACGGCTGGGACGGTAGCACCGGCCGCCGGATTCCACCTCTCGTGATGGGCCATGAAGCCGCCGGCGCCATCGCCAAGGTCGGCTCGGCCGTGACCCAATGGAAGGAGGGCGACCGCGTCACCTTCGATTCCACCGTTTCCTGCGGCAAGTGCCACTTCTGCCGGGCGGGCCAAGTGAACCTGTGCGATAACCGCATGGTGCTGGGTGTCTCCTGCGGCGACTACCGCCGCCACGGCGCCTTTGCCGAGTACGTCGCAGTGCCGCAGCACATTCTTTACGGCTTGCCGGATTCGGTGAGCTATGAACATGCCGCGCTGATTGAAGCCATTTCGATTGGCGTACACGCCGTGCGCCTGACTCCGATCGAACTCGGTGACACCGCCGTCGTCGTCGGCGCCGGCATGATCGGCTCGCTGACGCTGCAAGCCGCCAAGGTTGCCGGGTGCGCCCGCGTGTTTGCCGTCGACACCAACAATGAGAAGTTGGCGATGGCGAAGCGGCTGGGAGCAACCGAAACCTTCAATCCGCTCGAATGCGACGTGAAGGCCGAGATCCTAAAACGAACCCAGGGCCGCGGCGCTGATGTCGCTTTCGAATGCGTTGGCGCTACCGATCCGATTAAGACCGCCATCGCCTGCGTGCGCAAGGGCGGCTCCGTTACGCTCGTCGGCAACATCACCCCGAACATTGAACTGCCCTTGCAACAGGTGGTGACTCGCGAGATCCGGCTGCAGGGTACCTGCGGATCGTCTGGCGAGTACCCGGCCTGCATCGAATTGCTCGCCAGTGGCATGATCCAGGTGGACCCGATCATCTCGGCGAAGATCACGCTGGACGTGTCGCCGTCTTACTTCAAGCGACTCTATGATTCCGAACCTGGCTTAATGAAGGTCATCGTTCAGCCGTAGTTGACTGAGGCCCCGGGGTGGAGCTTAGCGCAACACCCCGGGCGTCGGCACCGCGACGTCCACCCGCAGCTCTTTCAGCCGCCGAGTGCGCATTTCGCCGAGCCACTGCCAGTTGTACTGCCTGGCCAGATCGACCGTCGCCACAGCGGCGGAGCCTTGCTCGCGCGCTTGGGCTAAACGTTCGCCGGTCGGGTCCATGATATAGGTGGGATGGTCGTAGCCGCTGGTAATGAGGAACACGCCGTTCTCAATTGCCCGGGCTTTCGCCAGCGTTTCGTCGCCGCCCCAGATGGGCATCAGAATCATGTCGGCGCCCTGGTTGGCCAGCGCGCGCGCTGGTTCGGCGAAGAAGACGTCGTAACAGATCATTAAGCCGACCTTGCCGAAGTCGGTCTGGAAGACAGGATAGTGGGTGCCCGGCGTCAGGCCCTTTTCCACTTCTTCACGCGGGAGATATACTTTCCGATACTTGCCGGCGATGTCGCCGTTGCGGTCGATCAGGACGGCCGTGTTGTACATCACGTGGCCCTCCTTCTCGTAAATGCCCGCGACGATGTAAGCCTTCCGCGCCTTCGCCACCGCGCTTAGCGCTTGCGTGGTCGGCCCGGGGATCGACTCAGCGACCTCCAGGATGCTCTTCGTGGTGCCGACGATGCTGATGCCCTCCGGCAGCAGGATCACGTCCGCATTCGCCGGAACGGTTTTACCGATGGCGGCGATAAACTGGCTGACACTCTCCTCACGGCCGCTTGAATTCCTCGGCCGCAGATTCACCGTGGCGACGTTCACCTTTCGGGCTGCCGGGGCCGGGATCCGTTCGAGCGAGATGTCGTCCCACCAAACCGTTCCTTGGGGGGCATTGGCCAGAAACAACTCGACGAAGACGGAGGCGGTCCCCTGTGGGGCCTGTGCTTCTGACTGCAGCTCATTCCAATCGCCCTGCCGCTGCGTCCAGGGGACGTAGGCGGGTTCGCCGATCCGCTTCCCGGCGGCATTCTGCCAGTCGAGCCGGGCGATGACCTGCCAGTTCTCCGCGGCCACGCTCTCGGTCTTATAGAACGCCCGCAACCGCACCCACTCCCCGCCTTGAATGCCCGGGACGTGTTTGCGCCAGCCGCCATAAGCCGCCACATTACTGAGGCCGTTAATCGCCAGCGACCCACTTCCGCCGCGGCTCACCTGCGTATCGACAAACGCCCGCGGCATGGTCTCCGGCCGGTGGCTCCAGGCCGACCAATCGGCCGGAGCCGCCTCAAAGGCGGACTGCCGGAACAGGACTTCGCCGTACAACGGGAGAATCAGGAAATACAGCAGTCCAATTCGCATAGCCTTTAACTTACCAATTTGTGAGCGATCCGTCGGGCCGGCGCAACATGGGCGTCAGTTGGTACGCCTCGGTGTAGTTGCCGATCTGCTGCAGTTGCGACGTATCCACTTCGACGCCGAGTCCAATCCGTTCGTTCGGCCACAGCTTGCCGTCGCGCAGGTCGTAGCTGCTCTTGAGGTATGGCCACGGGCGCGTTCCGCCCATCACCATCTCCATCAGCACCGGCCCGGAGAATCCTGCCGAACAGTGCACCATCGCCGCCTCTGAAATCGGCCCGGTGAAGTGCGGCACCAAGCCGACGTAGTGAGTCTCGCACATGGCGGCGATCTTCTGGAACTCGGTGATGCCGCCGACGTTCGGGATGGTCGCGCGGGCGTAGTCGATGAGATGGTTTTCAATCAGCTCGTTCCATTCCCACTTCGGGCCGAACTGTTCGCCCACGGCGATGGGCACTCGCACTTGGCCGCGCAGCGTGCGGTAAACGCCGGGATTTTCGCTGCGAACGAGGTCCTCGACGAAGTAGGGACGCAGGTGTTCAATCTTGTTCGCGAGCGTGACGGCGTCGGGGAAGTCGAGTTCCGTGTGGAAGTCGATGGCCCAGCCGCCATCGCGGCCAACGCCTTCGCGGACCTGCTCACAAAGCGCTGCCACCCGGTTGACGGTTTCGAAACGATCCATCACCTGACTGTTGTTGTTGGTGGAGATCCGGTACGCGCGGAAGCCGGCGTCGACGCAGGCTTTGGCGACCTCTTTCGGGGTGCCCTGTGCCGGATAGCCGGTGGAGTAGCATTCGACGTAGTCTCGCGATTGGCCGCCGAGGAGTTGATACAGCGGTACCCCGAGCGCCTTGGCCTTCAAGTCCCACAGCGCGACGTCGAGCGCACCGAGCGCATGGACTTTTTCGCGGCCCGCGGGATAGAAGTAGGAGCGGAACATGGACTGCCAGAGCCGGTCCGTGCGGAACGGATCCTGCCCAATCAGCAGGCCGGCGCACTGTTCCATCACGTCGGGCGCGCCGCCCTCTCCCACACCGATCAGGCCGGTGTCGGTCTCCACCAGCACGACATTCGTGCTTTGGTTGAATAGCGGTTGCCGCGTGTTGGGCCGCCCGGCGGCGTCGGTGGGCGTCTTGTAATAACGGATCCGCGTAATCTTGGCTTTCGGCAACCCGAGGGCGTCCGCGCGATCGGCCATGGAAATTGCGCCAGCGGCGCCGAAACAGGCCTGGAAGAATGCTCTACGATTCATACTCGGCCTAGCATATCAGGCCCCAAAAGCAAAAAAAAGCGACCCGGAGGGTCGCGGCGCAGATGTGGTGGCCAGGGAGGGATTTGAACCCCCGACACGCGGATTTTCAGTCCGCTGCTCTACCAACTGAGCTACCTGGCCACTACCCCTCTAAACTATCACTTTTGTAACGCTTCGAGCAACTCTCCGGTCGCTTTCTCGACGTCGGCGTGAAGGCTATTGCCGTGTGCATCCATGGTCACGATCGCTACGAAACCATCGGCTTCCAGGTGCCACATCGCTTCCGGAATGCCGAGTTCGAGCCAGTACACCGCCTTCACCTTCTTCAGCGTCCGCGCATAAAACTGCGCCGCGCCACCGATGCCGTTCAGATACACGGCACCGCACTCTTGCAGGCCCATCGACGTCTTGGCGCCCATGCCTCCCTTGCCGATCACGGCGCGCACGCCGTACCGCCGCAGCACGTCGGCCTGATAGGGCTCCTCGCGGATCGACGTCGTCGGCCCGGCTGCCTTTACCACCCACTGCTCGCCGCTCTTCAACATCACCGGTCCGCAGTGATACAGAATCTGCCCGTCCAAGCTCACCGGCGGCGGCTCGTTCATCAGGCGTGCGTGTACGGCGTCGCGCCCGGTGTACATATCGCCCCGGATGATCACCACGTCACCAACGTGCAGGCTGCGCATCTGCGCCTCGGTCAGCGGCGGGGTCAGCGTGACCTCGCGGCCGGTCAACGGAAAGCCGTCCATCTTCGAAAGCTTCTCCACTTCGCGTTCCGGATCGCGGTAGAGCCACTTGTTGATGGCGCCGGTATTGGCATCCAGCCGTACGCCCAAGCGCCGGTACGCCCAGCAGTCGTAGGCTACCGAGACGAAAAAGCTGGCGGGCAATCGGTTGGCCGCCATCACCTTGCAACCGATCAAGGAGACGTTTCCGCCGAAGCCCATCGGCCCCACGCCGATCTTGTTGGCTTCTTCCATCACCTCGGCTTCCAACTGCGCCAGCACCGGCTCCGCATTCACGTCGTCCAATTCGCGGAACAGTTCGTGTTTGGCCAAATAGTAGCCGTGGGCGCGGTCGCTGCCGATACATACGCCGAGCGCGCCGGGCGCGCAGCCCTGGCCCTGTGCCTGCCATACGGCGTGGAGCAGGCACTTTTTAACTCCTTCGATGTTCCGGCCGGCCTTGCCGAGATGCTCCAACTCCGTCGGCAGCGAGTACTGAATGTTCTTGTTCTCGCAGCCGCCTCCTTTCAGGATGAGCTTCACTTCGACGTCAGCCTCTTCCCACTGCTCCCAATGGATCACCGGCGTTTCCACGCCCAGGTTGTCGCCGGAGTTCTTGCCGGTCAGCGAATCCACCGAATTCGGCCGCAGCTTGCCGCGTCTGGTCGCTTCGGCCACCGCCGCCTTGATGGCCTTCTTGATCGCGATCTGGCTGACGCCCACTGGCGTATGCACGACGAAGGTCGGCATGCCGGTGTCCTGGCAAATAGGCCCTTCGTCCTCGACGGCCATGTCGATGTTGTTCGCAATGATGTTGAGCGCCTGAGAGGCCTGCGTATCCGGCTTCTCCTGTTCGAGCGCTATGCCCATGGCCTTGCGGACATCCGGCGGCAGATTCGTCGCGGTCTGCGTAATCAATTCAATCAGGCTGGTTTCGAGGAATTGCATAGACTCCCCGATTCTATCAAGGCAGGCGGATTTTCACCTGCGCCGTCAGGCCCGGCTTTACAAGCGGGTTAGGATTCTGGAAGAGCACGGTCACTCTGCCATCCGCTACCCGGGCGACTTCCGCCGCCATGGGTTCGTTCCCCATTTCGGTCAGGTAGACCGAAGCCGGCGAACCCTCCTGGATCTTTTTCTGCTGGGCCTCGTCCACCTCGGAAACTACCTGCAAGTTTCCGAGGTCGGTCGCAATATGGAAAAGGTCGTCTTCGCCCAGTCGGATCTCCACGCCCGCATCGCCTTTGCGCATGATGATGACGCCGTCCACGGGGGCATGCACCTGCGTGGCTTGCAGGCTGGCCTCGGCGTCCTCGAGGTCGTTGTTTCGCTCCTCTAGCGTCTTCTTCGCCGCGTCAATGTCGCGGGTGAGATCCGTGATACGACTCTCGGAGATTTGCTGGCGGGCGGTCGAGCTTTCATAGTCCAGCTTGGCGTTCTCGTACTCTTTCTGCGCCTTTTCAAATGCCAATCGCGGCGTTGCGCCTTGCTGGTTCAGCATGGATTGCCGCTGGTAGGCGCGATCCGCCCGCGTATACTCGTCCTTCACCCGCGCCGCCTCGGCACGCCCACGGGAGACTTCGAGCCGCCCCGCCAACATCTGGCTCTCCAACTGATTCACGCGCTCCTGCGCCTTGTCCGCCCGCTCCTTGGCCTGTAGCTGCTCGTTCGAGAGCGTGGGGTTGTTCAGGCGCGCTAGGAGCTGGCCCTCATAGACCTCTTCTCCCTCGTTGACGAGATACTCTTCGACGGTGCCCGCCGACGGAGGCTTCACCGCCACCACGTTCCGCGCTTCCACCTTACCGCTCAGGCTCAGGTCGCCGCTCACTTCCACCGGGGGCGGCGCGGGGGCGACAGCGACCGCGGGTTTGGCTTGTTCCCTGCGCCAAACGGTGATCGCTCCCGCGGCGATCGCCAGCAGGATCAGACATCCTCCGAACAACAGCCATTTGCCGCGCATCTCTAGATTCTACCGTAGCGATGCTACAGTAACCCCATGGAAGGCCCGCGCCTTGGCGCGATAACCGCTCTCTTTTTCCGGTCGGGCAGCTTTACGGTCGGGGGTGGCACGACGATTCAAGCCGTGCTCCACCTGGAACTGGTCGATCGCCGCCGCTGGTTGAGCTCGTCTGAATTCGGTCTCGTCTACGGCCTCGCCCGCTTCACGCCGGGCACGAGCATTCTCGCCTGCAGCGCCGCGTTGGCGTGGCGATTAGGCGGGTGGCCGGCCGCGGTGGCTGCTGTGGTGGCGGTCTCGCTGCCTGCATCGTTTTTGATTCTGGCTCTGCTCGATGGCTACGAGCGCATCCGCGCGCTCCCGTGGGTCGCCCAAGCCATCAGCGGGGCTCTGGTAGCGGTGGTCGCGCTCATTGCCGTGTCCTCCTGGAGACTGGTGCAGCCCTACGCGTCGAGAAGGCGTTGGGTGCGTATCGTGCTGCTGAGTGGTGGCGCTACGGCCGCCCTGGCTTCGGGAGTTCTTTCCCCAATCGCCATACTCGCCCTGGCCATCGTCGTCGGCCTGGTCCTGGACCGGTTGGGAGTCGCATGAACCTCTTCTGGCTCTATCTGCTGCTTGCCAAGTCGACGCTCACCAGCTTCAGCGGCATGACCTCGCTCGCCATCGTGCGCCACGATTTCGTCGTTGAGCACCAATTGCTGACCGATCAGCAACTCACCACCGCCATCGCCGCCGGACGCCTGGCTCCTGGGCCCAATGGCGTGTACCTGGTCGGTATCGGTTACTACCTGGCGGGCTATCCGGGCGCGGCCATGGGTTGGCTTGCGCTGATTACTCCCGCGTTTCTGAGCATCCCAATCCTCATCTGGCTCCGCCGCCACAGCGAACATCCCACGTTCCGCCGCGCGCTCGATTCGGTGCTGCTCGCCTCCGCGGGCCTCAGCCTGGCGAGTGCGCTGCCGTTGGCGCAGGACGCGATTACGGACTGGCGCGGCCTGCTGCTCAGCCTTGCCGCTGGAGCCGTCCTGCTACGTGCCAAAGTCGATTCCTTCTGGGTAATTCTCGGTAGTGCGGCAACGGCTTTGCTATACTCTGCCGTATCATGAGCGAGTTTCGACTCGGCGATATCCTCGACGATTATTGCGTGAAATGTAAGCGCCTGACCAACCATGCCATCGTGTCCCTGGTGGGTACGGATCCGGCCAAAGTCCGCTGTTGCTCGTGCTACAAAGACCACGACTATGAACGGGCCGTGGTCCCTCCCACGAAGAAGGAATTGAAGGCGCTCGCTCTGCTGCAGGCGCAGCAGGAAGGCGAAGGCAAGCCAAACTAGTTTCTCCGCATCTCGTCTTTGATCTGCGTGAGTATTTCCGGTTTATCGTCCGAGTCGAGTTCCTGTTCCAGGCGCCGCAGCGCGACGCCGACCACGTCCCGATGATGGAGCTTGTGGCCCAAGCCCTCGCGGTCCGTCAGCTTCAGCCAGATGTCGTGCAGCCGGTCGAGATCCTCCGGCCATAAGCGAGGCGGATGCGGGCCCAGGTTGACGAACGTCGACTGCCGGTCTGGCCGGATCACTTCGAGCGATAGCGGGTGCCTCGGCTCCGGCAGCGCTTCCCACGCCAGACCGATGCGCCGCGCCAACTCTTCAGACGCCATTTGGGC
>JBBQRA010000012.1:0-46338 GCA_038215275.1 Bryobacterales bacterium | reverse complement strand
CAATGGGTGATCAACGCGCTAAACGCTGACATGCCGTTTGACCAGTTCACCGTCGAACAGATCGCTGGCGACCTGCTGCCAAACGCGACCACGGAGCAGCGCGTAGCCACCGGTTTCCATCGCAACGTGCTCGTGAACCGCGAGGCCGGCGTCGACCGCGCCGAAGCGCGCTACGAGCAACTCATCAACCGGACGAATACGGTGACCACCACTTGGCTCGGCCTCACCGCGGGCTGCTCTCAGTGTCACGACCACAAGTACGACCCGATCTCGCAGAAAGAGTACTACCAATTCTTCGCCTTCATGAACGGCGCCGATGACATTGATATCGACGCGCCGCTGAACGGCGAGATGGGTCCCTACCTCCGCGCCCTTCCCGAGTACCGTAAACAGCGGCAGGCATTGATCGAGGAGTACAAGATTCCCGCCATGCTCGCCGGCTGGGAAGACAAGATGCGCGAGACTTGGGCCAGCCCTGGCAAGGACCCCGAATTCGACTTCTGGGTCACCTCGATGTCGGCCATGTTCGATCACGCCAAGCGAGTGGTCCACGCGCCGTTGACGAAACGAACCCAACGCGACCAGGACCGGCTGGTGAACTACTTCGTCAACAATCCCGGCCCACAGTACCGGGACAACAAAGAGCTCACCGAGAAGTTCAAAGAACTCCGCACGAAGCTACAGGCACTCGATGCGAACTTCCCCGCCCTGACGCAGGCGTATTCCATCGCCGCGCATCCCGAGAGTCCGGTGACGCAGATCGCCGTCCGGGGCGATTACAAGAACCTGGGCATCAAGGTGGAGCCGGGGACCCCCGAAATCCTGCCCGCGATGAAGGAGCCGGGCCGCCTCGGTTTCGCCCGCTGGCTGGTCTCGCCCGAGAATCCGCTCACGGCGCGCGTCATCGTCAACCGTTACTGGCAGGAGTACTTTGGCCGCGGCCTCGTGAAAACGTCCGAGGACCTCGGCACCCAGGGCGACAAGCCCTCGCATCCGGAGATGCTCGACGCGCTAGCCATCAGCTTCATGGACAACGGCTGGAGCGTGAAGAAGCTCCACCGGATGATCGTCACCTCCGCCGCCTACCAGCAGAGTTCGAAATACCGGCCTGAGGCCGCCGAGAAGGATCCGGAGAACATGCTGCTCTCCCGGCAAAGCCGCCTGCGGCTGCCAGCCGAACAGATTCGTGACGCGGCGCTCTTCGCGGGCGATATTCTCAACCTCGAAGTTGGCGGCAAGTCCATCAAGCCGCCGCTGCCCAAGGGCGTGGCGGAGCTGGGCTATGGCAATAGCGTGAAGTGGGCAGAGAGCGCCGGAAAGGACCGCTATCGCCGCGGGCTCTACGTCCACTATCAACGGACGACACCGTATCCGCTGCTCGTCAATTTCGACGCGCCCGACTCGAACGTCTCCTGCTCGCGCCGTCGTACTTCCAACACCCCATTGCAGGCGCTGAACCTGCTTAACGATCCGGTCTTCCTCGAAGCCGCCCACGGCCTCGCCGTCCGCACCGCCGCGGAGCCGAACCGTCTCGACCGGATGTTCGAAATCGTGATGGGCCGCAAGCCTTTGGAGACAGAGCGGCAATCGCTCACCCGTTATCTCGACAAGCAGATTGGCATCCTGAAGGCCGAAGGCCGCCCCGCCGGCGAGGCGTGGACCGGCGTTGCCCGGGTCCTGCTCAACACCGACGAATTCATCAACCGGAACTAGCCATGGAACAACTCAATACTCTCCGCCGCCGTCAGTTTTTGAAGAATTGGGCCTACGGATTCGGCTCCATGGCTCTCGGTGATCTGCTCGCCCGGGATGGTTACGCCGCCTCGTCTAACCCGCTAGCGCCCAAGAAGCCGCACTTTCCCGGCAAGGCCAAGAGCGTCATCTTCCTTTTCATGGAAGGCGGCCCGAGCCAGATGGACCTGTTCGACCCCAAGCCAGCTCTGACGAAGTATCACGGCAAGCCGCTGCCGGCCGAATACACGAAGGACTTGAAGCTCGCCTTCACCAAGCCCACCGCCGCCGCCCTCGCGAGTCCCCGTGTTTTCCGGCCTTGCGGCCAGAGCGGCATGATGATGTCGGACTATATCCCCCACATGCACGACCTCGCCGACGACATCTGCCTCGTCCGGTCGATGCATACCGAGGCCGTCAACCATCATCCTGGACAACTCTTCCTGTTCACCGGATCGATTCAGTTCGGCCGCCCGACGATGGGCGCTTGGAGCGTCTACGGCCTCGGCAGCGAGTCGCAGAACCTGCCTGGCTTCGTCGTGCTTTCGAGCGGCGTCGGCACCTCCGGCGGCGCGTCGAACTTCATGAGCGGCTTCCTGCCTTCCACCTATCAGGGCACCCAGTTCCGCAGCGGCGGCGAGCCGATCCTCTACCTCTCAAACCCCGAAGGCATCAGCCCCGCAACGCAACGTGCCGGTCTCGACGCGATCAAGGAGCTGAACGAAGCGCACCTTGCCGATGTCGGCGACCCCGAAATTGCAGCCCGTATCCAGAGCTACGAACTCGCCTACCGGATGCAGACGTCCGCCCCCGAGCTGCTCGATTTCTCGAAGGAATCGAAGGAGACGCTGGCCATGTACGGGATCGGAAAGGAACCCACGAACCAATACGCCACCAACGCCCTGTTGGCCCGGCGGATGGTCGAGCGTGGCGTCCGGTTCGTGCTGATGATGGACGCTTCGTGGGACACGCACACGAACTTGAACAGCGCGCTCAAGAAGAAGACGCAGGCCACCGACCAGCCCGTAGCAGCGCTACTAAAAGACCTGAAGCAGCGCGGGCTGCTGGATGAAACGCTGGTCGTCTGGGGCGGCGAATTCGGCCGGACGCCGATTTCGGAGATCCGTAACACGTCAGACCCGGAGAACGCGGGGCGCGATCATCACCCGAGCGGGTATTCCATGTGGCTCGCCGGTGGTGGCATCAAGGGCGGCCAAGTGATCGGCGAAACCGACGAACTCGGCTTCACCATCACCCGGGACAAGGTGGCGGTGCATGACCTGCAAGCCACCATACTCCACTGTCTGGGCTTCGACCATACGAAGCTGACCTATCGCCACATGGGCCGGGACTTCCGCCTCACCGACGTCCACGGCAACGTCGTAAAGGCGATGTTGGCCTAGCCGACGCGGTCGAGAATCTGCACCCAGTTCGGCCCCGCGAGCTTTCCGGCCACGCGGGGCCGTCCGGCGGCTAGATGCGCCGATTGCGAGTGCTTCTGCAGCGCCTCGATCGAGGCCCACTCTTCGATAAAGGTGAACTGGCCCGAGTTGCTCTGATCGACAAACAGATCGTAGCGAAGGCAGCCGTCTTCAAGTCGCGTGGGAGCGATGTAGCTTTCGAGGACCTCGCGCACCATAGCCTCTTCACCCGGCAGCGCCTCGATGTGGGCGACGACATCAATTTTCTGACTCATTTGGGTAAGGGTACACTAGTTTCAACTCCCGCCCTATGTCGACCGATCCGAAAATACCGCCGAAGCCTGCGCGGCCCAGCTTGGCCCAATTGATGGCGGCCAAAGCCGGCGTGGCGAAGGCAGCCATGGAGAAGCCAACGCCCAACCGGGCGCGTCCCGCAGCACCCACCGCAGGCAGCGCGCGTTCGGCCGACCGGATGTTCGAGATCAAGAGCGAAATCCACAGAAAGTTGATCGGCGTACTGAATCTCGATCAGGTTTCGTCCATTCCAAAAGACCGCATCCGCAGCGAGATTGGCCGCGTCGTGGAACGTCTGCTCGACGATGAGCGCGTACCGATGACGACCGCCGAGCAGAACCGGATCGTCGAGGAGGTTCTCGACGAGGTGCTGGGTCTGGGGCCGCTCGAACCGCTGCTGAAAGAGCCGTCAATCTCCGACATCCTGGTGAACGGCTACGATAAGGTTTTCATCGAGCGGCAGGGCAAGCTGCAGCGGACGCCGGTTCGGTTCAAGGACAACGCCCACCTCTTGCACATCATCGAGAAGATTGTGGCGCAGGTTGGACGGCGCGTGGACGAAGCGCAACCTATCGTCGACGCCCGCCTGAAAGATGGCTCGCGCGTCAACGCGATCATCTCCCCGCTTTCGCTCGATGGGCCGTCCCTATCCATCCGCCGCTTCGGCCGCCATGTCATCACGAGCGACGAAATGGTGGCCTACCAAACCATCATGCCGGCCATGCTGCAGTTCCTGGCGGCATGCGTACAGGCCAAGACAACCATTCTGATCTCGGGCGGCACTGGCTCCGGCAAGACAACGACGCTGAACGCGCTCTCGCGGTTCATCCCGGAAGACGAGCGAATCGTCACGATCGAGGACACGGCCGAACTGCAACTGCAGCAACGGCACCTGGTGAAGTTTGAAACCCGGCCCGCGAATCTGAACAAAGAAGGCGGCATCAATCAACGCGTTCTCGTTCGCACCGCGCTCCGGATGCGGCCGGACCGCATCGTCGTCGGCGAGTGCCGCGGCCCGGAAGCGCTGGACATGCTGCAGGCGATGAACACCGGCGTCGAAGGATCGATGACGACTATCCACGCCAACACGCCGAAGGACGCCTTCTCGCGCTTGGAGGCGATGATCCTGATGGCCGAGTTGCAGATTCCGACGCGGGTGATTCAGCAGCAACTGGCGAGTGCAATCAAGATGGTGGTGCAGGTGACCCGTCTCCAGGATGGCTCCCGGAAGATCATCAACATCTCGGAAGTCGTCGGGCTGGAAGGCGACCAGGTTGAGGTGCAGGATGTGTTCGCGTTTGAGCGGGTGGGGTTGAGTGAGGCGGGCAAGGTGCAGGGCCGGTTCCGCTGCTTCAACCGGCAACCGCTCATTCTCGAGCGGCTGCGCATCAACGGGATCAAACTGCCGGAGGGCATCTTTGACGAAGTGATGGACGTTAACCTATAAGTATGTACATCATCATGGGCTTGACTCTTCTGGGAGTCCTGTTGATCACTCTGTTAGTGACGCCGCCCACCGCCTGGGTCGATTGGCTGAAGGGCAAATCGGAAGACAAGGACGAATAGCGTTATCATCTCCGCATGGCGAAATTCACGCGGAGACAACTGGGCGCCGCGGCGCTCTTCACAGCATCGGCGGCAGAGGCGGCGGAGTCCACCTATACCGGAGCGCTCGACGGCTTCGAATCGAAGCTGCCGATGGCGAAGTTCGACCCGGTCGACTGGACTTTGCAGCGCTACAACGAGATGCCCCGGAAGATGCAGTTCCGGGCCACCAACCGCAAGGCCGCCGAGGCATGGCAGAAGAAGCTGCGGCCGAAAATCGTCGAACTGCTCGGCGGCTTTCCATCCACGCGGTCCCCACTCTCCCCGCAGACGCTGGAGACCAGAACGTTTCCCACCTATCGCCGGGAGAAGTTCGTCATCGAAACCCGCCCCGGCATGATGTCTCTGGGCTACCTGCTGCTGCCTGCCAATGCCAAGGGGCCCGTTCCGGTGGTGATCTGTGTGCCGGGTCACGGCCGCGGCGTTGACGACATTGTCGGTATTGATGCCAAGGGGCAGCCGCGTTTGGACAAGGCCGGCTATCAACATGACTTCGCGATTCAGGCTGTCGAAGCCGGCATGGCCGCCATCGCCGTGGAGCCCATCGCCTTTGGCTGCCGCCGCGACGCGAGGACGAAGAAGCGCGGGCTAGGCAATTCCGCGTGCCAGCCGACCGCCGGCGCCGCACTTCTGTTTGGCGAAACGATGATCGCGTGGCGGGTCTATGACATCATGCGGACGATCGATTGGATCGAGACGCGGCCGGAACTGGACGCCAATCGCGTAGGCTGCATGGGCATCAGCGGAGGCGGCACGTGCACCACCTTCGCGGCCGCCGTCGAACCCCGCATTCGCGCGGCCATGGTCAGCGGCTACCTAAACAGCTTCCGGGATTCAATCCTCTCGCTGGCGCACTGCATCGACAACTACGTTCCTGGAATTCTGCAGTGGGCTGAGATGTCCGATGTGGCGGGGCTGATTGCGCCGCGGCCGCTGTTCATGGAGTCCGGCGACAAGGACGACATCTTCCCGGTGGAAGCCAGCCGGAAGTGTTTCCAAGACCTGCAAGCGCTCTATAGCACTTTCGAGGCCGGGGACCGCGTCGGCCATGAAGTGTTCCCGGGCGAACACAGTTTCCACGGCGGCCGCGGTATCCCCTTCCTCAAGAAGGCGCTGACTACCTAACGCGCGAGGCGGTGACTTTATCCACCAGGGACTTGTATTGGGCGGCTTCGATGGGCGTCCCGACGAACTCGAATCGGTAATCATCGCCCGTGAACGGCTCCACTCGGAGTTCGTAGGGGTTCTTGTTCTCGAGCGACTTGATCTCTTTCAATTCCCAGCGGCGGGAGCTGCTCGGATCGTCAATTGACTCAAAGATCAACTGGGAACCAGCGAGCATCAAGCGGCCTTTCTGATTCTTGCCAAAGCGTTTCTTCTGCTGCACTTCCAGCTTGAACTCGATCGGAGTGTCCCCGTCCTTCGCCGCGGCCGCGCTCGAAATCGCCGGGTTGGCCGGAGGCGCCGAGAACCAGCGCTGCAGGGTGTCGGAGTCCTCAGCCCGGACGGCGCGCAGGCTGAGACGGTTCTTCTCCCCAGCGCGGTCGCGGAAGTTTTTCTTGAAGAGGGCATTCAGCATACCGGCCTCAGTGGCGAATCCCGTCATGTCCATCCGTGCGACGGCAAACGAAGATTCGGGCTTTTCGTCGTCCAGGAACACTGCATAGCCATCGTGCAGGATCAGCTTCCCTGGCGCGGTGCCGAATGGCACGGTGATTTCAACCGGGATGATTTGCACAGCGCCGGGCTGCGCCAAAAGCGAGACAACGGAAAACAATAATGCTATTCCAAACTTTTGCATAGTCCCATCATACCGGCCAGGCCAAAGTTGTGAAAGAATAGCGAACCTATGCCCTATCGCTATCGGATGCTCGGCCTGCTGTTCATGCTGTCGATCATCACCTACCTGGATCGAGTTTGCATCTCCGTGGCCGGCAAGCGCATGCAGGATGATCTCCAGATTACGCCTGAGATGTGGGGATGGGTGGTGGGCGCTTTCACCATCTCTTACGCCGCGTTTGAAATCCCCGCCGGCGTATGGGGCGACAAGTATGGCCCGCGCAATATTCTGACTCGGATTGTCCTGTGGTGGTCCGCGTTTACAGCCATGACCGGCGCGGTCTCGAGCTACGGGCTGCTGTTGACCGTGCGCTTCCTGTTCGGCGCCGGCGAGGCCGGGGCGTATCCGAATATCGCCGCTACCATCTCCCGTTGGTTTCCGGCGCAGGAACGCGCCCGCGCCGTCGGGGTCACTTGGATGGCGTCCCGCATCGGCGGCGCGCTCGCTCCGCTGATCGTGGTTCCGATTCAGATTGCCTACGGCTGGCGCGCCACCTTCTACATCTTCGGCGCCATCGGCATCCTATGGTGCATCGTGTGGTGGTTCTACTTCCGCGATAACCCGCGCGACAAGGCCGGCATCACGGAAGAGGAACTCCTCCACATCGGCACTCCCAAAGTGGCCGAGGCACACCACTCCCTGCCTTGGGGTGAAGTGCTGAAGTCGCCGAACTTCCGCTATCTGTTGTTGATGTACCACACCTACTGCTGGGGGTCGTACTTTTATCTGAGCTGGCTGCACACCTATCTGCAGCGTGGCCGTGGCTTCACTGAAGAAGAGATGAAGATCTGGTCGACGCTGCCCTTCATCGTAGGCGCCTGCGGCAACCTGTTTGGCGGATGGCTCAGCGACCGCTTGGTGAAATCGCACGGTCTGAAGTTCGGACGCCGCGTCGTCGGCGCCACCGGCCTGGCTCTGGCCGGCATGTTCATGATCATCGCCACCCAGGTGGAAGACAAACAGGTGGCTGTGGTTTGCCTGGCGCTCGGCTACGGCTGCATGGACTGTATGCTGCCGGTCTCCTGGGCGGTATGCATGGACATCGGCCGGAAGTACTCGGGTGCCGTCAGCGGCAGCATGAATATGGCCGGCCAGCTCGGCAGCTTTTCGAGCTCGGTGCTGTTCGGCTATATGGTGGGTTGGATGGGCGGCGACTACAATAAAGCGCTGTTGCCGCTGGCCTGCATGCTGTTGATCAGCGCGTACTTCTTCACGCGAATCGACCCCACGCAACTGCTCGTGCCCGAGCGCGTTACCGCGCCCGAGCCCGAACCGGTTCTGGCCTAAGAGTGATGCTGGTGCAGCAGGCGCTCCTCATGCACGTCGAGGGTCGCCTGCGACGCCACCGGGTTTAAACGCCCGAGCAGTGCCCGCAGACTGGAGTCCAACTCGTCCATCTTTTGATCGATGGTGGAAAGACGAATCTTGAGTTGGCCCTCCACTTCGCCAGTGCCGCCGAAGGTGTTGAGCACCGCCGACCGTGCGAAATCAGAGATGCTGCGGGCTCCGCCTGACAGGCAAGCTTCACGCAGGTTTTGGAATTCTTCTTCGCTGACCCGGAAGTTAACCAACCGGTTGCGAGGCTTAGTGACCGCCATAAGTTATACCGGGTAGTGCGCCTGCCCGCACAAATCTCTCACAAAAGTAACCTTCAGAGAATGCGAAGCCGGCTCACCGCGTCCTCATCCAAATCGATCCCCAGACCGGGCTCCTGAGGCACAGCGAGGTAGCCATCAATGGCACGTAACTTCTGCCGGGTGATCTGCTCGCGGAGATTTGTCGCCTCCTGAGCGACAAACTCGCAGATGAGCGCGTTCGGAACCGCGTTGAGCCAGTGCAGCGCGGCAGCCACGTTCAAATAGGTGGAGAAGCCGTGGTTGGCCACGGGCAGGCCACGATCATAGGCCAGGGAGGCGATCTTCATGGCTTCCGTAAAGCCGCCGCAGCGCGTCAAATCCACTTGGACGACATCCACTTGGCCCTGGTCCATCAGGTTCTGATAGCTCTGCCGATCGCTCTCGTGCTCCCCGGCAGCGATGCGCACGGGAGTCGAAGCTGCCAGCTTCCCGTAGCCTACGTAGTCGTTTTCGCGCAGCGGCTCTTCGAGCCAGAAGATGCCTTCGGCGGCGAAGGCATTGGCGCGCTGCAGCGCCGTCTTTGCGTCCCAGACGAGCCCTGCGTCGATCATCAGGTCGGTTCCGGCGCCCACGCCCCGCCGGGCGCCGCGCACCAGCGCCTCGTCCATCTCTCGCGACTCGCCCATCGGGTGCCAGCCGAACTTCACCGCGCCGAAGCCTTCGTCCACCAGCCGACGGCCGATCGACTCGGTTTCGCCCGGGGTGCGGCCGAATAGCGTCGAAGCATAGCAGCGGATCTTTTCATGGAATCCACCACCGAGCAGTTTCCAGACCGGCAGACCCAGGGCCTTGCCTTTGATGTCCCAAAGGGCGAGGTCGATGCCGCTGATCGCGTGCATCAGAATGCCGCGCCGGGCGCAGTAGGAGTTCGCCTTCACCATTTTGTACCAAAGGTATTCGGTGGCGAAAGGATCCTCGCCGATCAGCAGATGAGCCAAACCGCTGGTGATGGAATGCGAATAGGGACCGTCGATGACGCCCTGAACAGCCAGCGGTGCCGAATCGACCTCACCGAGTCCCGTAATGCCGGCGTCCGTTTCGACGCGAACGATCACCGCGTCCTGGCCGCTATCGCACTGGTCTTTCACCTCAGGCTGCCGCAAATACAGCGCCTCGACTTTCGTTATTTTCATCTCGCTATCATAATGAGTTTGGAGCATCACCATTTTTAAGTTCTGCGTCCTGGCCTCATCCAGTTCCGGCAATTCGATTTTCGTCGGAACTGACCGCACGCGAGTGCTGATCGACACCGGATTAAGCCGCCGCGAAATCGAGTCGCGCCTGTTCGCCATCGGCGAAGACCCGGCCAATCTCGATGCGATACTTGTGACCCACGAGCACAGCGACCATGTCAGCGGCTTGGGGGTGATGTCGCGCAGGTACAAGAAGCCGATCTATCTCACGCATCTCACCGAGACGGCTATCGACTGGGAAGGTATTCCGGTACCCCGGCAGACGTTCCAGGCCGGCACCGGCTTCACGATCGGCGACCTGGACATTGGCACGTTCACGATTCCGCACGACGCCATTGATCCGGTAGGCTATGTGCTCCGCTCGCAAGGGCTGAGTTGCGCCATCGTCACCGATCTGGGCTACATGCCCGACTCGATCAAGATGCACTTGCGCGGCGTCGATGCGCTGCTGCTCGAATCGAACCACAATCTTGAGATGTTGAAAGTGGGCCCCTATCCGTGGTCGATCAAGCAGCGAATCATGGGCCGGAAGGGGCACCTCTCGAACGATGCCGCCTTCGAGTTCATCACGACCGATATGGATTCCAGCGTATCGACGCTGATCCTCGGCCACCTAAGCGAACACAACAACTATCCAACTTTGGTGCAACAGATGGCCGAGCAGGCCCTCGGGCAGCGCGGCCTGAAACCGCGCCTGCACGTCGCCGAGCCGGGCGTCGCGAGTTGCGCCTTCGACTACTGAGCTACCGTTCAAATTGAAGCGAGGCTTTTCCGGCCGGGCCTTCGTAGATCAGTTCAATCTTTTCAATATTGTTGTCCTTGCCACGATAGGGGAAGAAGATTAAGCCAGCCTGCGGAAGCGGCCGTTCGCCCTCGGCCATGGCGGACTTGCGCGCTCGCTGTTCCATGGCGCGCCGGAGGGGCAACGGCATCTTAGGGGGGTCGGGCTTGGGATCGCCTGCTGCGCCACCGCCACCACCGCTGATCCCACCTTTCGACTTGCTGCCTTCGGGAGGCTCTGGCGGAATCCATTCGGGGTCCTTTAGACCCTTCATGGCCATGCCCACCGGGACGGCGGCTGTGGGCACTTTCTTCCCGTTGATCCGAAGCGAGAAATGCTCCCAGGAGAGCTGCGTCTTCGACTCGGGTGGGCCGAACAAAGCCACCTCGACTGCGACGTGGTCTTCGGAAGTGAGAGGACCTTCCATGGTGGGTACGGAGTGGGCGACAAAGTCAGCTGCGATGATGACGTCGCCCGCCTTGGCCTGAACCTGATACTCGGCGGGCGCCGCGCGGGCCGGCAAGCTTCCCTGTATCTGCGCGAAAGCGACCGTGCCCAAAACGAGCCCGGCCATCCATAACTTCATCTTCATGCCCAAATCTCTCCTGCTGGCATCTCCAGAGCGAGTTCCTGGAGGGTCAAAGCTTCGGTCGGTCCTACGGTCAAGTGGTTCTGATAGCTGCCGTCTATGGGGCGGGAGTAGACCTCGATGGTCTTTTCCTGCAGGTTGATCAGCCAATAGACGGGGAGTCCGGCGCGGGCGTAGATCTCGCGCTTCCAGATGCGGTCGCGGTCTAAGCTGGAATCGGCTACCTCTGCAACGAGCCCGATATCTGGTGCCAAAGGGTGGCGAAATTGGTAATCGCGGACCTGCCCCCGCACGACGACCAAGTCGGGCTCCGGCTCGCTGTCGGCGAGCGTGATCGGATCCTGCGACCGCACAGTCCACCCGGGAGGCAACCTGCGAATCAACATAGAATAGACAATCGCAGTGATTGTGCAGTGTGCAGGCTTCTTGCTCATCTTCTCCACCAGGTACCCGTCGAGCAGCTCAATCCGGTCGTCCGGCGTCAAAATATCCTGCTCAATCATCCGGTGGTATTGTTCGACGCTGATCCGCGCCGGCCGTACCTGCTCCGCCGCTCCGCCCGCACGTTGCAACACCATCTCCATCCCTTCAACATACCGCATCATCCCGTTCGGTTCCGGCACTTGGTATCCTGACGCTTTCCCTAGGAGCTTTTCATTGATTCAACGCTATACCCGCCCGGACATGGGCGCGATCTGGAGTGACAACAACAAGTACCAGTGCTGGCTCGCCGTCGAACTCGCCGCCAGTGAAGCGCTCGCTGAACTCGGCGACGTCCCCGTCGAGGCCGCCCAAGCTCTCCGCGCCCACGCCGCCGTCGACGTGGCCCGTCTCTTTGAGATCGAGCGCGAAGTGAAGCACGATGTCATCGCCTTCACCACAACGGTCTCTGAGAAGATGGCCGTCGCTGGCGTGGCCGAAGCCTCTCGCTGGTTTCACTACGGCATGACGTCGAACGATGTCGTCGATACGGCCCAGGCTTTGCAGGTGAAGCAGTCGTCCGAACTGCTGCTGGCCGCCACCGATAAGCTCCTCGATATCCTCCGCCGCCGGGCGTTCGAATTCAAAGATACCGTGCAGATGGGCCGCACCCATGGCATCCACGCCGAACCCTATACCTTCGGCTTGAAGCTCGCCCTGTGGTTCGACGAACTCCTCCGCAATCGCGCCCGCCTCGCCGCCGCCGCTGAAGACATGCGCGCCGGCAAGATCTCGGGCGCCGTCGGCACCTTCGGCCATATCGGGCCGGAAGCCGAAGAGAAGATCTGCAGCCGTCTCGGCCTCAAGCCCGCCGCCATCGCCTCCCAGGTGATCTCCCGCGATTCGCACGCCGCCTTCATCAGCGCCCTGGCCCTCATCGCGGCCACCTGCGAAAAGGTTGCGCTCGAAGTCCGCCACCTCCAGCGAACCGAGGTCCGCGAAGCCGAAGAGCCGTTCGCTCCCGGGCAGAAGGGCTCGTCGGCCATGCCCCATAAGCGCAACCCGGTGACCTGCGAGCAGATCTCCGGCCTCGCGCGCGTGGTCCGTTCGAACGTCCAGGCGGCCTACGAGAATATCGCCCTGTGGCACGAGCGTGACATTTCCCATTCCAGTGTGGAGCGCGTCATCCTGCCCGATTCCTGCTGCCTCGTCGACTACCTGCTCGCCAAGACCATCTGGCTTGTCGACGGCATGCGCGTCAATGCCGGCCGGATGCTCCACAACCTGCATCTCACCCAGGGCCTCATCTTTTCCGGCCAGTTGCTGCTCGATCTGACCGCCGCCGGCATGTTGCGGGAAAAGGCGTATAAACTAGTGCAATCCCACGCCATGAAAAGCTGGGAAGAGGACGGCGATTTCCGCGCCGCCATCGCCGCCGACCCCGAAGTGCAAGCCTGCCTGAGCCCCGAACAGCTCGAGAAATCCTTTGCGTTGGATCGCCAACTCGCCAACGTCGACAAGATTTTTGCTCGCGTTTTTGGAGGGTAATTTCATGTCTCTATCCCGGCGCTCTTTGCTCACGGCTGCCGCCGTGCGCCCCCTGGTGGCCCTGCAAAAGGACCTCGTCTATTTGAATGCCGCTAACATCGCCCCGTGCGGGAAGGCGGCGCTGGCGGAGTACCTGAAGCAGTTGAACGATTTCCAGCAGAACCCTGCGTTTCAAAACCGCGAGGTGTACAAGACGCTCTCGGAGAGCGTTCGCGCCCGGTTGGCGCGGCTGCTCGGCGCCGCGCCGGATGAGATCGCGCTCACCCGCAACTCCAGTGAAAGTAACAACCTCGTTGCGCAGGGGCTGCGCCTCCAGCCTGGCGACGAGATTCTGATCACCGCCCACAATCACCCCTCCAACACACAAAGCTGGCAGTTGCGAGCCCGTCAGTCCGGCGCCGCGGTCGTGACGGCGGAAGTACCCGTCTTCGCCAAGTCGCCGGAAGAACTGCTGGCGACGCTGGCCCGAAAGGTGACGCCCAAGACCCGCGTGATCGCCGTCTCGCACCTCACGAACACGACCGGCTTGCTGTATCCCATCGACGCCATCGCCGACCTGGCCCACAAGCAGAATGCCTGGTGCCATGTCGACGGGGCTCAGTCGTTTGGCTGGATGAACCTGAACCTGCCGAATCTGAAGATTGACTCTTTTTCGGGAAGCTTTCACAAATGGCCGATGGGGCCACTCGAAAGCGGTATGCTGTTCGTCCGGGCGGCGCGCTTGGAAGAGTTAACGCCTGCCATCCTCAGCGTCGACTATTGGTCCGACAAACCTACCGGCGCCCGAAAATTTGAAACTCTGGGGCAACGGGACGATCCTAAGCTGCGCGGTCTTGAAAAGACGATCGAGTTCCTGGAGACCACGGGAATGGCCCTGATCGAAGCCCGCGCCTTGGCGCTCTCCGCGCGTTTGCGGAACGGTATTGCCGGGGTTCCGGGCGCCAAAGTGAAGGGCAGTGGCGAAGCGGCTGTCTCCGGGCCGGTCGTCAAGATCGACTTCCTTGGCCAGAATCTCACCGAAGTCTACAACCGGCTGTGGACAAAACACCGCATCGCAATCGCAAAAACCGACTCGGGCGACGCAGCGGGCCTACGGTTCTCGCCGCACGTTTACAATACCGAAGCCGAGATCGACCACGTCCTTCGGGCGCTGAAGGGTTAACCGCAGCCCGGTAGCACTACCCTAATTGGGATAGAACCCGTCCGAGTTTCGTACTGGTAGAGTGGCTCACCAGAAACTTCCGTGGAAAAAACCGCCGCCATTCTAAGAAAACAAAGGACTTTCTAAGTACGCCAGGATTCCAGCCAGGACCCAAGTCAATTTGGTACTTGGATATTTTTTCATTTCCCATACACTAGGGTTAAGAGTTCCTTCAATGGCATCCGCTAAATGTGTTCCAGTTCCGACCTTTCATGCCCGCGAAGTCGCTCGCGTCCTTCTCGTTGACGACGACCCTACCGCTCGTATCATTTTGCGAACCGTCCTGCAAGCTGGGGGGTACGGGGTGGACACCGCGGCTACCGCCGTCGAGGCTATCGGCATGTTGGATAGCGAGGAGTACTCGTTAGTCCTCAGTGACCTCCACATGGAGTCGCCGGAAGCCGGCCTGCAGGTCATCTCGCACGCCCGGATGATGGACTACCGCCCGGCCACAGCACTAATCACGTCGTGGCGGGAGCAAAACGAAGTCAATCGCGCCCCCGGGACCATGCTGATTGAACCCGAGAACGTGCCGGAGTTGCTGGAGCAGGTCGCCGATATGATCGGCGAACGAGCCTCCCGCCAACTCGTTCGCGAGATGCGAAGCCGGAACTAGCGTTCGCTGTCTAACAGCGCCATTTGGTGGATTGCGCCACGATCCGTTGCTCGGCCGGGTCGGGCAAGGCGGACCAGCAGAAATTGTTGGCCGGTAAAAGCACCCTCAATCGCACCCGGTCGCACCTGCGCAGATTATCCTCGACCTGGACGCGACCAATCTGCCGTGGCATGGGCATGTTCTGGTGAGCGGGTTGCGGCGGATCGGATTGGCGGGGACGGAGATGGCCCGGTCGCAGGCGGTGACGATCCGTTCGCGGCTGCTGAAGAGTGGTGCGCAGGTGAAAGATACGGCCCGGCGGGTGTGGGTTCATTTGCCGGAGGCGTTCCCGTTGCAGGTTTTCTGGCACGCGGGGGCGATGCTGCGCTGCTGAAGGGCGGCTGGTAGAGCGGCGAAGGCGAGAGGGAAAGGCAGGAGGGGTCCGGCGGACGGAGCCATGGCCGGAAGGGGCTATCTGCAAGCAATTAGAGCCTTGCCGCGGGCTTGGTTAGCTGTGGAACCCGATCGGTTCGCCTTAAGGAGCATGCCTTTCGTGATTTCCGGGGAAAAGCGGCCAGAGCGGTACTTTTTGCGGTAAAGCCGGATGCTGGGTAGAAATAGCGGCTAGCAGCTACAATGAAAAATGCACGGTAGATGGAAGTACGCCCAGTTCTTGCCCCTGATAATGTTCGTGCTGTGGGGATGCGGACCTACCAGCGTCCGCGCCAAAGGCCTATCGATAGCCCACCCGGACGATCCGTCCAAGCGTGTTGAATATTTCGTGGCAAAGCCCAACGGAAGAGGTCCCTGGCCCACCGTGGTCTACTTGCACGGCCATCAAGAGGGGTCGCGGCCCGGCGGAGGCGACTTCGTGACTTGGGGCGTACTTGACCGCTCCGCCAAGCGCGGATACCTCGCGGTCTCGGTCTCTCAACCGGGCTATGGCGGGTCGAGCGGACCAGCCGACTTTTGCGGGACGCAAACCCAACACGCTGTCTCCGCTGTTATCGCAACGCTTCAGCGAGACGGAGATGCCTCTTCGGATAAGGTGGTAATTGAAGGGATCAGTCGCGGCGCGTTGGTGGCGGGGCTCATTGCGGCGCACGACAACTCGATAGCAGGCATCGTCCTGATATCAGGCCTCTTTGACTTGTCCCAGTCCATGGCAAACCCCAAATCCAGCCACGCACAGGACATTGCCCAATCTATGAAACAAGAGACGGGCGGCGGAAGCGACGCGCTCCTGGACCGATCTGTTCTCCACTTTGCACGGAATATCAAAGCGGCGACGCTCATCTTGAATGGGGAAAAGGATGACCGTACCGACCCTGAACAAGCACGCCGTTTAGCGACGGCGATCAATTCAAGTGGAGGGAGCGCTCGCACCATCATCTACCCGGACCACGGCCACCAAATCCCAGTACAAGTAAGGGAAAGCGCGATCGACCAATTCATCGATGCCGTGTTCAAACGATAGCGGAGACGCCCGGCTCTGTGCCAAATACTGTTGACCGAACTATGCCAAATACTTCTCAAAGTGACAGTGACAAGTGTGTCACGGTCAACACTAGAAAAGAGTCGTTCTTCTAAGAACGGACAAGCACCCTAAACTGATTCTGAGTTAGATCCAGGCCGATCCCGAGCTCAGCGAGCATCCTCCATCTGCAGATCTGCCACGCGATACAGGGCGTGAGTTCCGGGTACCCCGCCGCAACCATAGTCTGCTGCTATTGCGCCGTCGGTCGCTTCGATCGGCACCGACGGGTCCAAACGGGCGGGCCGGTACAGGAAGTTCTTGACGGCCACCGGCCGGGCGGCAGCGAAATCGCAGCGTCCAGTGCGGCCTGAATTGTTGCTACGCTTTCGCGGTCATCCGAAGCGCCATACATGCCGGACATCCCCATGCAGCCAGGTCCCCGTTGCTTCATCACGCCAGTATCAGCCGCCCATTAGTAAATTCCGGGAAGTGGGCACGCAAGCCTCAGCCAGGCCGTGTGCGGCATCTGGCTTTCGGCGGACGCCCCGGACGTTCAGAGCGCGCGCAGCCGTTATGACAGTCGCTAAATCGTTTGGCCAGCCCGAACGACTGCCGCTTCAAACGCATCGAGCGCGTCGACGAAGAAGTGGTCCTTCGACACTACGAAATCCACCGTCGGAGGCCCGCTCAGCGTTTTCGCTAACTCTTCCAGCTCCACCATCGGCCCGTGGACGTCAATGGTCGAATGGATAAACGTCCGCGGCACAGCACACGGCTCCAAGTAGCTTTTGTCCGGATACTTGGTCGGAAAGCCCACCGCAATTGCCCGCTGCATCTCGGGCATTTGCCCGGCCAACTGCAACGCAATGCGCGAGCCGAAGCTGAAGCCGGCCACCACGAACGGCAACTCCGGATAACGCTCTCGCAAGAACGCGAGGCAGATCCGGGCATCTTCGAGTTCGCCTACGCCATCAGCGTACTCCCCCTCGCTCAGATTCACGCCCCGATAGTTGAAACGCAACACCACCGCGCCAGTCTTCCGAAGTCCGCGGGCGATACGATAGACCACTTTAGTGTGCATGGTCCCGCCATGCTCGGGGTGAGGATGGCAGACCAAGGCCGCGTATCGTGGCTCACCGTCCTCCGGCTCTTCGAGCAACGCTTCCAAGCGGCCCGCCGGCCCCGCGACAAAGTGTTTTTCGATTCGCCGAGCCATACCTAGCTCCGGTAATTCGTAAACTGCATGTCGATCTCCAGGTCGTTCCGCTTCAACAGCGCGATCACTTCCTGTAGCGAATCGCGATCCTTGCCGGAAACGCGGACTACATCTCCGTTAATGGACGCCTGCACCTTGATCTTGGCGTCCTTAATGATCTTCACAATTTCTTTCGCCTTCTCAATCGGGATGCCTGCCTGCAGGGTGATCTCCTGCCGTACGCTCATTCCCGTGGCCGGCTGGAGGGGCCCGTAGGTGAGCGCCTTGAGCGAGATGCCCCGCTTGTTTAGCTTCGACTGGAGGATATCGACGACAGCCCCGAGCTTATACTCATCCGCCGAACTCATCAGAATCTTATTGTCTTTCTCTTTGAGTTCGATGGACGACTTCGAATCCTTCAGGTCATAGCGGGTGCCGATCTCTTTCAGCGCCTGCTGGATCGCGTTACTCACTTCCGGCATCTCCACTTTGGAGACGATGTCAAAACTGTTATCTGCCATATCAGACTAGATCATGTCAGGCCGGGCGCAATGTCCGCAACACTTCCCGCGTAATCAGCTCGACCATCTGCGGCATCGCTTCGTCCAGAGCGACGGTCACCGCGGCACGGATCCGCTCTTCGTCCGAGATCGGAACCACCGGAACGGGCGGCGCATCGGCTCCAAATTCACCGGCCAATCGGCGTTCCGCCACCTTCTCCAGCAGTGGCGTCAAGGCGTCAAGCAGGGACGCGACACCAAACGGCTTCTGCACGACGCCGTCAGCTCCCGACGCCATGGCCTTTTCTTCGTCGACAGGCTCGGTAATGCTTCCCGTCAACAGAACACCGATATGCCGATGGGCCACCGTTTCCCGCACGAACTCAGCGAGTTCAAAACCAGACTTTTTCGGCAGGAAGGCGTCAACAATCAGGGCGTCTGGATCGACGTCGGCCAAACGCAATAACGCAGTCTCGCCATCGGTGACCGAGACGACTTCAAAGCCCTCTTCCCGCAACATGCGCTCGCCGAGACGCTGCGCGATCGCGCTGTCGTCGGCGAGCAGGATCCGGGCGCTCACTAGTTCTTGACCTTAGTCTTCTTCTCTTTCTTCTGCTTCTTGGCGGGCAACGCCTGCCGGTTGCTCGGGAGCTGCGCGGGCGCGGGTTCCACGGCGGCCGGTGGCGGTTCCACGGCGGGAGCGGCAACGGCCGGAGCCGCGCTGCCGGATCCACCAGGCTGCTGGGAGCTCAAGCGGGCATCATCCTTCTTCTCGAGCGCAGACTCACCGGTTAGTACTTGGCCGCCCACGTCATTTACGCCCGTGGCCATGCCCAGGGGCAACGGAATGGAGACCGGCAGCGTCGGCCGCAGACCTTCCATCGCCGGGCTGCCGCTCTTGGCAGCGGCGATCGTGTCCGGGCTCTTCTTAAAGACGCCCCAGAAGTTGTACATCATGCCCGGCTTCGACCGGTTCTCTTCCTCATATTTCATCCGGGCGACAGACACCGGATCGGCTTCCGGTACCTGCATTTCCATCTCTGTCAGCTTGTCAACGGCTTGTTTGGCGAGCGGCGAGAGCGGGTAGTCACGAACCAGACGCTGATAGCTTTGGCCGGCCTTCACCCTGAACCGCGGCCCCATCTTGGAATAGCTGTCGGCTAAGAGCCAAAGGTCCATATCTGCCTTCGAATAGAGCGGCCACTGGTCGGCCACATTCTGCAGCCGATTGCTCGCTGCCGGGTTCGAACCCTTTGTATTGTAAAAGGTGCCGACGCGGAACTCTTTCTCGGCCAGCACTTCCTGAATGTTCCGGAGCATTTGCTGCGTCTGCGGAGCAAACTTCGAATTGGGGAACTGGGTCAGCAGCGTCCGGCACTCCTCCTCCGACTTGTAGGCGTGGCGGTCGTCGCGGTCCGGCTTCTCCATCTGCTTGTAGTGGATCATGCAGACTTTTTGCTGGGCCTCGGCGGCCTCTTCCATCGTCGGATAAAACAGGATGAAGTCCTTATACTCCGCCTCGGCCTGGGCCATACCGTTCGAGCCGCCCTCTCGCATCCAGCTGTCGGCGATAGCGAGTTTCGCCTTGGCCAGAAACTCAGACGTGTCGTAAGTGTTCATCAACGTATTGAGCGTGATGCGAGCTACCTCATAACGGCCGCGCTCGATATCCTTGACCGCTTTATCGAACAAAACCTTGTCCGGCTGCTGCGTATCTTTTGAAATCGGGTTCTCGTACTTTTTCTTCCGGAAGCAGCTCGAGAGCGAGGGAATCGCCAAGGCCGTCACCATCAGAACCACCATCGTCTTGCGCGAAAGAAGCATATTTCCAAGTCTCACTGATTAAGCTAGTTGCCCAACGTTCGCAGCATCCCGCAACGAACGAACGGCCGCGCCGGAATCCGGCGCCCCAAACACACTGGAACCCGCGACGAGCCATTGCGCTCCCGCCCGGGCAATCTCGGCGACGTTGTCAAGAGCCACGCCACCATCTATCTCAATTTTAAACCCGTACCCGAGCCGGGTCCGGCGTTCGGCCAACTGCTGAATCTTCCGGAGAGAACCCGGCAAAAAGCGCTGCCCGCCAAACCCGGGGTTGACGCTCATGACGAGCACGAAATCGACAAACTCCAAAACCTCATCCAAGGTCGCCACCGGCGTCGCAGGATTCAAAACAACCCCCGCCAAAGCGCCTTCGGCCTGAATCATGCGCAGCGTCCGGTCCAGATGCGGACAAGCTTCCTGATGCACCGACACGCTATCGGCGCCGGACTCAATAAACGCGGGAGCAAAGCGGTCCGGGTCCGTAATCATCAGATGGACATCCAGGTGGGTCTTCGTAATCTTGCGCAGGCTCTTCACGACGGGCGGTCCCATCGTGATATTGGGGACGAAATGGCCATCCATGACGTCGACGTGCAACATCGTGACGCCCGCTTGTTCGACGCGAGCGATCTCCTCACCCAGCCGGGTGAAGTCCGCAGCTAGTAAAGATGGCAGAATCTCGACCATTGGAATGCAGTTCTCATGCTATCACGGCATGCCAAAAGCCGTCCCCCGGCTCCTGCCCTGGCAATCGATATCGCTCTTCCACCACCCGATCCCTGCAAACCGAATGGACCACCTCTTCATTTTCCTCTTTTTCCAGGGAGCATGTCGAGTAAACTAATCGGCCTCCGGGGGCGAGACACACAAGAGCGTTGCGCAGAATCGCTCGTTGCCGGGTGGCCAAGTCCGTCAGATCGGCTTCGGTAATTCGCCATTTTATCTCAGGATTTCTGCCCAAAGTGCCCGTACCACTGCACGGCGCGTCCACGAGAATCCGGTCAAATGTTTTTACAAAAGGCAACGGAGAAGTGGCGTCCAACACCACGCGATCCTCCACCTCCACCTGCCTTAGCCGTTTTCCATAGCGATCCGCGGCAACGACCACGCCCCCGGCCGCGACCAATTGCCGCGTTTTGTTCCCCGGCGCGGCGCAGAGATCGAGCACCGTCATCCCCGGCTCTACCTGCAACATTGGTACGATCGCCGCCGCCCCCGGATCCTGGCCCGGCGCGGCCGGCGCCTCGAGGAATGCCCGGGCGATCCCCGCGGCAGGCTCCGTTCCGAAAGCCGTCTCCCAGCGCGCCAACAGCCAGGCCGGCACCGCCAACTCCACGTCCCGGCCTGGCCAGGCAACCGGCGCTCGGTTCACTTTGCGCAGCACCGCGTTAACAAACCCCATCGCCGACCGTTTGCGCGCCCGTTTCACCAGATCTACTGCCGCCGAAACGGCCGCGTGGGCGGGAATCCGGTCAAGATAGCGAAGCTGGTAGATCCCAATTCGCAGCGCTGCCCTCACTTCGGGATCAAGCTTGGCGGATTTGCCAGAATACAGCCGGATCAAATGATCCAACTGTGACTGTACCCGCAGCGGCCCCAACACTAACTCCCAAGCCAAGTCCGCGTCCCGCGGGTCCAAGCCGGCCACCGCCCCGCGTAACACTTCTTCAGCCCACGCCCCTTTCTCGACGCGGAGCGCGGCGTCAAATGCAATCTCGCGAGCGGTCATCGCGGAGCCGCCACTAGGCGACCACTGCTCCATAATGCGATTCCACGTAATCGTTCAACATCGTAATGAACTCGGCGACTATGCGGTCGCCGCGCAGTGTCCGCACCAGCTTGCCGTCGACATACACCGGCGCGACGGGTTCCTCAAACGTACCGGGTAGCGAGATTCCAATGTTGGCGTGCTTCGATTCGCCGGGGCCGTTCACGATACAACCCATTACCGCAACCTTCATCTCTTCCACTCCAGGGTGGTTCGGACCCCATACCGGCATTTGCTCCCGGAGGTAGGTCTGAATCTGATCCGCCATGTCCTGGAAGAACGTGGACGTCGTTCGGCCACAACCAGGGCAGGCTGTCACCTGAGGCGTAAAGCTCCGGAGTTCGAGCGCCTGAAGGATCTGCTGGCACACGAGCACCTCTTCCGCCCGGTCGCCATTGGGCAGGGGCGTCAGACTCGCGCGGATCGTATCGCCGATGCCTTCCTGCAAAAGCACTCCGATGGCCGCGGTCGTCGCGACTATGCCCTTCGAACCTAATCCGGCCTCCGTCAAACCCAGGTGCAAGGCGTAATCGCATTGCGCCGCGAGCATCCGGTAGACGGCAATCAGGTCCTGCACGCCACTCACTTTCGCGCTGAGCAGGATCTGATCCCGGCGCAGACCATACTTCTCCGCCGCGGCCGCCGCCTCAAGCGCGCTGACCACTATCGCGTTCATCGTGACCTGCTTGGCGTCCAGCGGCTCGGCAAGCAGAGCGTTTTCGTCCATCATGCGGGTCAGCAAAGCGCCATCAAGAGAACCCCAATTCACTCCGATCCGTACCGGTTTCTGGTGCTCCACCGCCACTTCAATCATCGACCGGAAGTTGTCGTCGTGTTTCTTGCCAATGTTCACGTTGCCGGGGTTGATGCGATACTTCGCCAGCGCCCGGGCGCACTCGGGATACTTCTTGAGCAGCAGATGTCCGTTGTAGTGGAAGTCGCCGACAATTGGCACCTGGCAGTCGTACAACATAAGGGTATCGACCACTTTGGGCACGGCGCGGGCGGCCTCCTCTGTGTTCACGGTCACCCGGACAATCTCCGATCCCGCTTTGGCTAACGCCAGCACCTGGCTTGCCGTCCCCGTCACATCCGCTGTGTCGGTATTTGTCATGGACTGCACCACGATCGGGTTATCGCCCCCGACCCACACTCCGCCGACGTTAACCGGCACCGACTTTCTACGCACAATCGCTGGCATACTCTGCAATTGTACCAATCGCATGACATCGGCTTTGAATCGCAACCATAAGATTTTTCGATTGGATTGCGGGGCGATCCATCCGATACCGTAAGTGTAGGTGCAACGCCCCTCCTAGTCCGATTCCGGCGCGGCGCATTCTCCGGGTACGAGAGCAGAACGAATGCAGATGGATTGAGAAGGACGCCATGTCCCCCAGAATACTGCTCTATGGCCTTCCAGCCGAACTCACCCGCGAGCTGCGGGACGTACTCATCACAACGCACCACGTTCCTGACATTGAGGATGAAGAAGAGATCCGGACCGGCTCAGTTTCCTGGCCTGAGATCGATTTAGTGTTTTGTTCCGCGGAACGAAGCTCCTTAGCCAGTCTCCTGCAGGCCACGGCCCAGCAACGCCCGCGCCTGCGAATCATAGCCACTAGCCGCCTCCCCGAAATAGCGGAGTGGCTCGACTCCGTCGAAGCCGGCGCCACTGATTACTGCGCCGCTCCTTTCGAAGCCACCCAGATCCGGTGGCTCCTCGACGCCCACCTTTCTAAGCAGAAAACCGTCGCCGCCTGATTCCCGGGCAGCCCCGTCCCCCCCCATTAGAAACTCCGCCAGTTTCCTCTAACTGATTCGTTTACTCGAGGAGTATCTCCATTTATGCCAACGTACAAACTGTTGGCGGTCGTGTGCCTTTCGCTAGGCAGCGCGGCCGCCCAGTTCTTGACCGATCCGTGTGTCTCCGTGAACTCCGGCGTGATTCCGCCGGCCTCCGTGGGACAGATGTGCGACCCAAAGACGTCGTTTCTGCAGCGTCTCGAACGCGAACTGCCGACGGAACCGAAGGTTATCATGAAACCCCGCACGGCTTCCGTCTCCTACCATCAATTGACCCACGAGTTCCCCGGAAAAGCGAGAAAGGCCTATATGGCTGCCGAACGCTCGAAAGCCGCTGGCGATCTGGCCAAGGCCGTCACCCACTACCAGAAGGCCCTGGAACTCGACCCGCTGTACCTCGAAGCATGGAATAACCTTGGCAGCGCTCAGATCCTCATCGGTGATTTCGCCACTGCGGAGGTGAGCTTCGAGAAGGCCTATGCACTCGACTCGACAGCACACCCGGTACTCACCAACCTCGCTTTCCTGCTGTTGCGTAGGAATCGTCCCGCGGAGGCCGAAGCCTTTGCCCGCCGTGCGGTTCAAGCCGATCCGTTGGCGCCCAGAGGCCTCTACGTTCTGGGCATCTCCCTAGCCGGCCAAGGCAAGCAGACCGAAGAGGCCATTCGGCTGCTGGAGCAATCCTGTGGGGCGGTCGGCCGTGCCCACTTTGCGTTGGCTCCCCTGTTGGCGCAGTCCAATCGGCTGCGCGATGCGGCCAGCCATTTAAAGAAGTATCTCGCCCTGCCGTCGCCGCCTGACCGCGGCTTGGCCCAGGAGTGGCTCACGCAGGTGGAGGCCGAACTCCGCCGGCGGTAGCAACCAGAAGCGCTTCCTCTGCATCAAACAGCTATAATGATGAAGAAAGGAAGCGCTCTCCTGGTTCCACGTATGTCTCTGCGCCATTTTGTCCGCCTCATAACGCACACTCAACTTCTGCCCGTGCTCGAAAGCGGCGAGGAAACCCTCGTCGGCGGCCAAGCCGTGATGGAAGGCGTCATGATGCGCGCCCCGCACAGCTACTGCGTCGCTGTCCGCCGATCGAACGGCGAAATCGCCACCGAAGAAGCGCCGCTTCCCCGTGTCAGCGACAAATATCCGATTTTTAAGCTCCCGATTCTTCGCGGGATCGGGACCCTTGGACAAGCCATGTCATTGGGAGTGAAGGCGTTACGCTTCTCCACCAACATTGCGATGGAAGAAGAGAACGCCGCCAAAGGCAAGCCCGAGGCCTCCTCCGAAGTGCCCGGCTGGATGATGACTCTGAACCTGGTCTTCTCGATCGGCTTCTTCATCATCATGTACAAGGTGCTGCCGGCATTCGCCACGGGCCAGTTGTCGAACTATTTTCCGGTTCTTCAGCAAGGCGCATTGTTTAGCCTGGTGGATGGCGTCATCCGCCTGATCATTTTCCTGGCCTTCCTGTACGGCATCTCGAAGTACAAAGACATCCACCGGGTGTTCGAATACCACGGTGCCGAGCACAAAGTGGTTTACAACTTCGAATCCGGCCGGCCGGTCACGGTCGAGAACGCGCAGAGCTTTACGACGCTCCATCCGCGCTGCGGCACCAGCTTCCTGCTGGTCGTGATGTTGATCTCGATGGCCACCTACATGATCGTCGACCCGCTGCTTGGCCTGAACACGATCCCGGCCAAGATCGCCTCCCGCGTGGTGCTGATCCCGGTCATCGCGGGCCTCAGCTACGAACTCATCCGATTCGCCGCCCGGCGCCGCGGTTCCCTGCTCGCCGCCATGACCGTTCCCGGTCTCTGGCTCCAGAAAATTACCACGCAGCCCCCCTCGGACGATCAGACCGCCATCGCCATTCATGCACTCGAAGGCGCCATGGAGCTCGAAAAGAAACAGGGCGGGAAACTAGTCATCGCCTAACATGCAATACGCCGACAAGCTGGACGCGCTCGAAACGCGCTTTGAAGAGTTGAGCCGCGCCATGGCTGACCCGGACATGATCAGCGATCCGGAGTCTTATCGCAAGACCGCCAAGTCCCACCGCGACATGGAAGAGGTCGTCAACAAGTATCGCGAGTGGAAACAGGCCAATAACGCGCTCTCGCAGGCCAAAGGCATGTCGCAGGACTCGGATCCGGAAATGCGCGAAATGGCGCTCGCCGAGATCTCCGAGCTCGAACCGGCCATGACCACGCTCGAAGAAGAGCTCATGATCTTCCTGCTGCCGAAGGATCCGAACGACGATAAGAACATCGTGCTCGAAATTCGCGCCGGCACCGGCGGTGACGAGGCCACCCTGTTCGCGGCTGAGTTGTGGCGCATGTATACCCGCTACTTTGAAACCCAGCGCTGGAAGGTGGACATCACGGACATCAGTGATTCTGCGGTGGGCGGTATGAAGGAAGTCATCGCCCTCATCAGTGGTGACAAAGTATACAGCAAGCTGAAGTACGAGTCCGGTGTCCATCGCGTGCAGCGGGTTCCGCAGACGGAAACGCAGGGCCGGGTTCACACGTCGGCCGTCACCGTGGCGGTTCTGCCGGAAGCCGAGGACGTCGATATCCACGTCGAGGCCAAGGACATCCGGATTGATACCTTCTGCTCCTCCGGCCCCGGCGGCCAGAGTGTCAACACGACCTATTCGGCCATTCGCATCACCCATCTCGCCACTGGGGTGGTCGTTAGTTGCCAGGACGAAAAGTCGCAGATCAAGAATCGCGACAAGGCGATGCGCGTGCTCCGCTCGCGGCTCTATGAGCTCGAACTCGAGAAGCAGTTGGCGGCCATTGGCGCGGAGCGGAAGAAGATGGTCGGCTCCGGCGACCGCAGCGAGAAGATCCGCACCTACAACTTCCCGCAGAACCGTATGACTGATCACCGTATCGGTCTCACCCTGCACCAGCTCGATCTCGTCATGGAAGGACGCATCGAACCCATCATCGATGGGCTCGTCACCTACTACCAGTCCGAGAAGCTGAAGGAACAGGCAGGGGATGGCCAGCGAGCCGCCTAAGCTCACCGTCGGCCAAGCCTTACAGCAAGCCACCCGCTTCCTGAGCGAACACGGCATCGACGGCCCCCGGCTCACGGCCGAAGTGTTGCTGACGCGCGCATTGCAAAAGGAGCGGGTTTACTTGTATTCCCACCCGGAGGCGCCGCTGCCGGAGTTGGCCTGGATCCACTTCGGCCGTTGGCTGCACGAACGAACCCAGGGCAAACCGCTCCAGTACATCACCGGCAAGCAGGAATTCTATGGACGTCCTTTCGCTGTCGCTCCCGGCGTCCTGATTCCCCGCCCCGAAACCGAGCTGATCATCGAACTCGCTTTGCGAAACGAACCCACCGCGGTGCTCGACATCGGCACAGGCTCGGGGATTCTGGCCATTACGCTTGCCCTCGAATGGGACGTCGCAACCTTCGCGACCGATCTTTCGGCCGAGGCCCTTCCTATCGCCAAGGCCAATGCACAGCATCTCGGCGCGCGGGTCCACTTCGTGCACGCCGATCTGGCCGCGGGGTTCGCAGACTCCTCGTTTGGGGGCATCGTAACGAATCCGCCCTACGTTCCGGCTGGCGATGCGCCCACTTTGCAGCGCGAGGTCCGCGAATGGGAGCCGGCCTCTGCCCTCTTTAGCGGTGCGGACGGCCTCGACCACTACCGCCGCCTCGAACCCCTCTGCCGTCGCCTGCTCCGTCCCGGCGGGTGGCTGCTCGGCGAGTTCGGCCAGGGGCAGGGCGCCGCCCTCGAAACCCTGTTCAACGGATGGGACGAGGTGACCATCCACCCCGATCTAGCCCAGATTCCCCGCGTGCTGTCTGCCCGGCGGCCTGTGACATACTGAAATTTGGGAGCGTGTTCAATGTCGACTGCAGTTCTGCCCCTGCCCCAACTGATTACTGGCCAACAGATGACCCGCGAGGCGTTCCTCGCGCGCTGGGATCGGATTCCAGACCTGAAACATGCCGAACTGATTGAGGGAATTGTCTACGTGCCATCACCAGTAAGCTGGGATCATTCCCGTCTCGACCGCCGAATCATCTCTTGGCTCACTACGTACGCCGATCATACGCCGGGTTGCACCTCAGGCAACAACGCCACTTGGCTCATGCTCGAGAGCTCTCCGCAGCCGGACTCGTTCCTAGGCCGTAACATAGCTCCCCAAGGGAAATTCTGTTCGGGTGCCCCAGAACTCATCGTCGAAATCTGCGTCACCAGCACCGAAGTCGACTTCGGCCCCAAGCTCGCCCTCTATCAGCGCGCTGGCGTGCGAGAGTACATTACCATCGAAACGCTCCTGCCCAAAATCATTTGGCGGCAACTCATCAACGGCTCTTACCAACCCATCGCGCCAGACGCTGACGGCATCTACCGTTCTTGCGAGTTCCCCGGCCTTTGGCTCGACTCCGCCGCCCTCTGGGCCGATGACGGTCTCCGCATCACCGCTACCCTCCAAGCCGGTCTCGCCGCCCGCGCTTGACTCTATCCGCCAAACGTGAAATAACGTTCGCTAATCATGCGACGCCGTGAACTCTTCCAAGGCGCGGCCCTAGCCGCCGCCGCTCAACTCCCCGCTTCCGCTGCCAAGTCGAAAAGCCAAGGCAAACTGGTCCTGATGAAGGCCGGCCACCAGCACGCCGACGACCCAGAAACTCTCAATGCCCTCGCCGCTTTCGGCGTCAACAACATCTGCTCCGGCTTGCCTTCCCGTAAGCTCGACGAGAAATGGAGCGTCGACAGCCTCAAGGCCCTCCGCGACCGCGTCAGTAAACACGGCATCACGCTCGAGATGGTGCCGCTGCCGCTCAGCTCCGCCTATATCACCCGCGCCGAATACCCGTCCATCATGCTTGGCAAGTCCCCCGATCGCGACCGCGCCATCGAAGAGGTCTGCCAGATGATCAAGAACGTAAAGGAAGCGGGCATTCCCGCCGTCAAGTACAACATGTCCATCCTCGGAGTCGTCTCGACAGAGCCGACTAAAGGCCGCTGCGGTGCCATCCAGCGCAGCTTTAAGTACGCCGGCGCGAAACAGGATCCACCCCTGACCGAGGCCGGGGAAGTCTCCGATGACATTTACTGGGAACGCATCACCTACTTCCTCGACCGCGTCGTTCCCGTCGCCAACGAGTACAAGATCCGGATGGCCTGCCACCCGCACGATCCCGCCATGCCCAAGAACAAAGGATGGCGCGGCTGTGAAACCGTACTCAGCCCCGAAGGGCTGAAGAAGTTCGTCTCCATCCGGGAAAGCCCCTACCATGGCCTCAACTTCTGCCAAGGCACCGTTAGCGAAGGCCTCGTCAATCCCAACAAGGAAATTCACGACTACATCCGCTACTTCGGCACCCGCAAGAAGCTCTTCAACGTCCACTTCCGCAACATCGAAGGCGGCTTCCTCGACTTCAAAGAGACCTTCCCGGACAATGGCTCCGTTAACATGCTCGAAGCGCTCCGCACCTATAAGGAAGTGGGCTACGACGGTATGGTGATGCCCGACCACGTGCCCCGTTTCGAAGGCGACCCCGGCGGCAAGAAAGCGTTCGCCTTCTGCTTCGGGTACATCCAGGCCGGCATCCAAATGCTGAAGATGGAAGCGTAACTCGGCACAGCTCGATTTCAGCGCGAGGTCCGGCCACGGACTTCGCGCCGTCGTCTTTTGAGACCTGCGACAATATCGTAGTACTGGCCCGAATTCACGGTGCCGGATTCTGTTTCCTCAAAGCCTAATGGATCTTAAAGCACTTCCCACCCCGGTCCTCCTCCATATTGCGAAACTCCTCGAAATTTCGCTCCAAAGTCTGGTCGCGACCATCGCCCTTTTTGACGAAGGCGGTACTGTCCCCTTCATTGCCCGCTACCGCAAAGAAGCCACGGGCAATCTCGACGAGGTAAAAATCCTCGCCATTCAAGAGAAACTCGAGTACTTCCGCGAACTCGAAGACCGGCGCGCCACCGTTCTCGCCTCCATCGCCGAGCAGGGCAAGTTGACGCCCGAGCTCCAGGCCAAAATCGAGAAAACTCTCGATAAGTCAGAGCTCGAAGACCTCTACCTCCCCTACAAACCCAAGCGCAAAACGAAAGCCAGTGTGGCCCGGGAGAAGGGCTTCGAACCGCTGGCTTTATACCTCTGGGAGCAGATCCCGAATGGCCAGCCTCTCGCTGAATACGCCGCCACGTTTGGCGATGCGAACGAAGCGCTCGAAGGCGCCCGCCACATCATTTCCGAGATGGTGGCCGAAAACGCTGATTTCCGCAAATCCGTCCGCGCCACGATGGCCGAGAAAGGAATCGTCGTCTCGAAGGCGATCGAAGGCGTCCCGGACCCGGAAGGCAAGTTCAAAATGTACGGCGACTTCTCCGAGCCCGTCTCGAAAATCCCCTCCCACCGCATGCTGGCCATCCGCCGCGGCGCCAAGGAAGGCATCCTCCACTTCGAGATCGAACTCAACCGTGACGAGGTCTGCGCTTCCCTGCGTGCCAAGGTCTGCCGCGAGCCCGGCGAATGGCAACCCCATCTTCACGAAGCGATTGAAGACGGCTACGACCGCCTGCTCAACCCCTCTATCCAGACCGAAATCCGCCTCGATCTCAAAGACCGTTCCGATGAAGAGGCCATCAAGGTCTTCCGCGAGAACCTCGAGAACCTGCTCCTCGCACCGCCCGCCGGCACCCTCACGGTCATCGGTGTGGACCCCGGTATCCGCTCCGGCTGCAAGATCGCCGTCGTCGACGATACCGGCAAGCTACTCGAACATACGGTCATCTATCCGCTGGAGCCCAAGAACGATGTCGCCGGCTCCATCCGTACCCTCTCCCGGTTGATCCAGCAGCATAAAGCCCAGGCCTTTGCCATCGGCAACGGCACCGGCTCTCGCGAAGTCGCCGACATCATCAAGCAAGCCAACCTCGGGCCGTTCTCCGTCGTCGTCTCCGAAGCCGGAGCCTCGGTCTACTCTGCTTCCGATGTCGCCCGGCAGGAGTTCCCTGATCTCGACCTCACCGTCCGAGGCGCCATCTCCATCGCCCGCCGTTTGCAGGATCCGCTCGCCGAACTCGTCAAAGTTGATCCGAAATCCATCGGTGTCGGCCAGTATCAGCACGACGTCGACCAGCGCCGCCTGAAGCAGGGTCTCGAACAGACCGTTGAAAGCTGCGTCAACCGCGTCGGCGTTGACCTGAATACCGCCTCCGCCCCGCTGCTCAAGCAGGTTGCCGGGCTCAGCGAACGGGTGGCCCAGAAGATCGTCGAGTTCCGCAATGAAAACGGCCGGTTCAGGAGCCGCGTTCAGCTCATGGCTGTCACCGGCTTCGGCCCAAAGACGTTTGAACAGGCAGCCGGCTTCCTCCGGATTCGCAACGGCGAAAATCCGCTCGATATGACCGCCGTTCACCCGGAATCGTACCCCGTCGTCGAGGCCATCGCCGCTTCGCTCGGAGTCACGGTCCCGGAGCTCATCGCCAAACCCGACTTAGTCGAGAAGGTGAAGATCGAAGGCTTCAAGACCGAGAAGGTCGGCATCTACACCCTGAACGATATCCGGGAGGAGCTGCGCAAACCCGGCCGCGACCCGCGCGACAAGTTCGTCGTCCCGAACTTCCGCGATGACGTTAAAGAAATGAAGGACGTCTCCGCCGGCATGGTGCTCGAAGGCGTGGTCACCAACGTCACCAAGTTCGGCGCCTTCGTCGATGTCGGCGTCCACCAGGACGGTCTCGTACATGTCAGCGAAATCAGCCATCGCTACATTACGGACCCGGCCGAGGCGCTGAAGGCCGGGCAGATCGTCAAGGTCATCGTCCTCTCGGTCGATCTCAAGACCAAGCGCATCGCCCTGTCGATCAAAGCGCTGGAACCGAAGCCGGCCGGCGGTGGTCGTCCGCAACCGCAGCAGAAGCAACCCCAGCAGCCATCCATTCAGGACAAGCTAGCCGCCCTCTCCGGAAAGTTCCGCACCCGCTGATCGCTGCAACTGGGACAAATGCCTCCGCCCATGGGCTGCCATCGTCACGATCGCGCAGCCCAGTGGCGGCTTCAACAGGGAATTCCCCGGCGAGACCACCTTCACTCGCTCCAGATCATATTCCGCCGCCCGGTGAATGCGCTCGATCAACCCGTCATGCGCGGCGAGGAACCCTTTCAAGGTAGCCGCCACTTCAGGCCGCACCCCGGGCTCGAATGATTTAGGCGCCCGGAAGCGTTTCTTTACCGGCGGCTCAATCGCCCGCAGGAATAGCCGCCATACCCAGCCGTATTTCGGTTCGAGGTTGGTCGCCGCGATCTTCGGCGCCGCGGCAATTGCCGCGTCGATCGCAAACAAGTACTGCTCCACGGTCACCCGTAAATGATCCAGGATCTCCACCGGGCTCCATGCGGCCGACGAAGGCCGCTCCCTCATCTCGGCCTCCGTCAATCGCTCAGCCAGTGCCACGCCGCGGGCCTTGATGCTCTCAATCTGCCGGCGGTAGTCCTCCAGCACGGGCGGTAAAGGACCGTTGGTCACCTCGCCTCCTGGTGTTTCTCCGCGCCGCGTTCCATGAACTCGATCTCTCGCGAAAGGCCTTGGGCGGACATGCGGGCCTCGAAGATCAACCGGAACGTCCCGTAGGCCAGGAAGCAGGCGCCCCCCAGACCCATGGTGATCGGCATCCAACTGAGTTGTTTCACAAACACAGAAGCGATGCCGATGGAAACGCTGGTCGCAACAAACATCGCCGCGGCCAGATACATCACCTGCATCACCTGCTGCAGCAGGCGCGCGCGGCGGCCCAGAATTTCCACCTGACCCAGGAGCATCTTTTTTCGCTCGGGGTTAATCCTGGTCTCGTGCGCCGAGTCGAAGTCGTTCTCCAGTAGATCGGAGATCTTACGGATCCGATCGATGCAGCGGCCGAGGCGGTTGGAAGTGGACAGGATAAAGGTACCGGTCGCGGATAGCAAAAGGGCTGGCGTAATCATCGACGTGAGTACGGCCAGCCCCGCGGATAGAGTAAAAAACTCCGGATTAGTAAAAAACGGAGGAAGCTGAAACACCCTTATAGGTTAGTCGTTCTTCTTCTCAATCCGCATCCGCTGAATCATCACCGGTCCGTGGTTTTCCTCGGTTGCCAGGGTGTAGTCAGCAGGCATCTCGAACAGCAACCGCGACGGCTCCCCCTTTCGCAGGTTCGTCAAGCGATAGGTGGTCTCGCCCATCTGCGGATCCTTCCGCGTCGACAGCACAAGCGTCTTCAGCTCCGTCGACATCCAACGTTCGCTTACCGTGACCAGCGGCAGCTCATTGCCCACCGCTCCCGCCGGAATCGTCACGGTCGTCCGCGTCCCTTCCGCCTCGGTGCCTTCGATCATGCGCTTGCCGAGCGGCTCAGTCTTCGTTTCAAACTTCGATGCTTCGCCTTCGGCCAACCGCATGGCGGGCATCGCACGAGTGACGGTCATCATCCGCTGTCCCGGGCCACCCGGAGGAGGCGGAGCGGCCGAGTTGAAGACCATTAGGTTCTTGCTTTGCTCACCAGCAGGCAGGTCCGGCAGCATCACTTTTCGCGCCGTCTTCCTCTGGTTTTCGAGGATCAGATCCATCTTCGCCACCGGATCGTGGATGAACGTCATCGGCCCCATCTCGCGCCGCGTCCGGCCTTCGCCGTCCCGCGCATACACCTCGCTCCGCTTCGACGTGATCCGATTCCCGTCCGCCAACTGCTGCACCGTTTCGGTCACGAACTCACCCGAGAACGGCGCACCCTTCACGAGCGCCATCTCGATTGAGATCTCGGCGCCGCCGCTCCACGCCATGACGCCCATCGGACCCGCATGACGAATCTCAACGCGCTCAGCGTGCAGGCCGGGCGGCGGAGGCGTCGGCGGAGGCGCCTGCCCGTAGACCAACGCCCCGGCCATCATTCCCATTCCAATCAGTTTCTTCATTTTCGTCTCTCCTAAAATGTTCATTGCACAGACGAAACCAGGCGAATCGCCCGCACGGTCCCGTCTTCCCCCAACAACAGTTCTACTGGCGCCGGCTCGGTCCAACGACCCGCTCCTACCGGCATGCCGTATCTCGCTAACGTCGCCCGCGGCAGTTCTGTCCGCACGATGTTCGCCCGTTCGATCGGCTCCACCGCCTGCCACGCGCCCACGGCCACAAAGGGTTGCGGAGCCGGCCCTCGCGGCGGCCGGGCGCGGCGAACCGGTAGCGCATCGGGCGGCGCCTCTTCCACCAGCGCCGCCGGGGGTTCCACAACCCGCGCCGCCACAGGCACCGGCTCAACCACCGGCGCCTGCTTCGCCTGGGGCCACAAAAACACAGCCAACGCGGCGGCGGCTGCCAGCGGCGCCGCCCACGCCATCCGCCGCTTCCACCGCCGCGCCCGCAACTGCCGCCGCAACAGCAACTCCACGCCCACCGGCGCCGATTCCAACCGCTGTTCCGACGCCCATTCCCGCAATTGCCGATCCATCACAGCACCCTCCTGACAGCCGGAGCCATCCGCTCCGCCAACATCGCCTTCGCCCGGTGCAGCCGCGAGCGAATCGTCCCTTCCGGAACTTCGGCTATCCGCGCCGCCTCACCGTAACTCATCTCTTCCACCACACACAACGCCAACACCTCGCGGAACACCGCCGGCAAAGTCGGAATCAACGCTCGCAGTTGCTCTCGCAAGTCCGCATGTTCCATCTCTTCCCGCGGATCCACCGCCGGCTCCGCCTCGTCCTCCGGCATGCCCTCATACCGCCTCTCTACCGCGACATGCTTCAATACCTGTCGCCGCGCCACTGCATACAGCCAACTCAATACGGTCCCGCGATCACCGTTCAGCCGGCCGCCCTGCCGCATCAGCGCCAGGAAAACCTCCTGCGTCACCTCCGCCGCCGTCTCCGCCGAACCCGTCATTTGCAGTGCGTACCGATAAATCGCGCCCTGCCGCCTCCGGTACACCACCGTAAAAGCCGCTTCGTCGCCTTGAGATAAGGCGGGGAGAAGCTCTTCATCGGTTCGGTTTCCCATAGCTGGCTAACTCTATATACGGCCCGCCATCCCGGAGTTCCCTAAAATTTAGTTCCCTAAAATGATCAACCGAGCGACCGCCGTACCGCCCGCCGGATCGGCTGCGGCAGTGAATAGTCATCAAACCGGTCAATTGAGCACCACGCCGTCGCCCGCACCTCGGCCGACCCTTCCACCACTGCCGATGCCGCCCGAAACTGAAAGATCAGATCGTGATGCAGATGAAACGGCTCTTTCTTACGGCCCGGAATCCCATGCACGTCCAGGCCCACAAGCACAGGTCCGGCCCCCGCATCGAGCACCACCCCCGTCTCCTCCACCGCCTCGCGCCGAGCACTGCCCGCGATCGTTGTATCAACGTCAACCTCGACATGTCCACCCGGCAGCAACCACCGGTCCAGCCGCCGATGGTGAACCAGCAGCACCGCCGCCTCCGTCGGATGCATCACGCAAGCCGTCGCCGTCACGTGCCCCGGCGAAAACTGGTTTCGCGCAAACGGGTACGGCGTCTCCCGCAACAGATGCAGAATTAGCTCCCGGCTCTTCCACGCCTCCCCGTCACTCTCCTCCAACCACCCAGCCACCAGCGACTGGACGGCAAATGGTTCCACCACCTTACAGGTTCCTCTTCAGGAAATTGATGATCTGATAGCCGTCCATGAACTTGAACGGCGATTCGCCCATCGTGTAATGGCCGCACGGCAGCGCAACCACTTTGTGCGGAATCCCATGGTCCGCAATGGCCCCCACAATCTCGCGAGAAAACTCCGGCAAAAACGTCGTGTCGTACTTCGTATAGATGAACAGGTTCTTCTTGTGCTGATGCGCCGCATAGTGGCGTAGGTAATTCATCGGGCTGATCGCGCCCCACAAGTCGCGCAGCCGGTCCCGGTCAAGATGCGCTTCAAAGCCCTTCCGCACATGAATTGTCGACAGACCCGTCCACACCACGTCCGCCACATACGACGAGCAGTGATTGTAGACATTCACCTTGATCCGCGGATCAAACGCGCTCGCCAGAAAGGCGTAACACGACCCCAAACTTGTCCCCACAATGCCGATCTCCGAGTAGCCTTGTCCAATCAGCCAATCCACGCAAGCCCGGATATCCACCACCGCCTGCCGCGTCGCTTCAAGCGTCCGGCCCACATTCGACGAAACCGCATAATCGGCCCGGTGCAACTCCGCCGGCATCCGGAAGTCATGATAGGGCAGGCTCAGGCGCAACGCCGAGATACCAAATTTCGCAATCCCCTTGGCCAATCCCACGTGCTGGGGCAGCGTCGAGTTCCAATGCGGCAGCACGACCACGGCCTTGCCATTGGGCTTCTCGGCAGGGCACCACATCGCATGCACCAGATTGTTAGACGGGTGAGGGCTCGCCACGGGCGTCCGAAACCGCAGCCACTCTCCTTCCAAACGGTACTCCACGGGCTTCTCATAGTGGAAGAACGCCTCAGGCGAAGCCAGAATCGACTCGTTCAAATCCCGGAAATAGCGCTCCGGGTCACTCCGGTCTCCTGACGACATCGGCCAGCCCTCCGTCCACTCCATTCCCCACTCAAAAGGCCGTACCACCCGGTCCGTCGATCGGAAACATAGCGCCGTCTCCCATTGCGTGATCCACCGTTCGTACCAAGTTTGGAGCATAAAAGATCGAAAACTCCATTTTAGCAGCGATACAGGCTTAGGGCGAATTACTGAACAAGGGCGCAATAGATACTTAGAAGCGCTGAATTCGAGGGTTTGTGCTCCATCATGAAGGTGGAAACGTAGACGTGAACTGTAAGTACTGCCAAAAACCGATAGGTCTATTCCGTAGCCTAAAGGATCGCAAATACTGCTCCGACGCCCACAAAGCCGCCGGAGGAGCCCGATCCGCCCGGACTCTGCGCGAGCTTGGCGAATTGGAATATCACACTGTCGCCTCCTGGGACGGGACGGACGCCGCCTCCGAAGCCAATACTAAACGGCAGCCATCTTCCACCCGTTCAACGGCGGTCGTCCTCGGTCTGCTCGCCCTCGGCGGTATACTCGTCCTGTCGATCGAGTCCTCCGGCGGGGCAGCGCCGGCATCCGAATCGGAAAGCCGGCGACCCGGCTGGCTCGCCGAACAGACTGCAGGCATACTCTCGCAGTTGCCCAGTGGGACTCCCCCCGTCGAACTCCGGCAGGAGTTCGTCACCACCAGTCTCCGGAACTGGATGCCGTCCGGCAGCGGCCCCGGCTGGAGCTTCGATAATGGGCTGGTCCGCCCAGGCGGTCTGCGTATCTGGAAAGATTCGCGAGAGCTCTCCGACTACCGATTCAAGTTTGAGGGCCGCATCGAAAACACCTCCATCAATTGGGCCATCCGCGCCGGCGATCATCGCAATTACTACGCGACTAAGTTGATGATCAGTGGCCGCGGCGCATCCCGCGCCACCGAGTTAGTCCGATTCAGCGTTATCGGCGGCAAAGAAACCCGTCGTCTCCGCCTCCCCCTCCCCATCAACCTCGAGGATAAGGCCTTCTACGAATACGAGGTCCGCGCCGCTGGCGACCGGTTCATCACTCTCGTCGGCGGCAAGGTTATAGATACCTTCCGCGACCCGCGCCTCTCCACCGGCGGCGTCGGCTTCTTCAGCGAAAACCGCGAACGCGCCTCCATCCGCTGGGCCCGAGTCTCCGCCGGCGAGCACTTCGTCGACAAACTCCGTAGCTTCCTCACCTTCGGCCTCGTCCTTCCCATCACCGAATAGTGCTATCAATGCAGATAGCATGCGCCTCTTTGCGGTTTCCTTTCTAACGGCGCTCGCGCTCCAGCCCGCCGAACCCGACGCGCTCGCCATCTCCGCCCAGATTCAAGCCCGCCACCTCCCCTTCGGCACCATACTCGACCCCTTCTACGCCTCCTCCACCTCCAACGAAATCATCGGCTACACCCGCTGCGGCGATTCTGCCATCTGGACCGGCCATTACCTCGCCGCCGAAGTCTTCCGCTACCGCGTCAACCGCTCGCCCGATGCACTCGCTAACGCCACCCGCGCCCTCGCCGCCCTTGATGGCCTCGTCGAAATCACCGGCAACAACTCCCTCGCCCGCTGCCGCCTCCCGCTCGATTCGCCCTTCCGGCCCGGCATCGAACGCGAAGAAGCCGCGAACGGCGTGTATCGCAACCCCGCGCTAAACGCCACCTGGATCGGCAACACCTCCCGCGACCAATACCTAGGCGTCTTCTTCGGCCTCTCCGTCGCCTACGAACACATCCCCTCCCTCCAACCCGCTATCCGCCCCCTCGCCACCCGCATCATCGACCATCTCCTCGCCGACAACTGGTCCCCTTTCCTCCTCCGCCCCGATCACATCCTCACCATGCTCCAAATCGCCCGCCAAATCCACCCCGCGCGCTTCGCGCCAATCTACGAGGAACACCGCACCCGCCTCGCCGATTCCGTCTCCTTTCCAGTGGCCTTCGACTCTCTCTCCACCAACTCCTACTTCAAGTTCAACCTCATCTACACCTCTTTCTATTCCCTCATCCGCCTCGAAGACTCCCCGGCCAAAGCCGCCTACGCCAACGCCTACGCCATCGCCCGCCGCTATACGGCCGGTCATCAAAACCCCTTTTTCAATCTCATCGACCACGCCCTCACCGCCCCCGACCCCCGCCGTGACGCCGAAGCCCTCGCCCTCCTCGACATCTGGCTCCGACGTCCTCGCCGCGACTTCTTCGTCGATCGCACCACCGATGTCGCCGTCTGCAATGGCCAAGCCTGCGAGCCCCTGCCCGTTGACCGCCGCGTCCCCACCGACTTCCTCTGGCAGCGCAACCCCTTCCAACTCGCCGGCGGTGGCTCCGGCACCATCGGCAACGCCGGCGTCGACTACATCCTGCCCTACTGGATGGCCCGATACTACGGCCTCCTCCCCTCTCTCGGCGTCGCGCCCTCCATCTCGCCGGACTCCATCATCTCCCTCTATGGCCCTCTGCCCGCCGCCCCGCGTGTCGAAATTCAAGGCCGCCCCGCCACCATCTTCTACGCTTCCCCCACCCAACTGAATCTCCTCGTTCCCCCGGAAACCACCCTCGGCCTCACCGCCATTCGCGTCCTCTCCGACGGCCCCGTTCTCACCGCCGAAACCCGCGTCAACGCCGTGGCCCCTAGTGTCTACACCCTCAACACAGCCGCGCTTGCCGCCGCCACTGCCGACACAGGCCCCGTCTTCGCCTGCGTCCCCAACTGCCAAGCGGTGCCCCTCCCCGTCCCCGCTGCCCTCTCGCTCTACGCGACCGGCCTCCGCCAAGGCAGTCGCACCACGGCCACTGTCGGCGGCGTCCCCGTGACGGTCCTGTACGCCGGCCCCCAACCCACCTTCCCCGGACTCGACCAGGTCAACCTCGCCTTGCCCACGGAACTCCGCGCCCGCGGCGAGGTCGAAATCAGCCTTACCGTGGACGGCGCCCCCGCCAACCCCGTCACCATCACCATCCGCTAACGAATCTTCTTGATCCGAATCGTCCGCAGTCGCACTTCCATCGCTGGAACCGCTTCGATTTCAAACGCGATCAAGCCCGCTTGCCCCGTCGCTGGAAGTCCATCCTGCTTCACTTCCCCGTTCACCGACACCGTCATCTTGCCGTCTTGACAAAGCAGCTTATACTCCACCCATTCATTCACCTTCAGCAGCTTGCGCGAGTCCGTAATCTCAACTACCGTTCCCTCCATCACCCCTTCGCCCCGGTCCTCGCCCTGCACCCACAGCTTCATGCGGCCATTCCGCAGCCGCACCTCCATCCGCAGTTCAAAATCCTGATACCGCTCACCTCGGTGAACCAGCGCCAAGCTGCGCTTCCGTCCGGTCATCTTGTCGGTCGATCCCCAGATGCGGTCCCGCTCAATCTGCCAAACTTGCTCGTCCCCTTCCCAGCGCCCGAAGTCGCTGCCATTGAACATCGGCACAAACCCTTCGCTCGCTTCGCCCATCTGCAGCACTTGTCCGTGCAGGCACAGTGTTAACCCAAGAATCATCAACCAACGCATCTCCTCAAAGGTACACTAAACGGTGTGAAAGCCTTCGACTATGCTGCTCCCGCCTCCCTTCCGGAAGCCGTCGGCCTGCTCGCCAGTCAACCCTCCGCCCGGCTTCTGGCCGGCGGTACGGACCTGCTCGTTCAGCTCCGCTCCGGCCGCAAGGATGCCGACGTTGTCATCGACGTCAAGAAGATCCCCGAACTGAACGAGACTACGTTCAGTCCCACCGACGGCCTCACCATTGGCGCCGCCGTACCCTGCTACCGGCTCACCGACGATGCCAGCATTCAATCCCACTATCCCGCCCTCGCCGAAGTGGCTTCCTGGATCGGTGGCACCCAGATTCAAGGCCGCGCCTCCCTCGGCGGCAACCTCTGCAACTCCGCCCCCAGCGCGGACTCCATCCCCCTGCTCATCGCCCTCAGCGCATCAGCCGTCATCGCCGGCCCCAGTGGGCGCCGCGCCGTTCCCGTCGAAGAGTTCTGCACCGCCCCCGGCCGCAATCAGCTTGCCCCCGGCGAACTCCTTGTCTCCATCCACATCCCCGCCCCGGCCCCATTCTCCGGCGCGGCCTACCTCCGCTTCATCCCGCGCAACGAAATGGATATCGCCGTCGTCGGCGCCGGTGCTTCGGTTACGCTCGCAAACGGCGTCATCTCGGCTGCCCGCATCGCCCTCTCCTCCGTCGCCCCCACGCCGCTCTTCGTCCCCGCCGCCGGCGAGGCTCTGCTCAACCAGATGCCCACCGCCGCCGCTCTCGAAGCCGCCGCCAAAATCGCGCAGGAAGCCGCGTCCCCCATCTCTGACATGCGCGGCACCGCCGCCTACCGGCGCCACCTCTGCGCCGTCATGGCCCGCCGCGCCCTTGAACTCGCCGTCGCCCGCGCCCAGGAGATCAAATAGCATGTCCGCCAAAGTCCAAGTCCAAACCACCATCAACAACGAGCCCGTCCAGTTCCTCTGCGAACCTCGCCAGTCGCTCCTTGAATGCCTCCGTGACATCGTCGGCCTCACCGGAACCAAGGAAGGTTGCGGCGACGGCAACTGCGGCTCCTGCACCGTCAAGCTCGGCGACCGCATCGTCACCTCCTGCCTCGTCCTGGGAGTCGAAGCGGCCGGTGAATCCATCACCACCGTCGAAGGCCTCGCGCATGGCAGCACCCTCCACCCCCTCCAAAAGGCGTTCCTCGACCACGCCGCCCTCCAGTGCGGCATCTGCACCCCCGGCTTCCTCATCGCCGCCGACGCCTTGCTCCAGAAGCACCCCCACCCCACCGAAGAACAAACCCGCTTCTGGCTCTCGAACAATCTCTGCCGATGTACCGGCTACGACAAAATCATCCGCGCCGTCCAAGCCGCCGCCATCGAAATTAATGGAGCCGCCCAATGAGCACCACATATAACGTCATCGGCACCCGCCCCATCCGCCACGACGGTGCCGACAAAGTCACCGGCCGCGCCCTCTACGGCGCGGACCTCCAACTCGCCCGCATGATCCACGGCGCGATCCTCCGCAGCCCCCACGCCCACGCCCGCATCCTCCGCATCGATACATCTAAGGCCGAAGCCCTCCCCGGCGTCTTCGCCGTCGTCACCGCCGCCGACTTCCCCCCGGCCCCGGCCGACAAGATCGTCGACTTCGGAGAAGGCGATACGCTCCTCTCCTCCCTTCGTGGCAACATTCTCGCCTCCGGCAAAGTGCTCTATAGCGGTCATGCCGTCGCCGCGGTGGCCGCCGTCAACGCCCACGTCGCCGCCGAAGCCGCCGCGCTCATTGAAGTCGATTACGAACCCCTCCCCTGCGTCCTGACGGCCCCCGAAGCCATGGCCCCCGGCGCTCCCATCCTTCATGACGATCTGCCCAACGGCAACGTCGCCGAGCTCATCCGCTACGAGATGGGCGACCTCGCCGCCGGCTTCGCCGAAGCCACCGTCATCGTCGAACGCGAACTCGATACCGCCACCGTCCACCAGGGCTACATCGAACCCCAGAACGCCACCGCCTTCTGGAGCAGCGATGGCCGCATCCACATCTGGTGCAGCACCCAGGGCTCCTTCGTTGCCCGCGACGCCTCGGCTGCAGTTCTCGATGTCCCCGTCTCCCAGGTCAAAGTCACCCCCATGGAGATCGGCGGCGGCTTCGGCGGTAAAATCAACGTCTATCTCGAACCCGTCGCCGCCCTGCTCTCGAAGAAGGTCGGCCGCCCCGTCAAACTCGTCATGTCCCGCCGCGACGTCTTCACCGGCACCGGCCCCACCCCCGGCTCCCGCGTCCGCGTCAAAATCGGCGTCAACGACGCCGGCAAAATCACCGCCGCTCAGGCCTGGCTCGCCTATGAAGCCGGTGCCTATCCCGGCGCCATGGTCGGCCCCGGCGCCATGACCGTCTTCGCTTGCTACGAGATCGAAAACGTCCTCATCGAAGGCTTCGACGTCGTCGTCAACAAACCCTCCACCTCCGCCTACCGCGCCCCCGGCGCGCCGAACTCGGCCTTGGCCACGGAAACTGTCCTCGATGAGATCGCCGAAAAGCTCGGTCTCGATCCCCTCGATCTGCGCCTCCGCAACGCCGCCAAGGAAGGCACCCGCCGCGCCGACGGTCCTCGCTATAAACGCATCGGCTGCATCGAAGTGCTCGAAGCCATGAAGGCCTCGCCCCACTACAACGCCCCCCTTCCCGGCCCCAACTGCGGCCGCGGCGTCGCCATCGGCTTCTGGTTCAACGCGGGCCTGCCCTCCTCCGCCACGCTCTCCGTCAATGCGGACGGCACCGTCAACCTCATCGAAGGCTCGACGGACATCGGCGGCTCCCGGACGTCCCTCTCCATGCAGGCCGCCGAAGTCCTCGGCCTCCGCGCCGAAGACATCCACCCGACCATTGTCGATACGGACTCCGTCGGCTATACCGGCGTCACCGGCGGCAGCCGCACCACGTTCTCCACCGGCCTCGCCGTCCACGACGCTGCCCAGATGGTCGTCGAACAGATGAAGGCCCGCGCCGCCCGCCTCTGGGCCGTCGACGAAGTCGCCTTCAGCAACGGCACGTTCTCAGGCAACGGCCAATCCCTGACTTTCGCCGAACTCGCCGCCCAACTCGGCGCCACCGGCGGACCCGTCTCCTGCAGCGCCACCGTCAACCCCAAAGGCGTCGGCGGCTCCATCGCCGGCCTCATCATCGACGTCCAGGTCGACCCCGAAACCGGCAAGACCGACGTCCTCCGCGCCACCTCCGTCCAGGACGCCGGCAAAGCCATCCACCCGGCCTACGTCGAAGGGCAGATGCAGGGCGGCACCGCCCAAGGCATCGGCTGGGCGCTCAACGAAGAGTACTTCATGGACGCCGCCGGCGACATGCGCAACGGCAGCTACCTCGACTACCGCATGCCCACCGCCCTCGACCTCCCGATGATCGAAACCATCATCGTCGAAGTCCCCAACCCCGGCCATCCCTTCGGCGTCCGCGGCGTCGGCGAAGCCAACATCGTCCCGCCCCTCGCCGCCGTCGCCAACGCGCTCTACCGCGCCACCGGCAAACGGCTCAACCGCGTCCCCATGAACCCCGCCACCATCCTGGGTCTTTAAGGATGGCCACCGTCTTCTTTCCCACGCTCGTCCGCCAGCAAACCGGAGGCCTCGCTCAAATCGAGGTCTCCGGCGCCACGGTCGGCGAGCTCATCATCGGGATCGAAGCCCGCTTCCCCGGCATCTCCAAACACCTCTTGCGGCCCAACCTCGCCATCTCCGTCGATGACGAGGTCACTCCCCTTGGCGTCCTCGAACCCGTCCGCCCGGATTCGGAAGTCCACTTCATCGCCGCCATCTCCGGCGGTTAAGGTTTGTCCTTGTCCCGGTACCCGAAGAACCGCCGTTTCTTGATGACCGCAGCAATCTCCGACGGCACCATCTCTTCCCAGGAATCGTCCTGATCCTTGATCCGCCGCAGCACGTCTCGCGAGAAGATATGCAGCACGCTCCGGTCAAACGTATCCAGTGACCGCACCCGCCCCCGCTCCACCAGGTGCTTGTACAAATTCCGCAACGACTCCGGCATCTCAATGTTCTCGGCCGTCGTCAAGTCGCCCGTGTCCGGTTCGAGTAGCGGATACACATACAGCCGCAGATCCCGCGTAAACAATCGCCCGAACGCTTCGAGAATTCCGCCTTCGAGCGTCCGGTAGAACTCCTCGGCAAACAGGTCCCGCACGCTCTGCGCGCCCATCGTAATCGCAATCGGTTCGTTCGTATACCGCCCCAGATATGCCGCTAACCGGTAGTATTCGAAGTAATCCGAAATCAGCACCGTTTTCCCCGCCGTCGATAGCAGATCCGCCCGCGATAAGAAGTCCCGCAGATCAATGTCGCCCCCGCCCGAAAGCAGGTTGCGCATCGTGATCTCCATCAACTCCACCACTTCTTTGCCTTGCACCTCCGGCTCTTCGCTGAACTGTTTCCGGGCGCTCTCAATCATGTCGATGTTGACCTTGGTTACTGGCCGGAAACTGCCCCGTTCCACCAGAATCGGCTTCTTCCGCAGCACTTCGCTCGGCTGCAGCACCTCGCCCTTCGGCCCGAACATCGCCGCCCCGCTCAGTCCCAGTTGCACCAGCTTCAGGCTCATCACGCGGTTATCCACCCGCCGGAACTCAATGCCCGAGAAGTCCACCATGTCGATTTCCAGGCGGTCCGTCGTCAGATTATCGAGCAACGATTCGAGCATCTGGTTCGGCGTATGATGCAGGAAGAACGCGGCGTACAGCAGGTTCACGCCAACGATACCCAGCGCCTCCTGCTGCAGCGGATTCTCTTTATCGAGCATCCGCACATGCAGGATAATCGTGTTGTCCGCATCGCCAGGAAAGGCCTGATACTTCACGCCCATCCAACCGTGGCACTCGTTCGTACCTTTGAAATTCAACGCCGAAACCGTATCGGAAAAGGTGAAGAACGCCGTCGTATCCCCCCGCGAATTCCCAAGCCGCTCCACGTTCAGACTGTGCTCATAGTCCAGCATGCGCTCCAGGCGTTCCCTCGAAACATACCGTTTGCACTTGCCATAAATGGCGTCGCTCACGGTCATGTCGTAAGCGGAAATCGACTTCGAAATCGTTCCCGCCGCGGCGCCTACTTTGAAGAACCAGCGCGCTACTTCCTGCCCCGCGCCAATCTCAGCAAAGGTCCCGTACCGCACGGGATCTAAGTTAATACTCAGGGCCTTCTGATGCGTACTCAGTCGAGGCCGTTCGGGATGAAGGTTGGTTCCGGAAGTTGCACCCATGCAACTATCCTAGCGTTAGAACAGAATCCGCAGAACTATTTCGTGCTGCCGGCTGATGTTCGCCTGGTTCGAAATCTGGCCGAACTGCACCACGCCAAACGTCGTATTCGGTCCCGAGAACACCGGGTGGTTCATCAGGTTGAACGAAGATCCCCGCAGGTTCACTTTCACCCGCTCCGTCACCACGAACGTCTTGGTCAACGTCAGGTTCCAGTTGTTCATTCCCGGGTTCCGCAACCACGATGCCCGCGCCGGAGCATTCCCGAACGTGAAGTTCGGCGGCTGCGCAAACGCGGCCGTATTGAAGTAACGCAGCAACCGGTCCTGCACCCTCCCGCTGATCCCCGCATTTGGATCGCCCACCACGTTCGGCCTCTGTGCGCCGGCTCCGGCCAGGAACAGAGTATTCTGGTTCAGCCCGAAACTCAACGGAAATCCGCTTTGAAACGTGTTGAACATCGCAATGTTCCATCCCCCAATCGCCGCATCCAAGCCCCTCGACATCTGCTGTCCAAACGCGCGGCCCCGGCCCACCGGCAGGTCCCAACTCACAGTCGTCGTCAACCGCTGAGGTACGTCGAAGGCAGCCGGCCCCCGCTCCACCTGCCGGTCGTACGTGTTCTGATACGGCTGCACATCCGTCAGGTTCTTGGCCATCGTGTAGGAAATCAGCGTCGTCAGCCCCTTGTAGGAACGGGTCTCAAACTTCGCTTGCAGCGAGTGATAGCTCGAACTGCCAAACGCCGGCAGATTTCGCGTGATATTTCCATAGGCCGGAAACGGTCGCAGCAACTGCTGCCGTTGAATCGTTCGCCCCGCCAGCGGCCCGCTCGCAAACGAGCCGAAAAACGGATTGTCCACTACGGCCAGCAGGGCCTGACCCTCGCTCAGATACCGCGGATCCACTTGGTTGATGTTTTCGAAAATGTTGTTCCCAATGGAAACCTCGCTCGTCAGCCGAGTCCCCTTCCCCCCGATGTAACCAATCTGAAAAACGGAACGCGCAAAAAGCTCGCGCTGCACGTTGATGTTCCACGTGTGAAACATCGGAGTCCGGTCCTTCGGTTCCACGTAGCTCACGTTCTGCCCCCGGAAGGCGGCTGGATTCGCCCCAACCGGCGTCAGTTGCTGCGGAAACGGATTGGACAAGCGGTTCAAAGGGGTAATCCCGTCCTGCGTCGTCACCATCGGCGTCGTCACCGAAAACCCTACCGCATCCACCGAACCCACCACCGGCACATAATTCAAGCCGTAGCCCATCCGCACCACCGTCTTGGCGTCCCAGGAATACGCCAGCCCCAAGCGGGGCGCAAAGTTGTTCCGGTCCGGATCGTAGATCCCACGCTGCTGCTCGTTGGCATAAACCAGCAAGCCGCCATTGGCGCCGTCGAACCCCCGGGTCGCCCGGTTGTAACGCTCCGTCCGCGGGGTCTCGTACTCATATCGCAAGCCCAGATTCAGCGTCAGCTTCGAGCTCACCCGGTAGTCGTCCTGCAGAAAGAAGGCGTAATACTTGTTCAAAATCGAAACGCCCGTGTTCTGGTCCACGCTCCCACTCACCGCCGTCCCCAACAACATCGATGCCATCGGAAATCCCGTCGTCGCCA
>JBBQRA010000011.1:0-46904 GCA_038215275.1 Bryobacterales bacterium | reverse complement strand
GGGAGGCCAACAGCCGCCTGAACTCGCTCCTGGTGCCACAGGGCCGGCTCAACTGGATCCTTCGTCCCTACGCCCCAGACTCTCCCATCGTCGAATGGATGCGTCCCGGACTCCACATTCCGGTCGGGGACGGTCTCGCCGAAGTCGAATTGCAAAAACTGCTCCTCCGCACCGGCAAGAACGCCGTGCGCGAAAAGCCGTATCTCCAGGCGGCGCTCGGCGAAACGTTGATCTCCCAGAGCGCCTACGCAAACGGCCTGACGGCGCTCACCGCAGCCCGGAACGCCCTGCCGCAGGAAGAAGTCCTGCTCCGCACCCGCGTCGAAGTCCTGATCGGTTACGCCAACGAACGGCTCGGCCAGAGTGAGGCCTCCGTGACGGCGTATCGCAACGCGCTCGAACGGAACCCGGGCCTCTTCCGGACCCTCGACCTGACCGTCCCCGTCACCTTTTCCCCGGACGGCAGCGAAGTCGCAAAACAGACAGTCAGCTTCCTCGAGAAGAGCCCCCGCTTCCATCGCGGCCGCGGCTTCAATCTCTCCGTTTTCACGGCCGGAAATCGAATCGCCGCTCGCCTCTCCGGGCGCGACGGCACGATCTTCATGCAGGCTTCCGTCGTCCAACTCCCGGACGCCACACTCGCGGCTCGTCTACTCGCGAAAGAGATTCACCGCAAGGCTTTTGCAGCCAAGGTCGATCTCTCGCAGGCGGATATCAACTCGCTAGATGGCTCCACCACTGCCGGTGACGCCATGCAGCTCAAGGAAATGTTCGGCATCCAGTAAGCGAAGCGGCGTGCGCCTCGCTTACTGAACCCGGGATGCTTATCCCTTCTTGCGGGCCACCAGGCGCGTGCGCGGCTGAGGCTTCGAGGAAGCATCCATAGCTTCTTCCACCAGGTCCGCCTGTTCGAAGTTGTGCCGCTTCAGCGAACCCGGAGCCGGGCTTGCCGACTCATCCCGCCCGATGTAGCGCATTGACCGGCGGCTGGTATCGAGCAGCGGTTGCACCTGCTCCCGTACGAATCGCCACGCGCCCATGTTCTTTGGCTCTTCCTGCACCCAGCAGACTTCCGCCGTCACCGGGTACCGCGCCAGCACATCCTGCAACTCCGCCGTCGGGAACGGATAGATCTGTTCAATCCGAATCAGCGCGATGTTGCTGATGCCCTGCTTCTCCCGCGCCTCGGCCAAGTCGTAGTGCACTTTGCCGGTCGTCAGGATCACGCGCTTCACCCGTGTCGACTCAGTCACGGCCGTATCGCCGATGATTTCGCAGAAGCCGCCCGTGGTCAGGTCGGTCAGCGTGGAACTCGCCCGCGCCAGGCGCAGCATACCCTTCGGCGTAAATATCACCAGCGGCTTCCGCATCCCGCGCCGGTCGTCGCCGCCGTGCATCTGGCGGCGCAGCACATGGAAGTACTGCTCGGCCGTCGTCGGATACACCACCTGGATATTGTCCTCGGCACACAGCGTCAGGAAGCGCTCAATGCGTGCCGACGAGTGTTCCGGACCCTGCCCTTCCTGCCCGTGCGGCAGGAGCAAGACCAAGCCGCTCGGCTGGCCCCACTTTTGCTGCGAGCAGGCGATGAACTGGTCGATCATGATCTGCGCGCCGTTGACAAAGTCGCCGAACTGCGCTTCCCACAACACCAGGCACAGCGGATCCGCTACCGAGTAACCAAACTCAAAGCCCATTACGGCGTATTCGCTCAAGCTCGAATCCCACACTTCAATCCGGGCCTGATTTGGCGCCAGATTTTGCATCGGGATATATCGCTCGCCCGTCTCGGCGTCAGAAAACACCAGGTGCCGCTGTGAGAATGTACCGCGACCGGAATCCTGACCGCTCAACCGGACCGGCGTCCCTTCCATCACCAAGGTTCCGAACGCCAACGCTTCCGCCGCCGCCCAATCCACCGGACCCCCTTCGAGAATCTGCAAACGCTTATCAATGAAGGTTTTGAGCTTCGGGTGCAGATGGAAGTCCTCAGGGAACGTGGTCGATCCGTAGATCACCCGCTCAAGGATCGAGCGATCCACGCACGTCTGTGGAATCTCGCGCCGCACATCGGCATCGTCGATGATCGCCAATTCCTGGAACTCATACTGCTGCGCGTTGGCTTGGCTGCGGGCCTGGGCATCGGACAGGCGCTGCGTAATCGCCTTTTTCATCCGGTCCACTTCTTCCGCCGAAATCACCTTCTCCCGGACCAGCCGCTCGGCGAACAACGTCGCCACCGACGGTTGCTGCCGGATCTTCCGGTACATGATCGGCTGCGTATAGCTCGGCTCGTCACCTTCGTTGTGACCATGCCGGCGGTAGCAGATCATATCGATCACGACGTCTTTCTTGAACGCCTGCCGGAAGTCGAAGGCCAACTGCGCCACCCGGATGCAAGCTTCCGGATCGTCGCCGTTCACGTGGAAAATCGGCGCGTCCACAATCCGCGCCACGTCTGTCGCGTACAGCGAACTCCGGTAGGATTCCGGCTGCGCCGTAAACCCGATCTGGTTATTGATGACCAGATGAATCGTGCCACCGGTTTTGTAACCTTCGAGCTGAGACATGTTCAACGTCTCGGCCACCACGCCCTGGCCGATAAACGCCGCGTCGCCGTGGATCAGCAGCGGAATCACCCGCTCCCGTTTCACGTCACCCAACCGGTCCTGCTTCGGCCGCACAATGCCTTCCACCACCGGGTTAACCGCTTCGAGGTGCGACGGATTGGGCGCCACGCTCACCACGATCTCCCGGCCTGACGGAGCGCGCCGGACGCCGCTCGCGCCCAAGTGGTACTTCACGTCACCGGAACCTTGCATCGAACCTTCGTACGGGTTCCCGTCAAATTCGCTGAAGATCATCTCCGGCTTCTTGCCGATGATGTTCGTCAAAATGTTCAGCCGTCCGCGATGCGCCATGCCGATCACGATCTCGTGCACCGAGTGGTCCGCCGCGCGCACCACGATCTCATCGAGAATCGCTACCGTCGATTCGCCGCCTTCGAGCGAAAACCGTTTGTGGCCTAAGAACCGGTTGCCGAGGAACTGTTCGAATCCTTCCGATTCCAGCACGCGTTCAAGCGCTCGCACCCGCTCGCCTTCGCCCAGCGGCCAGTTGTTCGCCTTCGGTTCCATCCGCTGCTGCAGCCACGTCTTCTGCTCCGGCGACTGGATGTACATGTATTCGCAGCCGATCTTGCCGCAGTACGTCTGCCGCATCTTTTCGAGCAGTTCGCGCAGCGTCGCCACCATGTGCGCCGCGCCTTCACCCAGAGCCGTGCCCAGCGAACCGGTGACGAACTCCCGATCCAAATCCCAAATCGTCAATCCGTAGTGCGCCGGATCGAGTTCCGGATGATACTGGATCTCCGAACCGAGCGGATCCAGATCCGCAATCAAATGCCCACGCATCCGGTAGGCATTGATCAACTGGAGGACGGAGCTCTCCTTACCGATTTCCACCTGCCGGAAGCCACCGGCCGGACGCGATAACGAAGTCCGATCCGGTTCCCACTTCACCGGCTGATGCGGCATCCGCAGATCGTGGAAGATCTCGCCGTAGAAGTTATCTTCGCCCTGGAGAAGACCCTGCAGCTTGCCGAGGAACGCGCCGCTCTCGGCACCCTGAATAATGCGGTGGTCGTACGTGCAGGTGACCATCATCACCTTGCCGATGCCCAGCATCGCCCGCATCTCTTCGGTCACGCCCTGATATTCGGCCGGAAAGTCAATGGCGCCCGTAGCGATGATGCAGCCTTGGCCCGGCATCAGCCGCGGGATCGACCCCACCGTGCCTACCGTTCCCGGGTTGGTCAAGGAGATCGACGTGCCGGAGAAATCGGCCACCGTCAGCTTGCCCTTTCGGCCCCGCTGCACCAGTTCGTCGAAGCCCTTCAGATACTGAGAAAACGTCATCGCGCCGGCATTCTTGATGTTCGGCACCACCAGGGCACGGCCGCCGTCGCGAGACGGCAGGTCGATCGCGAGGCCCATATTGATGTGGCTCCGGACGATTTTAAACAGGTCCTTGCCCTGCTCGGCGTACGCGCAATTCAAGGCCGGATTCGTCTTCAGCGCCTTCACGATCGCCCATCCAATGATGTGCGTGTACGAGATTTTTGAATGGCCCAACAGAGACCGGTGCTGGTTGATGATCCGGCGGTTCTCGTCGATCACCTTCACCGGAATCGACCGCTGGCTCGTCGCCGTCGGCATCGAGAGCGACAGCGTCATGTTCTCGGCCAACCGCGCCGGCGCGCCGCGCAGAGGTACCAGTTGCTCAGAGGAGTCCACCTCTTTGCTCGGTGCGGGCTTCGATTCGACGGCCTTCGTCTGGGTCGTGGTCACGCCCGATTGCGCAGCGGCAGCCGGGGGCGGAGGGGGTGGTGGCGGAGGCGGCGGAGGCGGGGGGGGCGGGGGTGCCGGCGGAGGCGCCGCCGCAGCTACTGTTCCGTTCCCTTTCTCCGCGGCAAACTGGCTTTGCCAGCTTTCATCCACGAACGTATGGTTGTTCTTATACTGCTGAAATAGCTCTTCTTCGAGCCAACTATTCACATCTATCTTTGTACTTTCCGGCATGGAGAGGCTGACGCGGCGCAGATGCGGCGATTAACTCTCATCATACCCGGATTGCGACCTTCCCCGTCACCCAGTCGGTCCACATCGCCGTCTCTCCGGTCGAAATCAGCGGCGAAGCGTCCAGCACTGCATTCGCAAAATGTTCAATTAGCGGATAGTGCAGGTTCGCATGCGGCGGCAACTCCTCCGTCCCGCCCGGCCAAACCAGCCGGCCGCTGTTCAGTGGCGTCATGTCGATTGCGCCCTCCGTCCCGACAATCCGGAACTCATCCCGATCCACCTTGCTGTGCCACCGCACATCCACCACCCCGCGGACGCCTTGCGGATACTCGACGAGCACCGTTGCGTTGTCTTCGACCGCATAGCGATGCACGGAGTTCGAAGTGTATCCGGTCGCCTTCGCGGGATTGCCAAACAAGAAGTTCATCGCGTCAATCCGGTGCGAAGCGATGTCGTACAGCGGCCCGCCCCCAGCCAATGCTGGACTGAATCGCCAGTAGTCCGGTTCAATGCCCGGCGGCACCCAACTGTGACAGGTCGCCTCGCACAACACCGGCTGCCCAATTGCGCCAGCCTCCACCAGCGCCTTTGCCCGCTGCAGATTCGGATAGAGCCGCCGATAGTAAGCAACCCCAAAAAGTTTTCCCGTATCCCGCGCCGCCGTCACCATGTCCCGTGCCTCCGGATAATTCATCGCCATCGGCTTTTCGCAGAGCACGTGCCGGCCCGCGTGCAGCGCGGTCACCGTCTGCGGCGCGTGCAGCGCCACGGGTGTCCCCACATACACGGCGTTGATGTCTCTATCGCGCAGCGCCACTTCCAGCGCCGGATACACATTGCAACCGTACGGCGAGGCCTTTTCGGGAGACCGCGTCACGATACCGCGCAGCGTACTCCGCTCATGCGCCTCAATCGCGGGCAGCACACGCTTCTTCGTAATGTCGCCTACGCCGATCACCAGCCAGTTTACGGTTTTGCTCATGGTGCTATTGTCTCCTCATGACGTCACACTTAGGGGTTAACCCGGCCGACCACGTCGTCCTCGAGTGGGTCGACAACGACGAGCCCATCGGAACGTGGCAGCGCGTCTTTCCAGACGCGACCACTCAGTTCCCTTTCGAGATTCCCGCGGGCCGCTATCTCGTCATTACCGATGTCGATTGGCAGTTCAACGCGGTCGACAGCCCCTCCCGCCAGAACGTCACGTTTCGCCTCTACGTCGCGCCACTCGAAGACCTCACCGACGGTTACCGCGTCCACGAATCCACCGCTCTGCTTGACGATTCCGGCTACGGCGGCGCATCGGAATCGATGACGACGGGCTTCGTCGTCGACGAAACCGCGACTCTTCTCTGGGATAGCACCCCCCTCTCGCATGTAGTCTCCCATGTCCTTCTCCGCGGATACCTCATCGATCGCACATAAATTGGCGCCCATGAACTGGACCCACACTCTCATCGAAACCGACTGGCCGGACTCTGGCCCCGCCGAAGCTCTTCCCTGGGCAGACGCGACGGAACTCACGCCGCGCCTTGACCGTGCCCGCGCCCTTGGCTATTCGCATCTGCTCGTCTACGGCGACCGCGAACATTACGCCAACCTTTTATGGGCCACCGGATTCGACCCACGTTTTGAAGAAGCCCTCCTCATCCTCCCCGCCACGGGTGTGCCACTCCTGCTCGTCGGCAACGAGTGCGAAGGCTACCTCCGCATCAGCGGACTCTACAACGCCGGCCTCCTCCGCGGAGAAGTCTATCCACCCTTCTCGTTGATGGATCAGCCCCGCGGCCACGGCCGCTCGCTCCGCGAGATTTTCACCGCCGAAGGCCTCGGCGAAAGCCCAAAGCTGGGCGTCGTCGGCTGGAAGGATTACGACGAGCCCACGCAGTCCGATCTCCCGTCCTACCTCATCGATCTCCTTCGCGAATTCGCCCCCGTCGAGAATGCGACCCGCGCCTTCACGCGCCTCCGCGCCCAGGCCTCTCCGTGGGAGATCGCCTATTTCGAGGGCTCGAACGCCGCCGCCGCCGAAGGCATGCGCCGCATCCTGTTCGGCCTTCGCGAAGGCCTCACCGATCATCAACTCGCCACGCAAGCCAGCTACAACGGCCTCCCGATGGCCTGTCACTGGACGGTCAAGACCGGCCCCACGCGCGTCAGCCTGGCCAGCGCCAGCGGGAACGTCATCCGCCGCGGAGAGTACTTCTCCGCCAACGTCAGCTATTGGGGCAGCAACTGCTGCCGCTGCGGCTGGCTGGCTTTCGACTCTGCCGACGCACCCGCCGGCTACGTCGAGGAGTTCGCCGGGCCCTACGTCGCCGCCATGGCCGCGTGGTTTGAACGCCTCACGCTCGGCCGCCCCGGCGGCGAACTCTTCGACCTCATCCAGAGCATGCTCCCGTTCGACGAATACGGCATCTTCTTGAACCCAGGCCACCTCATCCATTTCGACGAGTGGCCCGGCTCGCCCATCTACGCCGGGTCGACGGAACCACTCACCAGCGGCATGGTCGTGCAGTCCGACATCATCCCGAGTTCAAAGCGCTTCTCCTCCACCCGCATGGAAGATAGCTACGCCCTTGCCGATGCGAACCTCCGCGCCGCGCTCGCCGGGAAGTATCCCGGCGTCTGGGCCCGCATCGAAAACCGCCGTCAGTTCATGACCGAAACACTTGGGTTCGTTTTGCCGCCGGAGGTGCTGCCCCTCGGCGACCTTTGCGGCATCGTGCCGCCGTATCTGTTCGAACCCAATACACTAATCGGCGTCCGCCGCTAATCGATAAACATCCGGGCCACCCGGGAACTGATGCCGCACAGCACTGCATAGGATATGGTTCCCGCGGTCCGGGCGATCTGCTGCGCGTCGATCTCGCCGCCCAACAGCGTCACCGCATCGCCCGGCGTCACGCCTGCAATGCCCGTCACATCGATCGTGGTCACGTCCATCGACACGGCGCCGATGACCGGGCAAACATGCCCATCGACCAGCACCTTGCCTTTGTTCGACAAACGGTGCGGATACCCGTCGGCATACCCCGCCGCCAGCACAGCAATCCGTATCGGCTTCGCTGCGCGGTAGATGGCCCCATAGCCCACAGCGGCCCCCGCGGGGATGTCTTTTACTTCCAGTACGCACGCCTTCCAAGTCAACGCCGGCGTCACATCGAGTTGCCGATCCGGCGCCGGCCCCTTCGCCGGGGAGATGTAGCCGTAGATAGCATGCCCCGGCCGCACCATGTTGCCCCATGCCTCCCGCCGCCCGTAGGCGATCGGAATCGTACTCGACAGATGTACATAGGCCGGCCGCAACCCGCTCGCTGTCAAGAGATCGAAGAAGTATTTCGTCTGCTCTTCGGTTTGCGTCGAACCGTAGTCGGAGGACGAGGCAAAGTGCGTCATCAGCCCTTCAAACTGGGCCGTCGTGCAGGCGCCCACGGCCTCCGCCACCGCCCGGGCCTCAGCCCGCGTGCCCAGCCGTCCCATGCCGCTGTCGATCTTTAGATGAAACGCCACGGCCTGTCCGCGCCGCGTCGCCAAGCGCTCCAACTCGGCAATCTCGCTCAGGTCATGCAGCGCGGGCGTTAGCCGATAGTCGAAGAACGCTTCCCGGCTCCCCGGCAAAAAATCGGCCATTACGAGAATGCGGGTCTGAATCCCGGCGTCCCGCAATGCCGCGCCTTCCTGCACATTGCTGACGGCCAGCCACCGCGACCCGGCCCGTTCGAGGGACCGCGCCACCGCCACCGCCCCGTGCCGGTAGGCATCCGCCTTCACGACCGGCATCACGGAGACCTCTTGTCCCACCACCGCCCGCACCGCCCGGAAGTTCCTGGTGATGCATCCGAGCGACACTTCTAACCACGATCGGTGCATAGCTCCTCAAATAGCGCCACATAGGCGTCGGTGACAGCGTCCCAACTATACCGCTCCTGCACCCGGCTCACCGCCGCGGCGCGCAGCCGCTCCCGCTCCGCTTCCGGCAACGCCAGCACCTGACGCAGCACCTCCGGCAGGTTCGCCGCCGTAAACGGCAGACCCGCTCCGCCGGCCACCTCGCGGTTCTCTTCCGTATCGAGATATAGCACCAGAGCCCCCCGGCCCATGGCCTCAATCAGTGCCGGATGCGTCCCGCCCACCTCCGTCGCGTGGATGTAAGCGTAACAAAACGAACCCAACTCTTTATAGCCCTGGCCGTAGATCGCTCCCGGAATCACAATCCGCGGATCGAGCGTCTCCCGCACTCGGGCGATATAGTCGTCCGAGTACGGCGCATCGCCGATCAACGCCAGCCTCCGGTCGGTTGCCACCTGCTCGAACGCCTCCCGCACCAGCAGTGCGTTGTTCTCCGGCTCCATCCGGCTGACGTACAGAAAGTAGCTCTCCGGCTCCAGTCCCAACTCGTCCAGCGCCGCCCGCGTGGTCAGCTTACCCATCTCGGCGCCATAGGCGATGAAGGTCGTGTCCGAGTTGTACTCCTGGCGATAGTACTCCCGGATCGCCAACGCATCGGACACCGCCCGGTTCGGGCAGAACGTCGCTAGCCATTCCGACAGCCGGTACCACGCCTTCGCCAGCCGGTTCCATTTTTTCCGCTTCCGTTCAAGGCCGTCAACGTTCAAGGCGACCCGCGTCCCGACCACCCGCGGCATCCATGCGAATATCGCGTTGGCCGCGTTGCAATATAAAGCCACGTCCTGACGCTGGCTCAACAGATGAAACGTGCAGAGCGCGGTATGGACGATGGTTTCGAGATATTTGTGGCGGATGGTAGGCAGCGTGCGAAGGCGCATGCCCAGAAAGTGACTGCCGGAATGACGCTCCCGACAGTAGACAAGGACCTCGTGCCCCCGCTCCACAAGACGCCGGCCAAGCTCTTCAGCAAACGTCTCAAACCCTCCGTAGCTGGCCGGAACGCCGCGCGTGCCGACGATCGCAATGCGCATCGGCTATCCGCGGGCTGTCTTTAGCCGGGACTGTAGACGGGCCGCGGTCGGCTTGGGCGCCGGGCGAGAGGTCGGCAACTTCTGGAACCAGCTCGCCATATACTCATCCGTCACTCGACGGCGCCGCATGATCACTTCCCGCTTTGCCCACACCCGCTTCCAGGTCTTCACAATCGCGGGGAACGCTTTCAGTGACGAGGTCTCCCGTGTGAAGCAACAAGCAATCACTACGGCATCGCGAACGGTGATCCAGAACCAGTGCCGCTTGTACAGGTCGGCAGTCATATTCTTGATCCGCATCAGGAACCGGTTCTTCACCGAATGCATGTTGATCTCGGCAGGCAGCGCCCGCCGGTTACCCGGTAGAACATTGCGAACGTGATACGCCCGCGGGTTCGGCGTATAGAGGCAACGCCATCCCAGCAACTGGGCGCGCCACGCCACATCAGCGTCCTCGCGGTAGACGAAGAAGTCGGAATCGAAGAACTCCCCGTCAATCGAGATATCCTCGATCATCTCCCGGCGGTACAGCGCCGCGGCCGCCGTGGCGCCAAAGACGTACTCAAAGTTCGAGTACTCGCCGTTGTCCACTTCCTGGCTTCCCCGGTCCAAATGCCGTAACATCGGCGTGAAATATATGCCGGTCGAATCGACGCGGGGTTTGTCGGGCAGGTCGAAACTGGCGCTGATGGTCAGCAGCTTCCCGCAAACGGCGCCGATGCGCGGATGAAGGGAACCCGCCTCCACCAGTTGCGCAATGAAGTTCGGCAATAACAGCACGTCCGGGTTGAGAGTCAGCACCCACTCGCCGCGGCTGGCATGAATCGCCTGATTCTGTGCCGCCGCAAAGCCTGTATTTTCATCGTTGTACAAGACTCTGCAGCGACCGTCAAACTGCTCGAGGATGTCGACAGTTCCATCGGTGGAACTATTGTCCACCACGACCACTTCCAGGCTCGAATACTTCTGCGCCAACACAGACTCCAGGCAACGCTTAATAAATCGGCCGCTGTTGTAGGTGACGATGGTGACGGAGACCAGTTCGGGTTGAGCCATGTAGGTTGTTTAGTGGTTCTCTAGATTCCCAAAAACTACACAACGAGCGGAGAGTCGGATGGAATCAAGATGTGCGCCGAATACCGGCCAGCCCCGCAGCGAGAAAATCCCCAAGATACATCTTGCCGCCAGACCGAGAAGTACGCATCCCGCGACGAGCCGCCTGGTAACCGGCCCGAAGTGCTGAACAACGTACCTAAGCAGGCTACCATACCAGAACCGAATCCGGGACGACTCCGCCAGCTTTTGAACTGAGTGCCCCCCGGCGTGACACGCGCGAACGGCAGGCTCGAACACAATAGTTCCGCCCCGGGCGAGCAGGCGTTTCGCGAAGTCAACATCTTCAAACCAGATTGGAAAAAAGCTCTCATCGAAACCGCCCAATTCCTCCCAGTCATCTCGTCGGAACATTAGCAACGCACCGGCCGGCTGTTCCACCATTTGTCTTTTGTTTAGTTCAACATCCATGCACCGATACGCCCGATTTACGGGATTTCCCGGCCAGATGTGGTTAATCCCTAGCACTTCGAGTGCCAAAGACGTCGCCGTCGGAAACCGCCTGAAACTAAACCCCTTTTGTGGACTCCCGTCCGCCTCCACCAGCAGTCCGGTGGCGGCGGAGTGTCGGCTTGCGACACTTATGTCACACAAAGGTTCGATGCCGGTCAGCAACCGTGCGTCGGGGTTCAGCAGCAGAGTCAACGGCGCCGAGTGCGCCCGCACTCCCTGATTCACCGCCGCGGCAAACCCTCGATTGGCTTCGTTTCGCAGGACGGTCACTCCGGCCGGAAACATTGTGCCGTCAGTCGAGGCGTTATCCACGATCACCACCGGCACCCCGAACCGTTGGCAGGAGGCAACTGCCTCCGCCACGTGCGCCCCGGAGTTGTAGGTAACTATGACAGCCGTAACTCGGCTCATGGCCGCACCAGCCGGAAGTACCATCGCCAGAATGCATCGAAACCGGTTTCCCGCTGCAAGGCCTCGATTGTTGCGTCATCGAAGTCCAATGGCTCGACCTGTTCCACGGGGAACGTGGGGAACACCGCCCGGTGTCCCCTGCGGCGCACCAGACTTTTCCACAAAACCCGCGCCACGCCAACCGCCCACCTGTGTCTTTTCCCCCAATGTTTAGCGACCAGACGCGCATGATTGGTCGAAAGTTGCCGGACGGTGAACTCGCTCCAGGCTCCGGCCGTCGCGCTCCCTTCATGGGTCCCCGTCGCCGACGGCACGTAACGGCCGCGCAGGCCCGCTCGACGGCAACGTACGCCGAACTCTACATCTTCGTAGTAGGTTCCAAAGGATTCATCAAGATAGCCGACTTTGTCCCGCAGTTCCGTCCGCAGCAGAATGGCCGTGAATGAGGCCATCGCGATCTCTTTCGGCGCGTTCCAAGGTCCGCCGTCCGGCCGTCCATGCCCGGCCCGCCAAGGAAACCCACCCCGGCTCAACAGGTCGAACGTGCCGTCGATCAAGCCATTCGGCATGTAAAGCTTGCCCGTCGCGAACCACCCACCGCCGGCTAGCAGTTGCTCCAACCATGCCTCATCCAGCCGGACATCGTTGTTGATGACGGCGACGTGCGTCGTTGTTGCCGCCCGCCAACCGGCGTTTACCGCCGCGGCGAAGCCTCGATTTTCCGGTAGCCGGATCACGTCGTCGCCGTCGTACGGCTCCGTCGACCCATCATCGACCACCAGAATGCGGTCAAAGGGCACCGTCTGCGCCCGCAACCCCAATACGCATTGCCGGGTCAATTCCGCCCGGTTCCACATCGGGATGATGGCGGTCACACTCACGAGAATCGTTTCTTTAGCAGGAACCAGAGGTTGTAGAAGCCGTCGCGCCACGGATTTAGCTTGATCTCGCCCAGCCTCGATGAGTACTGAATAGAGATTTCGTTGAACCGGACGTCCGAACGCTTCAACGCTTCGATCTTGATCTCTTCGCTGAACGCCATGCCGTCTGAAGTCAGCTTCATGCCATCCAGAATCGAACGCCGGAACACCCACATGCCGCTTTGCGAGTCCCGCACCCAGCGGAAGTAGAGCAGACTCATCGCTACCGACAACACGAAGTTTCCGAACTTGTGCTTGAAGCTCATCGCCTGCCGGTCGCGCACGGGGAACCGGCTGGCATTTAAGAAGTCCGCTTCCAGGTGGAGGAATGCTTCGAGCAGATACGAGATCGCATCCGGCGGATAGCTGTGGTCGCCGTCGAGAGTGATGATGACATCCCCCGTCGCCACCGAAAAGCCCTTTTTGTAGGCGCGCCCGTAGCCGCGTACATGCTCCCGGATCACCCGCGCGCCGAGCGATTCGGCTACGTCGGCGGTGCGGTCGGTCGAGTTGTTGTCGACGACAATTACCTCATCCACAAATTCCGGCATGCGCCGCAACACTTTTTCGATTCCCTGCTCTTCGTTGAGACAAGGGATGATAACCGTGATCCGAAGTCCTTTATACAAACTCTGAAGGTATCATGAAGGCATGAAGTTCCTCCCGGTGTTGTTCTGCGCGATGAGCCTGTGGGCTGCCGACCCGGCCGTCCGCGAGGTGAAGGCGGTCTATCTGCTCCCCATGACCAACGGCCTCGACCAGTACTTGGCTAGCCAACTCACGAAGACCGGTGTCGTCCAAGTAGTCACCGATCCGCTGAAGGCGGATGCCGTATTCACCGATCGGGTGGGCGAAGCGTTTGAACGCAAACTTGCCGACCTCTACGCGCCCAAGCCCGTCCCGAAGGTGGAAGAGCCAGAAGAAGAGGACAAGGACAAGAAGAAAAAGGCCAAGTCCAGTTCGCCAGCCGACATGAAGGAGAACGAATCGATTCTCGCCGCCCGCGTCGGTAACAGCTCTTGGGGCCGAGGCCGGGGCAACATCTTCCTCGTTCAGCGCTCCACCGGCAATATCATCTGGTCGACCATGGGCCGTCCGAAAGACTCCTCGGCCGAAAACGTGGCCAAGGTCGCGAGCAAAATTGCCGATGAACTGAAGCGTGACCGCACCGAACCGAAGCTGTAGCTACTTCACGTATTTCTCAAACCAGCCGAGAATGTGTTCCACCTTCGCGATGCGATGGCTCGGGAAGGCGCCGCGAATGCCGTGCGGCTCTCGCGGAATCCGCACCATCACGGTGTCGATTTTCCGGGCCTTCAGCGCGAAATAGAACTCCTCGGTCTGGCCGATCGGCGTCCGCCAATCCTCTTCACCCGTAATCAGCATCGTCGGCGTCTTCACCTTATCGGCGAAGAAGAGCGGCGAGTGATCAATGTACTGTTTCGGGTTCTCCCACGGCATCGCTTTCATCCAGCGCGTCATCAACAGGCCGATATCGGCTGAACCCGTCTGCGTGAACCAGTTGATGACCGGATACTGCGAAACCGCCGCGGCAAAGCGATCAGTCCGCGTAACGATCCACGCCGTAAGGATGCCGCCGCCGCTGCCGCCCGTCACGCAGAGCTTCTTCGGGTCGATGTAGCCCTTGGCGATGACCGCATCCACACCGGCCATCAAGTCCTGATAATCGTCGCCGGGATAGCTGCCGTGGATCACGTTGGCGAACTCCTCGCCGTAACCGGTGGACCCGCGCGGATTGGTATACAACACGACGAAACCCCGGGCCGCGTAGATCTGCATTTGGTGATTGAACTCGATGCCGTACATCGCGTGCGGCCCGCCGTGGATGTCCAGGATTAGCGGATACTTCTTCGCCGGGACGAAGCCTGGCGGCTTGATGATCCAGCCTTCCATCATTTTGCCGTCGAAGCTCTTATACCGAACCTCCTCCACCGCGCCGATGGGATTTGCCGCCAACAGGCTGCCATTGGTATCGGTCAACTTCCGCGGCGCGCCGCCAGCCACGGGAAACGTGAACACTTCCTTGGGCTGATTCGGGCTGGAACCGGTGATCGCCAACTGCCCGTTCCGTGCGATAGTCATCTGCTCGGCGGCCGCGTACGCCGTCGCCAGGCGCAGCTTGCCATCGGTCAACGCTTTGTAGTTCCCATCGAGACCAAACGAATACACCGACGAGGTGCCCGCGTCTTCGACAACGGCATAGATCGTCTTGCCGTCCGCTCCCCACACTGGCGTGCTGACGTTACGATCGAGCCCCTGCGCCAAACGCCGCGCGTTGGTCCCGTCCAAGTTCGCGAGCCATAGCGAAGTGGTGTGCGCCGCGTTGCCCTTGTCCGGATATCCCAACCATGCGATCAGCTTGCCGTCCGGCGAAACGAGCGGATTCTGCTCCGGCCCATTGCCCTTCGTAATCTGCGACGCCTTGCCACTCGCGACGTCGAACGCCCACACATCGTCCGGGTACAGTTCGTGATCCGCGTTTCCGCTCCGCGCCCCGTGCAGGTAGATCGTCTTGGCGTCCGGCGTCCACGACGGCTCCCCGCCGTGGTTGAAGTCGCCCAACGAGATCCTGCGCGGCGCGCCGCCCGTCACCGGCACAACAAACAGCTGCGTGAAGCCGTTCGGGATCAAACCCGCCCCGCCGATCCCGTCCGCGCGCCACCGCAACCGTGTCACCACTGACGGAGGCTCCGCCCACTTGGCGCCCTCCGGCGCCTTAGGCATTTTGATCGACCACTCCGGCATCCCTGGCACCCGACGCAGAAACGCCAACTGCGTCCCGTCCGGCGACCAACTCATCGCCGTCGGCGGCGTTTCGAGATCGGTGAGCCGCGCCTCCACACCCGTATCCATCCAGCGGACCCAAAGCTGCGACTGCTTCAGATAGGCGAGCTTGGTCCCGTCCGGCGACCACCGCGGCAATCGGCCCTCGGTAATCGGCCGGTGGTCCTTGCCGTCCACTGCAACCATCCACAACGTGTTCTCGAACCGGTCGTTAAACCGGTCCACTGTCTCGAGGGTGTAGACGATCCGCTGCCCGTCCGGCGAGATCTGCGGTTGGTTGGGATTGCGCCAATCGAGGAGGGTCTCCGAAGAGAGGGCGAGGGCCAGCAGCGGAAGAATCATAGGAGGAAGGATTTGGGTCGGATGAATTGAGAAAAGCCAAGAACACTCAAGGCTACGCCGCGACCCGAGTCCTTCACGCCGGTCCAGGCGAGCGAGGGAGCCAGGTAGTCGCAGCGATTATGATAAACGGTGCCGGTTTCAATCTGCGTACCGATACGAAGGGCCGCCGCTTGGTCTTTCGTCCAGATGCTGGCCGTTAAGCCATAGGCGCTGTCATTCATCAGCCCGATTGCCTCGGCTTCAGAATCCACCGGCATGATGCCGACGACAGGTCCGAAGGTCTCCTCCGTCATCACCCGCATGGAGTGGTTGACGTTGGTTAGGATCTGCGGCGGCAGGTAGGCGCCGCCGGGGTCCGGCATGTTGAGATGAGCCACCGCGCCCTGCGCCATCGCCTCGGCCACCTGCGCCCGGACGAAATTCGCTGCCGCCGGCCGCACCATCGGGCCCAGCGTGGTTACTTGGTCAAACGGGTTTCCCAGCACGTAGTCGTTCGTCAGCGCCACGGCGCGTTCCACGAATTCAGCATAGACCGCGCGGTCCACATAGATGCGCTCAATGCCGCAGCAGGATTGGCCGGAGTTGAACATGGCCCCGTCCACCAGGTTTTCGGCGGCGTGTGCGAGGTCAGCGTCGGCCCTGACGTAGGCCGGATCCTTGCCGCCGAGTTCGAGCGCCATCGGCACCCGCGCCGCAGCTTCAATCTGCCGGCCACCGTCCACCGAGCCGGTGAACGAAACGAACCCAATGCGCCGGTCGCCGACAAGCTTCAGGACATCGGCGTGCGAGGCGTACGCATAGCGCAGCACCTCCGGTGGCAGCGCGGCGGCGAACCGCTCGGCCACGAGAGGCGTCTGCGCCGAAGCCTTCAGAAGCACGGCGTTGCCGGCCAGGATCGCCGGGACAATCGAGTTCACCGCGCAGAGGTAGGGATAGTTCCACGGCGCGATGGTGAAGACAACGCCCACGGGTTCTTTCCGGATGAACCCAGCCGGGGCGGGGATGTCGGCCAGGCACTGTTCCGCGATCGAGATCATGTAGCGCGCCCGTTCGGCGAACCCGCGGCGGATCTCGTTCGGGGTGTAGCGGATGGGACGGCCCATTTGCCAGGTGAGCTCTTCGCCGATGGCGTCGGCATCGGCCTCGAACTTGGCCACGAGAGATTCGCAAAGGGCGATCCGTTCGGCAAGGGAAAGCTTCGGCGGCGGCGCGAGCAGCGCGTCGAGGTTGGTGGTCAGCTCCCGTTCGGCGTAGACGGAGCCGTCCACCGGAGAGAGGGTCCGCTGGGTCATAACGGCGTCGTATAGGCCGCGGTGATGCCGCCGTCAACGAGGAATTCGGTGCCGGTGACGAAGGACGAATCGTCCGAGGCGAGATAGAGCACCGCCTTGGCGATTTCCTTGGCTTGGCCGAAACGGCCCATCGGGATGTGCACCAACCGGCGCTGCTTCTTCTCTTCGGTGTTGAGGTACTTCATCAGCAGTTCGGTCTGCAGCGGCCCGGGGCAGAGCGCGTTGACGCGGATGTTCTCCCGCGCGTGGATGGCAGCGAGCTCACGCGACATGGAAAGCACCGCGCCCTTGCTGGCCGTATACGCCAACTGCGGCGTCGCCGCGCCGAGCAAAGCCACAAACGAAGCCGTATTGATGATCGACCCGCCGCCGGCGCGACGCAGCGCCGGAATGCCGTACTTGCACCCGAGGAACACCCCTTTCACGTTCACGGCAAAGGTGAGGTCCCAAACGTCTTCGGTGGTGGCGATGGCGTCGTCATCGTCGGCGTGGGAGATGCCGGCGTTGTTGAAAAGAATCGTCAGTTTGCCGTACGTCTCTTCGGCTTCGCGCACCATGCGCTCGCAGTCGGCGGCTTTCGACACGTCCGCTTGGACAGCGTGAGCGCCAGGAATCTGCGCGGCGGCTTCGCCGTTCACGTCGACGGCCACCACATTCGCGCCTTCGGCGAGGAATAGCAGCGCCGTCTCCTTGCCAATGCCACTACCCGCGCCGGTGATCAGCGCCACTTGGTCTTTCAGTCGGTCCATAGAACTAGATCTTCTCAAAGTAGCGGCGGCGTTCCCAGTCGGTCACGGCGGTATCGAACGCTTTTTGTTCGGTGCGGAAGAAGTGGACATAGTGTTCGACAACTTCGGCGCCGAGCACGCGCTTGGCGAACTCGCTCGCGGCGAACAGGTCCGTCGCCTGGCCCAGCGTGTATGGTACCCGCGGCAGCGATTGCGAGGAGTACATATCGCCGAGGAAGACGGCCGGTGGTTCTATCTTATTCACGATGCCGTCGATGCCCGAAGCGAGCGAGGCGGCGAAGGCAAGGTAGGGGTTGGCATCAGCGCCGGGGATTCGATTCTCGATGCGCAGAGTCTTGCCTTCTCCCACGACGCGGAAGCCGGCGGTGCGATTGTCCCTACTCCAGGCGAGGCGCGTCGGCGCCCAGGACATGTCTTCGTATCGCTTATACGAATTCACCGTCGGCGCGTAGAACACCATGAACTCCGGCGCATGCGCGATCCAGCCGCCGAGGAAGTGGCGGAACGTGTCCGAGTGGATATCGCCGAACTGGGTCAGGCTCAAGTGCAGATGGCAACTCGACCCCGCCTGTCCATGATGCGGCTTAGCCATAAAGGTCACACTGATGCCACTTTGCTCGGCGATCTCTTTCAGGCACTGTTTGAACAGCACATGGTTGTCGGCCATAGTCAGAATGTCCGTATAGCGGACGTTGACTTCGTGCTGGCCGAGTCCCCACTCTCCCTTTGAGTTCTCGACGGGAATGCCGGACTGCCGCAGGTGACGGCGGACGGCGGCGGTAAAGAACTCTTCGCGGCTGCCTTGCAGCAGGTTGTAGTCCTCAAGGTACCAGCTGAGCGGGTCGAGCTTCTGATAGTCCTGCTCGTGGGCGGCGCGGTAGGTTTGGCGGTAGGCGAAATATTCGAGCTCGGAAGCGGCCATGGCTTGGTAGCCGAGCGCGGCAGCCGCGGCGATCTGCTTTTTGAGGATCGAGCGCGGCGCAACGGCCACATGGTCCACATCGCAATGGACGAAGGCGGTCTTCGGCTGCCAGGTGGTCAGCCGCAGGGTGGCGAGATCGGGGATGAGATGGAAGTCACCGTAGCCCAATTGCCAGTTGGCGAAGCGGTAGCCGGGAACCGGTTGCATTTCAGCGTCGGTGGTGAGCAGGTAGTTGCAGGCGTGTGTGCCTTGGGTGGCGACGCTATCGAGGAAGTAGGAGGCATCAAAGCGTTTGCCCATCAGGCGGCCATAATGATCGGTGAAGCCGGCGACGACGGTTTCTACGGTACCGGTGTCGACGTGCTGCCGCAAAGAGCTGAGATCGAGATGGGCCATGATGTAAGTTAGGCTATCACTCCATTACAATAAAGTAAATCTGAGTGTGTCCGTGTCAGCTAAGACATTCGCGATCATCGTTAATGATTCTTAACTGTCTGTTTATTATGTGTTTTCAACAGGATGCAATAAAGTGTTGTCACTCCTGCCCCGAGTGTGCTAATAATTGACACGGTAGTACTCGGTAGTATTGGAGGACATAAACATGAACATCCGCCCGCTCCACGACCGCATTGTCGTGAAACGCATTGAAGAGAAAGAGACCGTCATGAACGGAATCATCATCCCGGACAGCGCTAAAGAGAAGCCGCAGGAAGGCGAAGTCGTCGCCGTCGGCAACGGCAAGCGTCTTGATGATGGCAAGATCGCTCCTTTGGAGCTTAAGGCTGGCGACCGCATCCTGTTCGGAAAGTATTCCGGCAGTGACATCAAGGTTGACGGCAACGAATATCTGATCATGCGCGAGGACGAAGTCCTTGGCGTGATCGCGTAGTACCGCACGCTTACGAGGATTAAGAAACATGGCTGCAAAACAGATTGTTTATTCGGAAAATAGCCGCCAGGCCATCCTGCGCGGAGTGAATCAGCTCGCTGACGCCGTGAAAGTGACTCTCGGCCCCAAGGGCCGGAACGTGGTGCTTGAGAAAAAGTTCGGCGGCCCGACGATCACCAAGGACGGCGTCACCGTCGCCAAGGAAATCGAGTTGGCGAATCCGCTCGAGAACATGGGCGCCCAGATGGTCCGTGAGGTCGCTTCGAAGACCTCCGACATCGCCGGCGACGGCACCACAACTGCGACCATTCTGGCTCAGGCGATCTATCGCGAGGGCGTGAAGGCTGTTGCAGCCGGCGCCAACCCGATGGCCCTGAAGCGTGGCATCGAGAAGGCCGTTGAGGTCTGCGTCGGTGAAGTGAAGTCGATGGCGACCAAGGTTGCCAACGACGAGAAGATCGCCCAGGTTGGCACCATTTCGGCCAACGGCGACGCCACCATCGGCACCATCATTGCGGAAGCGATGAAGAAGGTCGGTAAGGACGGCGTCATCACGGTCGAAGAGTCGAAGACCATGGTCACCGAGCTCCAGACCGTCGAAGGCATGCAGTTCGACCGCGGCTACCTGAGCCCCTACTTCGTCACCGACGCCGACCGCATGGAAGTCGTGATGGAAGATCCGTACATCCTGATCTACGAAAAGAAGATCAGCAACATGAAGGATCTGCTGCCCGTGCTCGAGCAGGTTGCCCGTGGCGGCCGTCCGCTCCTCATCATTGCTGAGGAAGTGGAAGGCGAAGCCTTGGCCACCCTGGTTGTGAACAAGCTCCGCGGCACCCTGAACTGCGCGGCCGTGAAGGCCCCCGGTTTCGGCGACCGCCGGAAGTCGATGCTCGAAGACATCTCGATCCTGACTGGCGGCAAGGCCATCATGGAAGACATCGGGATCAAGCTGGAAGGCGTTCGCCTCGAAGATCTGGGCCGCGCCAAGCGCGTCACGATCGACAAGGACAACACCACGATCATCGACGGCGCCGGCGAATCCACTGGCATCGAAGGCCGGATCAAGCAGCTCCGTAACCAGATCGAAGACACCACCTCTGACTACGACCGTGAGAAGCTCCAGGAACGCCTGGCGAAGCTCGCTGGCGGCGTCGCGGTGATCAAGGTCGGCGCGGCTACCGAGACCGAAATGAAGGAAAAGAAGGCTCGCGTCGAAGACGCGCTGCATGCAACCCGTGCGGCCGTTGAAGAGGGCATCGTTCCTGGCGGCGGTATCGCACTTCTCCGTGCGGCTTTGGCTCTCGCGGACCTGAAGGTTCCCGGCGACGAGCAAATTGGCGTCGACATCATCAAGCGCTCCTGCGAAGAGCCGATCCGTCAGATCTCCGGCAACGCCGGCTTTGAAGGCGCGATCATCATCGAGAAGGTTCGCCAGAACAAGAACGCCAACTTCGGCTTCAACGCCGCTTCTGGCGAGTACGAGGATCTGTTGGCCGCGGGCGTCATCGACCCGGCCAAGGTGACTCGCTCGGCCCTGCAGAACGCCGCTTCGATCAGCGCCCTCATGCTGACCACCGAAGCGATGATCTGTGAGATCCCCGAGAAGAAGTCGGCTCCGTCTCCCGGCGGCCACGATCACGGCCCCGGCGGTATGGACTACTAAACCAGTCCTGCTTCCACGCAGACCGAAAAGGCCCTGGGCGAAAGCTCAGGGCCTTTTTGCGTTTTCGGGAGGCTGTCGACGCCGCGGACCAACCAGGACACTGGTCCGGCGCGAGTGAAAGGCAAACCGTTCCGGGTCTCGGGAGTGCGCCCGAGCCCGCCGTCACTTAGCTGTTGGCCAGACGTTGGAGCGATTCGGTAAACGGCGGATAGGCCACGCCCTTCTCAGTAATGATGCCGGCCACGTAGCGGTTCGGGGTTACGTCGAACGCCGGATTCTGCACGGCGATCCCTTCCGGCGCCACGGGCACGCCGTATACCTCGGTCACCTCTTTCGATGGCCGCTCTTCGATCGGAATCTGCTCACCGCTCGTCAGCGTCAGATCGAGCGTCGAAATCGGCGCCGCGACATAGAACGGAACGCCATTCTCTTTCGCCAACACGGCCACGCTATACGTGCCGATCTTGTTCGCCACATCGCCATTGCCGGCGATACGGTCCGCGCCAACGACGACGCAGCCGATCCGGCCCGACTTCAGAAAATGGCCCGCCATGTTGTCCGTAATCAAGGTCGTCGGAATTCCGTCTTCCTGAAGCTCCCACGCCGTCAGCCGGGCGCCCTGCAGAAACGGACGGGTCTCATCGGCAAACACGTCGATCTTCTTGCCAGCCGCTACCGCCGCGCGGATTACGCCGAGCGCCGTGCCATAGCCTGCCGTCGCCAACGCGCCCGCGTTGCAGTGTGTCAGGACGGTCTTCCCATCGGGCACCAGGTCAGCGCCGTGCGCGCCAATCGCCTTGCAGATGGCCACGTCTTCGTCCTTCACGCGCTTGGCTTCTGTCACTAACGCTTCAATGATCGCCGGCCGGCTCTGCCCCGCAAGCGTCGCATGCAACCGGCGCATCCGTTCGATGCCCCAGAACAGGTTCACCGCAGTGGGCCGCGTCGCCGCCAGCGTCGAGCAGATCAGTTCAAAATCGTCCTCGCTCCGCTCCACGCCGATAGCGACCCCCATCGCCGCTGCCACGCCGATCGCTGGTGCGCCCCGGATGATCATCGTCTTGATGGCCTCCGCCACCTCGCCATAACTGCGGCAGGTGACAAAAACCGTCTCGCGCGGCAGGCGGGTCTGATCGATCATTACGACCCCATCCGCCGTCCATTCAATAGTTTCGACCATTCAGGAAAAAGCCTCCGAACATTGCAAGATTATAAGTGCAGTGCGTTAAGGTAGCCGCCGCTGTTCCCGACTGCAACCGCAGCCAGCCGAACACGACACCGGCCACCGTCAACAGCAGCAAATGCTGCCAGCTCCACGAATACTGAGGCCCGTGGATCAAGGCAAAGGGAACGCTGGTCAACACCAGCGCCGCCACTTGGCCAAAACTTCTTACCGCCAACGGCAACACCATCCCGCGAAAGAACAGCTCCTCGCAAACCGGGCCAAAGGTCACGGCGAACAGAAAGAAGAGCACCCGCTGTACGGGGTCAGCCATCAGTTCGTCGATCAGCGGCATCTTCACTTCTTTCGCCTGCAGCACCCAGCCGGCCAGGCCGACGAAGACCGTTAGCGCTGGACCGTAGACCAGGAACCGCCAATACTGCTCTGGCAGGCCGAAGCCCAGGCTCTCCCAGAACGGCTGCTTGTGGCGCATCCAAAAGCTGAACCATGCCGCTGCCACCCAGAGGGCGTAGCCTAGCAGCTGAGAAGGCATCGCCACGTTCTTCGCCTCCGGCTTGACGCCAATGAGCGTCATCAAGAGGCCCACGACAACGCCGGAGATGACCAGCGCTGGCAGAATGGCGCCAAGCGTCAGAAAGACGTCCAGCCAGCCCCAGAAGGGGGTGCGCGGAGCGGCGGTATCAGGAGCAGCGATCACGGTTTCAGAATCTTCTCGAGGGCACGCGCGGTATGGCTCTTCTTGCTCCGCAGAATCTGTTCGGGCGTACCGGCCGCGACAATCGTACCGCCGCGCTCCCCGCCCTCCGGACCCAGGTCCACGATCCAATCCGCAGACTTCATGATATCGAGATGATGCTCGATAATGATCACCGTATTGCCCAGATCGACGAGTTTGTTTAGTACATCGAGCAGCCGCCGGACGTCTTCAAAGTGCAGGCCAGTGGTGGGCTCATCCAAAATGTAGAGCGTTTTGCCGGTCTGCCGGCGGCTCAGTTCTTTAGCCAACTTGATCCGCTGCGCCTCGCCGCCGGAGAGCGTCGTCGAGGATTGGCCGAGGTGGATATAGTCGAGCCCGACGTCATGCAGCGTCTGCAACTTCTGGAAAATCGCGGGGAAGTTCTCGAGAATCGGCAGCGCCTCTTCGACGGTCGCCGCCAGGACGTCGGCGATGGAGTGGCCTTTGAACTTTACGCTAAGTGTCTCGGCGTTGTATCGTTTGCCGCGGCAGACGTCGCAGGTCACGTAGACATCGGGCAGGAAGTTCATCTCAATCCGCTTCAGCCCGTCACCCTGGCAGGCCTCGCAGCGGCCACCCTTTACGTTGAAGCTGAACCGCCCGGCCTTGTAACCTCGCTCGCGGGATTCGGGTAACATTGAGAATAAGTCCCGAATGGGAGCGAATAATCCGGTGTAAGTGGCGGGATTTGACCGCGGCGTCCGGCCGATGGGTGACTGGTCAATCTCGATTACTTTGTCGATGAGGCTTGCGCCGTGAATCGCCCGGTGCGCCCCCGGCTCCGCCCGCGAGCCATACACCTCCCGGGCCAGTGCCCGATACAGGATATCGTTGATTAGCGTCGACTTGCCCGAACCGCTGACGCCGGTGACCACCGTTAGCGTGCCGAGCGGGATCTCAAGCGTCACATCCTTCAGGTTATGCTCGCTAGCCCCTTCGACGACGATCTTCTGTCCGCTCCCGGCACGGCGCGCCGACGGAACGGGAATCGTCCGTTTGCCGCTCATGTACTGCCCGGTAAGCGAGGCCTTGTTCCGCTCCACCTGCTTCGCCGTTCCCGCCGCCACTACATGACCGCCTAACCGGCCCGCGCCGGGCCCGAGATCGATGACGTAGTCCGCCCGCCGGATCGTATCCTCGTCGTGCTCGACGACGAGCACCGTGTTCCCTAAGTCTCTCAATTTAAACAGCGTTTCCAGCAGACGCTCATTGTCCCGCGGGTGCAGCCCGATCGAGGGCTCGTCCAAAACGTACAGCACGCCTCGCAGCTTCGACCCGATCTGCGTCGCCAACCGGATTCGCTGGGCCTCCCCTCCCGAGAGCGTCGCGGCTGAGCGGTGCAGGCTCAAATAGTCCAGTCCGACCGCCAACAGGAACTCCAGCCGGTTCTCGATCTCCTCCCGGATGCGGCCCGCGATCAGCGTCTCCCGCTCGCCCAGTTTCCACGCTCGCGCCGTTTCGAGCGCCCGACCCACTGGCATCGCCGTCAGGTCCGCAATCGATACGTTCTTCACCCGCACGGCGAGCGAAGCCGGCTTTAACCGCAACCCTTTGCACTCCCTGCACAGGATCGGCGACATATATTGCATGAGTAACTCGGCATATCCCGGCCCCGCGTCCGCATAAATGCCATCGAGGATTTTTAAGATACCCGGGAACTTGTCGCCACCGTGCAGAAGTAAGTTCTGCGTGGTCGCCGGCAGCTGGTCAAAGGGCTTAGCAAGGTTGATCTTCAACCGCTTGGCGACCTCTTCGAGCCGATGGTTCATCACGCTCGTACCCGACGCCGCACCCAATCCGCCTTCCAGTAGAGGCTTGCCGGTGTCCACCATTACCTTGTCCGGATCAAAGCTCCATTTCGAGCCTAGCCCGTTACAAATAGAGCAGGCCCCAAAAGGACTGTTGAATGAAAAACTGCGCGGTTCCGGCAGCGGCACGCTCATCCCACATTCGGGGCAGGCGAGCTTCTTCGAGTACATCCGCTCTTCGCCGTTGACGATCGCCACGATCACTAATCCGTCGGCCAGCTTCATCGCCGTCTCAATCGAGGCTTCGAGGCGCTTCTCTATCCCGGACTTCACGAGAAGCCGGTCCACGACGACTTCAATTGAATGATTCTTCCGCTTATCCAGCGGAATGTCCTCATCGAGCGACTTCAATTCTCCGTCGATCCGCGCGCGAACGAATCCCTGCCGGAGATATTTTTCGAGATCCTTTTTATACTCGCCCTTCCGGCCCCGCACCACGGGCGCCAGGATCATCACGCGTTCTTCCGTCCGGAGCTGCATGATCTGCTCCAGAATCTGTGCGGTGGACTGCGCCGCAATCGGTACGTGGCAGTTGGGGCAGTGGGGCACCCCGATCGAGCTATAGAGCAGCCGGAGGTAGTCGTAAATCTCGGTCACCGTGCCAACTGTCGACCGCGGGCTTCGGTTCGTCGTCTTTTGTTCAATCGAAATCGCCGGCGACAGGCCGTCGATTGAATCGACCTCCGGCCGCTCCATCTGATCGAGGAACTGCCGGGCGTAAGGTGACAGCGTCTCGACGTACCGCCGCTGGCCCTCGGCGTAGATGGTATCGAAGGCCAGCGAAGACTTGCCGCTTCCGGAAAGTCCCGTAATCACGGTCAGCGTATTCCTGGGAATCTCTACGCTGACGTTCTGTAAATTGTGTTGGCGGGCCCCATGAACGGTGATGCGATCAATCATGAATTCTTTACGCTCTCCATCTTCGCCTTGGCCCAGTCGACCAGCCGTCGCACCGGCGGAAAGTAATCAGCCAGGATCACCAAGCCTGGAATCAGAAAGATCCAGCCCGGCATGACCGGCAAAATCAGGCCGATCACGCCAATGATGACGAGGCCAATACCGGAAGCGATTCGGAGGATAGCGCGCAAAGGGAACCCTAATATGATTGTACCAACCTGCTCCGCGGCGGCATTTTGTTCCTACTCCTAGGACAAATCCTAGACCAGTACTAAACTTTAGCAGTACCGCTTGGGGACGCGGTCTATTGACCGTTCTAGGTAAATAGCCTTAGTCTGTAACAGTCGTGAGCGAACAACGGAAGACCAAAAGATTCGAAATCCAGTTGCCAATTGAACTGGTACGCACCGGGAGCGAGCCCGTGTCGCGAGCGGGCGAGACGTGCAATATGAGTTCTGGCGGGGTGCTATTCACGTCAGAGGCGGAGATGCCCGTGGGCTATCCGATTGAATACTTGGTCACTCTTCCCGGTGCACCTTCGGGCTCGCCGGTGCGGCTTCGTTGCATGGGGAAGGTGATCCGCAGTCAAGGTGCAGAGATTTCTGAGCAGACGGCGGCACGGCGGCCATTCGCCATAGCCGCGACGCTTGAACGGTACGAGTTTATTCGCAGCAAATAATCGGCTTGTTTCCCGCCGCGGTTTCGGCGAAACTAAAGCGAAACCACGGCGTATGAATCTAACTTTAGGCTTTCCCGATCCCGCCGCCTCGCTCAATCGCCCCACCGGCCTTGACGGGGCGGTGATTCGTTTTCAGGAGTGGATGGAGGCGGAGAATTCGCCGATCCGTTCGATCCAGCACCAGCCCGCCAAGGAGCCTATTACCGCGCCCCTGCCAGAGTCTGTCACCCCGGAGTTGCGGAAGGGGTTGGCGCAGCGCGGGATCAACGAGCTCTATTCGCATCAGGCGGAGGCCTTCGCTCACGTAGCCGCCGGTCGCAATGTTGTCGTGGTGACGCCTACGGCGTCCGGCAAGACGCTTTGCTATAACCTGCCGGTGCTGAACCGGCTGGCTCTGGAACCCGGGGCCAGGGCAATGTACCTGTTCCCCACCAAGGCCCTGGCGGAGGATCAGCTTCAGGAGTTTCAGCGCACAGTCGACGCCATGGGTTTGCCGATCAAGGCCTTCACCTACGACGGGGACACACCGTCCGATGCGCGCCGCGCTATCCGCGAGCGTGCCAACGTCGTCTTTACCAACCCGGACATGCTCCACAGCGGCATTTTGCCGCACCACACCAAGTGGGCCAAGGCGTTTGAGAACCTTCGTTATTTCGTAATCGACGAGTTGCACTACTACCGCGGCGTTTATGGCTCCCACCTCGGCAATATTCTCCGCCGGCTTCGCCGCATTTGTGAGTTCTATGGCTCATCGCCGCAGTTTATCTGCTGCTCGGCTACTATCGCCAACCCCCGCGAGTTGGCCGAGGCGCTGGGGGAAGTGCCATTTTCTCTCGTCGACCAGAACGGCGCCCCGCAGGCGGAAAAATACTTCGTTTTCTATAACCCGCCGGTAGTGAATCGCGAACTCGGCATCCGCCGCAGCTATCTGCACGAATCGCGCCGCATTGCTCTTGAGTTCCTGGACCGCGGCCAACAGACCCTGGTCTTCACGAACAACCGGCTCGCCACCGAGGTCTTGACCACCTATTTGAAGGACGCCGCGGAGAAACTGCCCGCCCTGCGCGGCAAGATCAGCGGTTACCGTGGCGGGTACCTGCCTCGTGAGCGGCGCGAGATCGAGCGGCAGATCCGAGCGGGCGAAGTGAGAGGCGTGGTCGCCACGAATGCGCTCGAACTCGGCGTCGACATCGGCTCGCTCGACGCTATCGTCATGGCTGGATATCCAGGCACCGTCGCCTCCACCTGGCAGCGCGCTGGCCGGGCGGGCCGCCGGGGACGGTTGTCAATGGCCGTGCTGGTCGCCTCCAGCGCGCCGCTCGATCAATACATTGTTGAGCATCCGGAATACTTCTTCGGCCGCCCTCCGGAGTCGGCGCATATCAACCCAAACAATCTGGAGATCCTGCTTAGCCATATGAAGTGTGCGGCCTTCGAGCTTCCCATCCGCGATGGTGAAAAGTTTGGCGCGCTTGAAACCGGCGAATTGTGCCGTTTCCTTGAAGAGATGGGTCTGCTGCACCATTCCGGCGAGACCTGGCACTGGACATCGGACACCTACCCGGCCGATGCCGTGTCCCTTCGCGCCGTCACGAGCGATAACTTCGTCGTCATCGACGTCACCCGGCAGAATACTGTGATCGCCGAAGTCGACTTCCCCTCCGCCCTGACGACATTGCATGAAAAGGCGATCTATCTCCATGACGCCCGCCAATTTCAGGTGGAAAAGTTCGACTACGACGGCCGTAAGGCATACGTCCGGGCCGTCGATTGCGACTACTTTACGGATGCGATTGACTACACCCAGGTGAAAATCCTGAACGAGTTCGGCCAGGAGCGGCAGGCGGTCTGGGGCGAAGTCCGGGTGAACCGGCAAATTGTCGGCTTTAAGAAAGTGAAGTTCTATACGCTCGAAAACGTAGGCGCCGGCAATCTGTCCATGCCGGAGCAGGAAATGCACACGACCTCGTTTTGGCTGCACTTCCCGGCCGTCTTCCTAGCCCGTTTTGCCGAGTATACGCCGACCGAGAAGCAGAATGGCTTAGTTGGTCTTGGCAACGCCCTCCGCGCCGTCGGCGCGTTGCTGTTGATGTGCGACCCGCGCGACCTCGCCGTCACTCTCACAGAGGACGCGACAGGCGGTCTCCGCAAATGGGAGCCGAACCTATACCTATACGACAACTATCCCGGCGGTATTGGCGGCAGCGAACCGCTGTTCCGTCAGCACGCCCGGCTCGTGCAGACCGCAGCCGATCTCATCGCGGCCTGCCCCTGCGAGTCGGGGTGTCCAAGTTGTGTCGGGCCGGTCGGCGAGGTGGGCCAGAAGGGGAAAGAGGTGGCCCTGCGGATCGCGGCGGCACTGCTCGAAGCAGCCCGCGAGTTGCCCGCTGCTTAGAGCGACTTTTTATTGCGAGTACAAATCAGCAGGCGCTGCTCAGGATAATCCAGCGCCTGCTGCATTTCCACATGGAACCAGGGACGAAGCAGAGCTTCGACGTTTTCTGCGGGAACCGTAAGCAGGAGAAGTCCGCCGGGACGCAACACCCGAGCGATTTCCGCCATGAGTACTTCGGGCGAATCGCACTGGTCCAGTTGGCGTATACACGAGACAGAATCGACACTCCCGAAGCCCTCTCTCAACGGAAGTGCGATCGGTTGGGTAATTGCCAGTCTGGTTTGCCTCACGGCTGACTTCTCCTGCGCTTAATGATTGCAGGTGCCATGCCAAACCGTAATCCATTGAAATTAAAGGGGCGTACCAATAGAGACTGCGCGCTGCCGGGCAGTGGCAGCGCGCAGTGGAGCATATGAGCCAGTTTACTTGGACAGACGGCTGGAGTACTTATTCAAAGTCGCTAGAAACTTCGCTGCAGCCGCCGGAGCTGGCGTCTTCCCGTAAATGATCTGCTCGTTCTTAATATTCTTGTTGCCGTAGAGATCGCCGATTGCTTCGTCGTCGGCCCGAATCGTCCCGCCTTTCAGCGACACGCCCGCGAAGACGCCGCGCGAGCGGGAGTAAGTCAGCATTTCCGCCCGCATGGTCGCGTCGGTCTCCGCTGAACTCGAACGACCCACGGGACCGCCCGCCACAGAAGCTTCGCCGCCCACCGAGAATTTGCTGCTCTTAATCAGCCGTTCGGCGCCGCGAGCATTCATGATTAACATCACGAAATCCGTCTCCGAGCCGCCGATCTGGAACCCGACCGACCCGCCTTCGACCCGCATCGGAGCTGGCGCCGTCCAGCCCGTACCATCCGTCTGCCTGCAGGAGAGAAATCCACGCCCGAAACGACCGCCGACGATAAAGGCCCCCTTTTTCAGGCCAGGGACCACCAACGCACAGTGGGCCTTATCGATCAACTCTTGCGGAATCGCCTGATCCTTCACGGACATGATTTGGTCAAGCACCACAGCCGCTTCGTCTAACCGTTCAGCATGCGGCGAGGTCGCTTGCCCAAAACTCAGGCCGCAGAGGGCCAATGTGGAGATCAGAATTCGCACAGTCTTCATGCAACTAAGATGGCATGAATCCAATTGCAGTTACAGGGAAAAAGCTCCCGGTCACCCGCGGGAGCTTTCCGGCTAGTCCTTTATATCGACAATTTTGGCGATCATGATTTTGTCGCCCTTAATTTCCCCGGAAATCATCACCTTGCCGTCGATGTGCTTCTTGGCTAACTCGGCATCGGAGACTTGGTAGACCTTGTTCTCTTTTTCGGTCACAAACACGGGGGCTGCGCCGTTCTTGATGCATCGGTCGGCGCATTCCCGCTCCGCCTTGCCGGACCCGGCATTCCCCGCGCCGCAAGTCGCATCGCTAATCCAACCCTTCAAATCCGCTGCTGAAGCGCCGGCCGCCAATGTGGCCGCCAGAGCCAGAACCGAAAAATGCCGTTTCGTCATAGTCGAAGTTCACTCCTTCCGACATTGTGCCATTAATCCTCTACGGAATCATCCGGTCTGTATTTTGCCTCAAGGCATCGGGGATTTCGTCGATAGAACTGTTAGGAGACCGGCTATCCGGATCAACTATGAGTATCGAACCCCTCCGCTTTTCCGGCGTCAGCAGCTATTCGGCGGACTTTCAGAAAATCCTCGAACGAACTGTGGCGATCGGCGCCCAGCCGATCAACGCGTTGCAGCGGGATCAGACGAACCTGTTGCAGCAGCGTGCGCTGGCCGTGGGCCTACAGACTTCGGCTGCAGGTTTAAACACTGCGATCAAGGGCCTGGCGGATGTGGGCCAGTCGCGGGCGGTGGGCGGGTCGTCTTCGAACTCCTCGAAAGTCACCATCGGCTCGGTGACGGCGAAGACGCCGGCCACGTACACCATTTCGGAGATCACCTCCCTGGCCCGCTCCGCCTCGGCCACGTCGGCCGGATACGCTGCTTCCACTGCGGGAACGGTCTCGGCCACCGGCTCGGTCCGGCTCGGATTTGCCGGCACCGACTACGACATTGCGCTGACTCCGGAGGAGAACACCCTCGCCGGTCTCCGCGACAAAATCAACAACCTCGGACTTGGGGTCACGGCCTCGATCCTGACTACGGGCTCGGGTTCCACACCCTACTACCTCTCGCTCACTTCGACCACCGCGGGCGAAAAGCCCATCACTCTGGTCGACGATCCCACCGGCGCGAACACCGATCTGTTGGTGACCAAAGACAATGGCTCCAATGCCAACTTTAAGATCAACGGGGTAGCGGTCTCGAAGAGCAGCAATCTGGTCAACGACGTGGTCAGCGGCGTCACGTTTACGCTGACCGGAACAACGGCGGTGAATGAAACCGTCAGCCTTACGCTCTCAAGCAATCGAAATACGCTGGCCACCCGCCTCGAAAGTTTCGTCTCTGCCTATAACGGAACGCTGGATCAAGTCGATTCGCAAATCGGTTCGGCCGCGGGACTGCTCACCGGCAGTTTTATCGTCCGCGAAACCAGCGGTCTGTTGCGTCAGATCTCCGGTTATGAAGGCACCGGTAATATTAAGAGCCTGCCCTCCCTTGGCGTAACCTTTGGCAGGGACGGCAAGGGGACCTTCGATCGCGCGGTCTTCGACGGCCTCAACGAAAGCGATCTCCAAAACGCCTTCGCCTTCTTTGGCACGTCCAGCACCGGTTTTGGCTCCCTGCAATCGAAAGTGAGCCAGATCAGTGACCCGGTTACCGGCCTGATTGCTAACGAAACCGCCCGCATGGATGAAACCGACAAACGCTTGGCCAAGCAGGTGGAGACGCTGACTACTCGACTCGAACTGATGCAGCGCGTGGCCGCCGAGCGACTGCAGGCCGTCGACGCCATCCTCGGCAGCCTGGATTCCCAGAAGAATATCGTCGACGCCAGCTTCAAGAGCCTTCAACTCGTGATGTTCGGCAAGAACGAGGGTTAATTCGGAATGATCGCCCTCTTCAAACACCTCGCTACTCTCGATGACCGGCTGCTCGCCATCCCGTTCGGTTCCGAGCTCGACGCTGTTGCGCTGCTCGCCCTCCGCGGACAGCTCGTCGCCACGCTGGAATTCACGCCGGTCCCGGCAGAGTGCGCTGGCGCTCTCCTCGACCTGAAAACCTCTACAGCCGCTCTTCACCACCGCTATTCCCATTTCCGGCGCCGCCTCGCTGCCGAAATCGGCGAATCCGGCGCTCACCGGCAATTTCTCGAGACGCTGGCCGACTCCCTTGAGCCGGCGTCCTACCCCGGCCCGATCCTTGCCTAGTACTGCGGCAAAATAGTACTGAAACGCCGCTCCCGCCAAAGTTGTTCACAACCAATTCAAGAAAATTAAAAAGTCCTCCCAAGTTGTTCCACCAGAAAGACTTAATCCCTCCAAACGACCCCCCGAAAAACGAACCCATGGTTCGGAATCGAGCTTTCGATTGCTACATTCGGGGCGTGATGAAACACGACTATACAACACCAGCGCAGGCGCTCTCCCTGCCCATGGCTCAGCCGGAGGCGTCGTCCTCCTCGTGCATTACCCTGTGGGGCGACATCCCGCCCGCTATCCTCGGCGAACGTCACTCATCCAGCCTCCCGCTTGCCCAGCCCCCAGCCTCCGCGGCGGATCTGGCACTACAACTCGTCAACCACGCTGTCTTCAATCAGCCCTTGCCGCCACCGTGCCACGCCCAGCCGCAAACCGGCGGTCTGCTCGGGGATCCGGAACCCCGCGAGTGGCATCCCTGCAGCGGTTGGTCCGAGGCGCCCTCCGAGAGAAGCGCCAGGTACGCCGTCGTTTACCCCCGCGCTTCAATCGCGCTACAAACGGCGATGCGCGAATGGATTCCCTCCCTTTACTTTGATGGGGTTGACCGCTTGGACGATCTGGATATGGCCCAAGGCATGATCGCTTGGCGCGCCTCCCGGCCCGCCGTCGGGGAACACGTCGACCGCCTGAGCTACGACATTCTCGATCCCGAAATGATGACCCGCTGCTTCTTCTGGGTCGAGCGGAACATCCGGCCCATCTTGAGTTCGCTGCTCCCCATCACCAGGAAGCTGGATTGCAGCCGGCGCGGCTTTTTCGATCCGCGGAACACCAAACGGATTCTGCTGCGCCTCAGGCGAGCTCAGCGTGGCTTCCAAATGATTTTGAAGGTAGAGGAGGATATCATCACCCAGATGGTAAAGCTGGTGGCCTCCACGCCGAAATTCCAGGCCAAGGCGGAGAGCCAACCCCGCCTAGTGGCAGCAGAGATCGAGCGGAGCGTCCAGCGAACCTTTGCCACAGTAGAAGCCCGTCTCCGCCGCATCATCCCGCACGCCGACGTCGAAACCGTCATGCGCATGCTAGTCATCGTCCTGACGAAATCGCTCGAACGGAGCCACGCCGATGCCCTCGACAAAGCGGCTTGACACCCCCGTTCCCGATCTGCGATACCAAAAGGTCACTTTCATGATGAATGCCGCCGAGTTCGCCAATATCGCCAAGGCGGAAAACGCCTTTTGGTGGTACCGCGGCATGCGGCAGATCATGTTCGGCCTGCTCGATCAACCCGCCCGCGACCGGAAGTTTGGCCGGGTCGCGGAGATCGGCGCCGGCACCGGTCACTTCGCCCTCGCTCTGCAAGAGCGCTACGGCTGGCCGATGTTCCCGCTCGACCTCGGCTGGGAAGGCCTGGAGTTCGGCAAAACACTCGGTGTCGAACGGATGGTCCAGGCCGATATGTGCCAGCTCCCCTACCGGGATCAGGCCTTTGACGCCGTTGTCTCCATGGACGTAATCGTTCACCTGCCCCGCGGCAAGGAAGACGAACCGATGGCCGAGTTTGCCCGCGTCCTGCCACCCGGCGGATTCCTCGCTATCCGCGTCTCGGCGCTCGACATCCTCCGCAGCCACCATTCCGCCTTCGCGCACGAGCGTCAGCGCTTCACGAAGAACCGGCTCCTCGCCCTCGCCGAGCGCCACGGCTTCCGCTCCCTGCGCTGCTCCTACGCCAACTCGCTGCTGATGCCGGTCGCTCTCTTCAAGTTCCGCGTCGTCGAACCCCTCTTCGGCGGCGAGCCTTCGAGCGGCGTTGAACCAGTGGCCCCCTGGCTCGATAGTCTGCTTTACGGGCCGCTCGCCGCCGAAGCCAGCCTGCTTCAAAGCGGCATCAACTTTCCGGTCGGCCAGTCGTTAATTCTGCTGGCTGAGAAGCGCTGAACTCCCACTCGTTCCAGTTCCCTTGCAAAGGGTAAAACAGCCCGAGCCGAATCGGCCGATCCTCCATCGCCGCCAGCAATTCCCCATATCGCTGCAGCTGATCCCGATACTCCGCCACCGCGGTACCCGTTTTGTAGTCGATCACCCAGCGGGTCCCCAATTCGTCCACGAACGTCCGATCCAACACGCCGCTCACCCGCTGGCCACCCACCAGACCCGTCAACGCCCACTCGTTCCGCGCCTCGGGGTACTCCCCCAGGATCCACCGTCCCCGTTCACTCGATAACGTCGCCCGGAGTGCCGCCAGGCATTTCGCCACCCCCTCTTCCGGCAAATGCGCCCGCAGAAACGGTACCGCCTCCGTCAGTCGCTCTAGCGGCCACGCCGCCAGCCCTTCCCGTGCGATCCGCTGCAGCATCCGATGCGCCAACGTCCCCACGGCCCTCACCTCCCAGGTCGCTGTCTCCTCCCCCGCGTCCTCCACCTCGTCAACTTCGTCCACCTTCGGCCAAGCCATCTCCGGCGGTGCAGCCGGAGTCGCCCAAGACGCGGGCAGCCGCCGCAAAACCTGCCGCAAAGCCCCCGCCCCCTCCTTTTCCACCGTCTGCATTACGGGCGCCAACGTCGCCTCCAGCAAATGGCCCAAGGTTCCGCGCTTCGGCTTTCCCTGCACAAACAAGTACAACCGCCGCTTCGCCCGCGTACACGCCACGTACAGCAGCCTGGCCAGCTCATAGCCCGTCCGGGTCTTGTCATGCTCCCGCAGATACTCGTAGAGCGGATCCCGCTCCGCGCCCGTCTCGCGAATGCAGCCCAATAAAAGCTCTGTTTCCGCCATCCGCCACCGCAGCAGACTGGGCTGATCACTCCCGCTCGTCCGGTGCAGCTCCGGCAGGATCACCACATCGAACTCCAGGCCCTTGGCCTTGTGCATCGAAAGAATCTGGATTCGTCCATCTGCCAACGGGTCCGGCCGTGCAAACAACCCCTGCAGCGCCGCAGTCAGATCCCCCGCCGGATCAAACGAATCGAGCAGTTCGAAGAATGCCGCCGTGTCCTCCCACTCCTGTTCCGTCGTCAATGTCGCAGGTCCACCCAGGGTCAGCCATAGTTGCTCCACCTGGCGCCGCAACGGTCGCCGGTACCGGTTCCGCCGCGCTGCGTCCAGCGCCGACACAACCCGCTCGGGCAATTCGCCTGAAGCCAACTGCGCCAGCTTCGCCCCGGCCCACGGCGCCCGGCACATCGCAAAGAATGCCGTCCGATCCTCCGGATGCAGCAGCGCCCGCGTCAACGCCTCTAAGTCCCGCACGGCGCTCCGTTCGCCCAGTCGATCCAACTCCACGGCCTGAAATCGGATCCCCCGGCGCTGCAGCTCCCCCATCACCGGCGCCGCGTGGCTCTTGTTCCGCACGAGAATCGCGATTGTCTTCTCCGGATGTCCTTCCACGACGTCAGCAATCTCCGTCTCCCCGCCCCACTGCGCTTCCACACAGCACTCGGGATACTCCCGCGTCGCCTCGCTTGCCGCATAGGGCACCGCCCCGGTTTGAATCTCCATTTCCGGAGCGAGTATCGACGGAAACACCGCGTTAAACCACCCGATCAACTCACGGTCCGACCGGAAGTTCCGGTTCAACTGCGCGAACTCCAGCGGCAGATGTCCTAACCCTTCCGCCGCTGCTCTCAAAAACAAACCCACATCGGCCTCGCGAAATCCATAGATGGACTGCATCGGGTCGCCCACCAGAAACAGCGTCCGCCCGTCGCCCGGCACCCACTCCGCCGTCAGCCGCCGTAAAATCTCGTACTGCGACGCCGATGTGTCCTGAAACTCGTCCACTAACAGATGCTCGATCCGGTAGTAGAGCGCCTCGGCCAGTGGCGTCGGCTCCTCCGGAGAACCCAACGCCTGAATCGCCGCTAGCGCCACTTCGGCGTAGTCCGTCTCGCGCCGCTCCTGGAACAGCAGCTTCAATTCCGCCGCCGCCAGTTTCAACACATCGAGAATCGCCGCGATCACCTCCCACTGCGCGTCGCTCAGTTGCGATGGCGGCAGTGGCTTGGCAATCAAGTCTTCAAACTCCGCGGATGGCCCAAACGCCTTCGCCCACTTCCGGCTTACCGTCCCCGCCTTGGTCAGCGCCGCGGTCTGCACCGCCGTCCAGTCCCCCTTCACTCCGGAAGGCGCAGCCGCCGCCAACTGTTCAAAATGCCGCTCCGCCAACGCCCCCAGCGCCGCCTCCAGGCTCTCGCGGTCCACGTGCAGATGCCGCAGCCACTGGTCCCGCTTCGCCAGCATCTCAGCCAACTTCTCCGTCACCCGGCTGAACTGATTGTCCAAATGCGACAGCAGCCGGGCCACCGCCGGATGCCCCCTCTCCACCGCCCGCACCGCCGCCAACGCCGCGGCGTAGTGCAGGCTGCCAGTATCCTCGGCAATCTGCGGAGGCGCGCCGAACCGGCTCAACCACGGCATCTGCTCCGTCAACGAGCGGCAAAAGCTGTCGAACGTCTGAATCCGCAGCCGGGCCGGGTTGTCAACTAAGTCCCATCCCCGCTGGTTCACGGCCTCCGCCAACGTCCAGGTTTTGCGCTTGTGCACCTCCTCCGGCTCCGGCTCCAGCGCCGCCTCCAACGCCCGCACCAACCGCGCCCGCATCTCCCCTGCCGCCTTCTTCGTAAACGTGATCGCGACGACGGCCTCCGGCTGCTCCACTCGCACCAACAAGGCCAGAAACCGCTGCGTCAACAGCTCCGTCTTCCCCGAGCCCGCCGGGGCTTGAATCAGGAACGAGCGCTCGGGGTCCAGCACCCGGTTTCGCACCGCCTCAGGCACTCGTCACCTCCGCCACGCGGCAGAGCGTCTGCAGGTGGCAGTATTCGCACGGTTTCCCGCCGTCCTTCGGGTCCACCACGGCCAGCCCCTCGCGCAGCTCCTGCGCCAGCTTCCCGATCACCGCGCGCCACTCCTCCACCGGCACCGGCGCAGCCACCCATTGGCAATCGCCCCGCCGCACTTGGGCAAACGCTACCGCCGCTGGCGTCGGCTCCGCGGTCACTGCATAGATAGGTAGCTGCGGCTCATCGGGTCGTTCGCCGTCCCAGCTTTTCTTTGAAACCAGCCCCGTCTTGTAATCGACGATCACCGTGCTCCCGTCGGCCATCCGGTCAATCCGGTCCGCCCGCGTCGCAAACCGGAGCCCCGCAAAGTGCGGCGTCAGTCGCGTCTCCAGCCCTTCCACACGAAAGGGGTCCCGCTCCGCTTCCACCGCCAGCCACTCCCGCAGCAGCAGCAACAGCCGGTCCCGCTCCAACTCCCGCATCGTCCCCATCAACCCGTCCACGGCCTCGTCCACCGCCCGCTCGAGCGTCTCCGTCCAGTCCGTCGAAACCAACGTGGCGTGGTCCCGGCACTCGCTCCAAAACTTCTCCAACGCTTGATGCAGCATCGTCCCCCGATCCCGCAGGTCGATGCCTTCCTCCGGCTGTTCCAGCGGCTCCGCCCGCAACTGCGTCCGCGCAAACGCCTGAAACGGGCATTGCGCCTGCCACTTGATGGCCTGCGTCCCTGCGCGCACCGCCACGCCCTCCGGCAGCGGCGGACCTTGCGCGTCTTCGAACGTCTCAAGCTCCGCCGCCGCGCGGATTAGCCCGGCCCACGTCGGATAGGTCTTCAACTCCTCCGAAAACACCGGCAGACGGCTGATTAACCGGCTCGGCCGCAGCTCCATCTCCCCTTCCCGCCGCGCATAACTGAACACCACTCGCGGCGCAGTCTGCTGCAATCGCTCCAGGATCTTTCGGCTAAACGCCAACTCCCGCTCCGCCGAAGAATGCGGCAGTCCCTGCTCCCGTTGGATCCGGTACGGCAAAAACGGATTCGGACGCGCCGCCGCCGGCCATGCCCGGTCGTCTACCCCCTGCACCCACAACGCATCGAATTGCGCCCCGGCCGCTTGCAGCGCCTCCAGAATCTGCACGGGCAGCATCGACGTCTCCGGTTGAAACACCTCTTCTTCGAGCAGCCGGCGGAAGAGCTGCAGCGCAGCCCCCGCTACCAGGCGTCCCGTCAACGGATCCAAATCCGAAAACGAACCCAGCACTTTTTGCCACCGCCGCTCAGTCTGCCGCTCTTCGCTCGATAGCGTCCGCTCTCCTGGCCAACCCGCCCCGCCCAAAAGCTTTAGATACGTCGCCGCCCAAGCCGAAGGCAACTGCGCCCCTTCGGGTGCGCGCAACTCCTGCAGGGCCTCGGCCAACCGCGGGCACTCCGTGCTCTGCAGCTCCGCCACACCCACCCGCAGGCGCTTCTGCCGCCGCAATTCGACATCCAGCCGTGCCCGTACCCGATACTCCGCCTCCCCGCCCAACAAGAACGGCGACAGCAGCAACTGCCCCGCCTCACTCAAGGAAAGCGCGCCCAGTGAAAGCTTCAGCAGTCGGAGGGCCGCATCCACCAGAGGATACTCCGTCAACGGCTGCCCCAGAGACACGTTCGTCAATTCGCCGCCCAACGTCTCCCGGAAGATCGCATCCACTATCGCCCGCCGCTCCGCCAGGTCCTGCACCACAACGCCTACCGACGTGGCGCCTCGTTCCTCTATGGCCCGCCGCGCCCACGCCGCCGCCGCCCGCAACTCCGCCGCCGCATCCGGATACTCGCCCACCGACGCATCCCCAGCCACGCCCGCCGGACCATCCGCCGTAAAGTATGGCCGCCCCCGACGCTCTAGCAGCGCCTGCTGCTGCGGTGTCAATTCGTCGAAACCCGTCAGCCACAACTCCGCCGCCACGGGGTCCACCGTATCCGCGAGCGCCGACGGCGACAGCCAACCCCGCTGCGCGCACTGCCGTTCGAACGTCCGCGCCCATCCGGCAAACGCCATCGCATCCTCAGTTTCCCGGAACGCCGGATGGTCCAAAGGCAAACGCCAGGCGCAGAGCAGCGCCCAAGCCTGCGAGGCCATCTTCGCCGTCGCGGCCCGATCGAGCAACACGGCATCGGGAATAATCTGCTCCCACAAGTACCGCTCCGCGAAATCACTCAGCAGCCGCCGCGGCGAAAAGCTCTCGTCGTGCGCCGCGACCAGCCAATCGTCCCAGCTCACGATCGCCGGCGTTGGCCACGCCCGCAGACCCGCCGCCTGTTGCGCGGCATCGAAATCCGCGCGCCACTTTCGCCGCAGCCGCCGGTTCGCAGTCACCAAGGTTGCGCCCAACGCCAGCGCCGATAAAATACGATCTCTCATACCAGGGAGCCTCCATTGTAAACTGGGGCCCATGCGCACACTCCTCCTGGCCCTTGTGGCCACCGCGGTCGCGAGCCTGGCCCAGACGCCCGCTCCCTCTCCCTCCCTGAAGAAAGAAGCTACTAGCTATGAGCTGCGGACCTACGTCGCCGCCCCCGGCAAGATGGAAGACCTTCACAACCGTTTCCGCAATCACACCATGAAGTTGTTCGCCAAACACGGCATCAACGTCATCGGTTTCTGGGGCCCCACCGATAAAGAGAAGGGAGCCGACAACACTCTCATCTACGTCCTCAAATACCCCAGCCGCGAAGCCCGCGAGAAAGCCTGGAAGGCCTTTGGCGCCGATCCGGAATGGGTTGCCGCCCGCAAAGCCAGCGAGGCCAATGGCAAGCTGACGGACAAGGTGGAATCCGTCATGATGGGAGAAGCCAACTACTTCACGGCGAAGTAATCGATGCCCGAATTCCGTGCTCTGCTCCTCACCGAAACCGGCGGCAAACTCGTCCGGCTCACTACGGACGAACTCCCCCCTGGCGAAGTCCTCATTCAGGTTCGCTACTCCAGCCTGAACTACAAGGACGGCCTAGCCATCGCGGGCAAGCCGGGCGTGGTGCGCAAGTTCCCAATGATCCCCGGGATCGACTTGGCCGGTGTGGTGATCGAGTCGAGCGCGGCGGAGCTTCCCGCCGGAACCGAGGTCGCCGTCACCGGCTGCGGCCTCGGCGAGAAGCATTGGGGCGGGTACGCCGGCTACGCCCGGGTCCAAGCGGAATGGTGCGTCCCCATCCCCTCTCCGTTCTCCCTCCGCCAGGCGATGGCCATCGGGACCGCCGGCTTTACGGCCATGCAATGCGTCTGTGCCCTTGAACGCCATGGCGCCTTGCCCGGCGGCCCGGAGATCGCCGTGACCGGCGCGGGCGGAGGCGTCGGTAGTATCGCCATCGCCTTGCTAGCGGCCCGCGGCTTCCGCGTCACCGCCTCCACCGGGCGCGCCGCCCTCAGCGAATATCTCCGCAGCCTTGGCGCCACGGATATCATCGACCGCCAAGTCCTCAGCGCCGAATCCGCGAAGCCTCTTGAAAAAGAGCGATGGGGCGGAGCCGTCGATACCGTCGGCGGCGCAACGCTCGCCAGCCTGATTCGTCAGATGCGCGCCAACGCCTCCATCGCCGCCTGCGGTCTGGCCGGCGGTACGGACCTGCCTACCACCGTTCTCCCCTTTATCCTCCGCGGCGTGAACCTGCTGGGCATCAATTCGGTGGAAGTTCCAAACGCCGAACGCCGCCGCATCTGGCAGCGCCTTGGCGAAACGATGCCGCTCGAAAAACTTGACAGCCTCACCACGGAGATCCCGCTCGAACGCGTGCCACTCCACGCGCCGTCGATTCTTGAAGGTGAAGTACAGGGACGAATCGTCGTCGTAGTTTAACCGTCACAACTTTTTCATCCGCACGTCACATTAGGCTGATATCGCTGGAGTGCATGAAAAAATCATTACTTCTGCTGGCCCTCGCCGGCGCTGCGTTCGCGCAGGATTTCACAATCAACAAGGTCGGTGGATACTCCACTAACCTCTTCAATCAGGCCGGCGCCGAGATCGCCGCCTACGATGAAGGCACCAAGCGCCTATTCTTTGTCAACGCTCAGGCCAACGTCATCGAAGGCCTTGATGTCTCCACGCCAAGCCGTCCCCGACCTCTCTTCCGCCTCTTTATTTCGCCCCTTTACGGTGCTGTCGTCAATAGCGTCGCGGTCGGCAACAGCGTGATTGCCGCGGCGGTCGAAGCGAACCCCAAGACAGACCCCGGCTCCGTCGTGTTCTACGACCTCAACGGCAACTTCCTCAGCGCCGTCAAAGTCGGCGCCCTTCCGGACATGCTGATCTTTACACCAGACGGGAAGAAACTCCTTGTCGCCAACGAAGGCGAACCCAATGCCGATTACTCCGTCGACCCCGAAGGCAGCGTCTCCATCATCGACATCAGCAAAGGCATCGCCAACGTCACGCAGGCCGATGTCCGTACCGCCGATTTCAAAGCCTTTAACAGCGCTACGCTAGGCCGGAGCGTTCGCATCTACGGCCCCCGCGCCACCGTCGCGCAAGATGTCGAACCCGAGCACATCGCCATCTCCCCGGATTCGAAAACTGCATGGGTCACCCTCCAGGAGAACAACGCCCTCGGCGTCGTCGACATCGACCAGGCCCGCATTACCCGCATCGTCGGACTCGGCTTCAAAGACCATAGCCTTCCTGGCAACGGCCTTGATGCCAGCGACCGCGACAACCGGATCAACATCGCCAACTGGCCCGTCTTCGGCATGTACCAGCCCGACGCCATTGCGGCCTTCCAAGCCAAGGGCAAGACGTGGCTCATCACCGCCAACGAAGGCGACTCCCGCGATTACAGCACCTACTCCGAAGAGGCTCGCGTCAGCAGCCTCCGCCTCGACCCCACCAAGTTCCCGAATGCCGCCACCCTCCAACAGGCTGGCAACCTCGGCCGTCTCATCGTCACCCGCGCCACTGGCGACACCGACGGCGACGGCGACTTCGACGCCCTCTACGTCCTCGGCGGCCGCAGTTTCTCCATCTGGGACACCGCCGGTAAGCTCATCTTCGATAGCGGCGACCAATTTGAACAGATCACGGCCCGCCTTTTCCCGGACAACTTTAACGCCAGCAACGCGAACAACAACCGCGACGACCGCAGCGACAACAAAGGCCCGGAACCGGAAGGCGTCGCCGTTACCGATCTCAACGGCCGCCTTTACGCCTTCATCGGCCTCGAACGCATCGGCGGCGTGATGGTTTACGACATCACAGACCCCGAAAAGCCTGTCTACGTCACCTACACCAACACGCGCGATTTCAAAGGCAACCCGGAAGCTGGCACCGCTGGCGACCTTGGCCCTGAAGGCGTCCTGGCCCTCACCGCCGCGCAGAGTCCGAACGGCAAACCGCTGCTCATTACCTCGAACGAAACCAGCGGCTCCATCGCGCTTTACGAGATGACGGTGCCCGCTCCGGCCGTCACCGTCGCCGCGAAGATCGTCGCCCAAGGCCGCGACTCCTTCGCCCGCGAAATGGGACTCGACGGCAGCACCTCCACTGGCGCCGGACCCCTCACTTACGCGTGGCGCTCCACGGGCCCCACGGCGGCGTTGTTCCCTGCCGCCGCCAACACGCCGAAGGTCACTGTCCAGTTCGGCCAGGGCCAAGGCGCCTACACCTTCGAACTCACCGTCACCGATGCGACTGGCGCGAAGAGCTCGACCATTGTCTCCATCAACTATTTCGGGCGGTAGCGGCGGCCTTAGCCACATCCACACGACTCAACAAAACGAACCCAATCACAAAAAACACCACCAGGGAGAGTATCGCCGTCCGATAACTCCCGGAACTCTGCAACGCCAGCGCAAAGATAAGGGGACCGAGCCAACTGGTCCCCTTATCGCTGATCTCATACACGCTGAAGTACTCGGCCTCTTTGCCGACAGGAATCATCAGCGAGAATAGCGAGCGGCTCAAGGCCTGCGTCCCGCCCATCACCATGCCGACCAGAAATGACATGATGAAGAACTCCTCGTGTGTCGTCACCGCGATGTAGATATATCCCAGCGTCATCGTCCAGATCACCAACGCCAGCATGATCGACTTCTGCGCCCCGATCCGTGAGGCGATGAAGCCAAACAGCATCGCGCCAAAGAACGCCACGAACTGCACCATCAGAATCGCCATGGTCAACTTCGACATCGGCATTTTCAACTCATCGCTGCCGAACTGACCGGCCAGCGCGATCACGGTCTGAATGGCATCGTTGTAGATCAGATACGCCACCAGATAGATCATCGTCTGCGGGTAATGCCGCAGTTCTTTCACCGTGTGAAAGAACTGCCGGAAGCCCACCGAGACTATACTCTCGCCTGCCGGCAACTCCTGCGGCGTCCCCCGATTCTTTAGCCCCGCCAGCGGGATCAGCGTAAAGCCAGCCCACCATACGCCGGCCGAGCACAGGCTCACCCGCACCGCGAACCCCTCGCTGAATCCCAACGCCTCCGCATTTGAGAAAAACAACAGATTCAATAACAGCAGCAGCCCCCCACCCAGATACCCGAAGCCCCATCCGCGGGAACTCACCGCATCGCGTTCCTCCGGGGTCGACAACTCCGACAGGAACGAATTCGACACCACATTCGCCGCACCGAAGGCGATGTTGGCGAAGATAAACAAGCCTCCGCCGAGCAGATACAAGTTCCCCTGTACAAAGAACATCGCCATGGTGGCGATCGCCCCCAAATAGGCAAAGAAACCCAGAAACTCGCGCTTATTCCGCTTGTAGTCCGCCAGCGCTCCCACTAGGGGCAGCACCAGCACCTGCCCGATTACCGAGAGCGAAACGCAGTATCCCCAAAACGCCCGCGGATCCACGTTCAATCCGAACGGATGCACCATCCCGTCCGCCCCCGCCGCGTTCTTCGCAATCGACGTCAGGTAGGGTCCCAAGAACAGCGTCAGCACCGTCGAGGCGAACGCCGAGTTCGCCCAGTCGTAGAAGTACCACGCCCGTTGCTCTTTCTTCCTCGCTATTTCCGCAAGTGTTTTCTGAGAAAGGTCCATGCAATGTCTCCCCGCCATTCGTGGCCGCCGTCAAACTCCTGATAGTCGAGTGCCGGATGATATACCCGCGCCTCCGCCAACGTCCGCCGTACGCTCTCGATGGGCGCCGCCGGATCCTTTACCCCGGTCTGGATCTGCAGCGGCCGCGGCGCAATCAGCGCCACCTGCTGCGGCGAGGTCAAGTCGATTGGCCGGCCGCCCATCACCGTCTCCCGCACCAGCGGCGCCTCCCGGAAGCATCCCGACGCGACTACCACTTTTATGCGTGGATCCAGCGCCGCAATGTAGAGCGAGTAGTACCCACCGAAGGATAGCCCGATCATTGCCACGCGGCTGGCATCCACATCCGGCCGCGCCAGCACCGCATCGAGCGACCGAATCACCTTCATTGACTCGACGGCCATCAGGCTCGTGCCCGCATTCCGAAGCTTCAGGTCCAATTCGGCCCGCACCTCTGCCGGGATCGGCGTGCTGGTATCCCGGTCGCGATACGGATACATCACAAATTGCGGAGCCCAGACGACATACCCCTCCCGCACCGCTCCGCGAATCTGGTCGTGGTAGTTCGCGCCACCTTTGAACAGCGCCATCTCGGGAAACCCGCCGCCGCCGTGTAGCGACACCACCAGCGGCGCCGGCCCCTGCCGATTCTTTGGCGCCAGATAGAGCCCATACGTCTCCAGTCCCGCCGCGACCGTCACCCAGCACCTTGAGTAGGTCGCGATGGCATCTTCACCCATCGCCTCGCACCGCATGGCGGGCGTCTCCGTGAAGCCTGCGGGAGGAAACCCGATCTTCGTCCGGAACTGCTGCCGCAGCGTCTCGGCCGTTGGCAGCTTCTTCAGATAGTCCTCAAACTGGCGGTAGCCCTGTTCCCGGAACGGCCGCGACTTCTGGACGTCCTCTTCAAACAATGGAACTTGCGCCCAAAGCGCAATTGGAAGCAACAGTACCGCGCAGCGAAGCATATGGATTAGAGTAAACGATACCGCCATGCTGAGACTTTGCATTTCTCTCGTCTTTCTACTTGTCCCGGCTTTCGCCCAACCCGCCGACGAATCCCGCCGGCTTCCGATGGCCAACCGGACCAAGGCCGAACTCATTCCCAGAGCTCTCCTCGGCAAGACGTTCATGCCCGGCGGGACGCTCGCCACTTACAAGAAGGGCGCCAAGGAGTACCGTGTCTTCGTCACGAAGCTCAAGGACCCCACCACCGCCGCCATCCTCCTGCTCGATTGGAAGAAGGCCCTCCAAGGCGCGAAGCTCATCCCCAGCTTCGGCGGCTATTTCGGCGCCGACGGCGGCCAACCTGTATTCGTCTTCACCAAGGGCCCGTGGATGGCCGGCATCATTGGCCTCACCGAGAAAGAAGCCGATGCCGAAGCCCGTGTCCTTGCTACGCGCCTGAACTAACCCAGCCCCTCCGGCCAGCCGGACTCCGCGGCAATCGCCGCAATAATCCGCCCGACGAGCGGCGCGCCGCTATCTGAGTTCGTCATCACGGCCGCTCCGTGCGATCCGTCACGCGCCGCCCAAAGCCGGCACCGGTAGCCCGCGTTCGATCCGCCGTGCCCGAACCACCCCGGCCGCGTCTCGAAGCCCAGCCCATAGACGCCGATGTGCGGCGTCACCATCAACTCCGCGGATGCCTTCCCCACCACCTTGTTCGACTTGCCTGCCAACGCGTTCTGCACTTCAATCGCAAACTTCGCCAAGTCGATCGGCGTCGTCCACAACCCTGCCGCCGCCATCTCCGGATACACGTGCCATCCGCCCGTATAACTCCGGCCGTTCGCATGGAACCCCACCGCCGCCCGCGCCGCCAATTCCGCCGGTAGCGGTTGTTCGAAAGTACTTGTGTGGAGCGACAAACGTTGCAACACGATGCGTCGCATCAACTCCGGAAACGCCTTGCCAAAGCGATCTTCGAGCAGGACCTGCAACACCGTGTAACCGCCGCCAGAATAACGGAACTTCGTTCCCGGCTGTTGGTCCACACGCACCGGCAGCGTTCGGGCCGGAATCTTCCCGTCGAGAATCTCCAGCACACTCGGCACGTCGTCGTCCTCGTCGTAGCCTGGAAACCCGTGTACGGTCAGCCCCGCGGTATGGCTCAGAATCCCCCGCACGGTAACCTTCGCCGCGGCCGTGAACTCGTTCTCCGGCACCTGCCAACTCTTCAATTTGCCGTTTACGTCTTCATCCAACGTGAAGTTGCCGTACTGCGCCATATGCAGCGCCGCCATGGCCGTCAGCGGCTTCGAAATCGACGCAGCCTGGAACAGCGTCCCTGTCGTTGTCGCCACGCCGTAAGCGCGAGCCCATTCAATCTGTCCGCCACGGAAAACGGCCATGCTCACGGCAGGCACACGCTCCCCGGCCATTGACGTCACCGGCAGCCAACGCTGCTCAATTCGCCGGATCCGGTCCTCAAGCGGCCCCGCATAAAGGCCAGCGCTTGCACCGAATAGCAGAAACGACCGGCGACGCACCCGGCCTCAGCCCCCGATGATTACGGTCGTTTCGCCCTTGGCGATCTTGTTCGGTCCGCCAATGGCTTCGAGCACCGTATCGCCTAGGCGGCAGGCCGGCAGATTGTTGATGCTTACTGTCGCGGATCCATCAATCACGACGCCAGGACCATGGGGAGGAACGGGAGTCGGCACCGTGCACATATGGATATCCGCTCCCCCCGACATACCCGTGACCATGCTGCTCATTGAGGCAAGGAGACTGGCCTTCAGGGCTTGCTCGGCCGCTAACGCGATCGGTGCGGCTGGACCAACCGCGGCCTTCGTCGCCGACTCGGCCGCCTTGATCGCAATATCCGCCGCCTGCTGCGCCGCCTGCAAGCCTGCTGCGGCGGCCAGCGGCATACCCCGCCAAGCAGGCATAAAGCCAATCAGAACGTTGGACGAACCCGGCCCCGGCATCAGCGTCGGCGGCAGGGGATGGGACACATTGTCCATGGTTCGGGCGGCTGGACCTTTAGGCATA